>NHEN01000137.1 GCA_002172625.1 Verrucomicrobiaceae bacterium TMED86 | reverse complement strand
GATGAAGAGGGCAACGTTCTCGAAATCATGAAAGGCATCCCCAACCTTTCCCAGATTCGGCGATGGAAGTATGAAAAGAGGTAGCGTTTAGTTCTCCTCGATTCTCAAGCGAAGAAATTGCCTCTCCCCTGCTCCGATCGGCGGGGTGAAGCGCACCGTCATGATCTTGCGGCCATCGCCTTGATTCACTTCGCTGACCACTTCGGTATTCGCCGCGGCATCCTGCCAATTGGCGAGATCAGTCGAAGCATCAACTCCCACCGTCACACCATCCGCACCAATACTGAGTGGATAGCTCATTGTCAGCATACTCTGCGGGCTGCCATCGATGTCGTAGGTTTGCCAACTCACACTCGAGGCAATGGGGGCGCTTCCGAGGTCATTCCCCAGAGCGTAGTCGACCAAATCTGCAATGCCATTTCCGTTCAGATCACCCGTGGGATTGACCGGTGCGATAATGGCATCGGACGCATCCGGACTTCCACCCGGCAGCGCACTCGAACGCCAGTTCGCAGCCACATCAGGATCTGGATTCGCGTTTGGATTAACCAGGACCAAGCTATAACCGGCATCCGCTGCCACCGGCCAGGGCGCGGCATCGTTGTAAGTGAACTCCCGGATCGTGCCATTAAGGGCATCCTCCAACTTGAGGGTCTCACCGTCATTATTAAGTCGACTCAAATTGGCAAACTCTCCCGCCACCGGATTTCCACCTCCATGAGCGGCATTGAAAGCAGCTGCATCACGAACAAGCAGCACCCGCGCTCCCGGCGCGAGACTGGTCACGGCTGATCCAGTGAAATCAAATTCAACGCCCTGCACAAACTTCACGCCAGTGAGGTCCAAGGTCACGGTATCGCTGATATTGGTGAGCTCGATAAACTCCGCCAAGCCATCGCCGTCCGGGTGATACATGATTTCCGACACCACGAGGTAGAGCTGCGCGTCGGAGGGATCCCCAGCGTAAGTTGTCGTCGTGAGGAGATTCCCACCGGCATCGAGCAAGTTCAGTGTTTCAGGAAAGCTCGATAAATGTCCGCTGTATTTCCCCTGGATAAACCGGCCCTCACCTCCCTTCGGACTCACTGATCGGGCGCGGAAAGTATTCACATCAGGAGAAATATAGAGGCTGCCACCCGACGCAATCACCGTGCCTGGAGCGAAGGTATGTTCAATTCCTCCAGTGATCTCCCACTCGGAAATATCCACCGCGAAACTAAACGGATTTGTGATTTCAACAAACTCCTCATCCTGATTTCCAGATGCCGGGCTGAATTCGATCGTCCCAAACGAAAGAGCGGGATGCCCGCCGCCGGGAGCGGTTGTCGCTCCGCCATAGAGCTCGGGCCTGATAATGAAATCACTACTCCCGGTCGATTGGTTCAATCCGTGAATCGCAAGAATGTTTTGCCCTGCTTGCAAGGAACCCAACTTTGAGGTGACGTCATAAATATTGAAGCTTCCGGCATTTGCTTCCGGTCCGTTCCCGTCTGAAGACGACAGGTAATTCACGGATGCGGGATTGTTAGCTGCGAATAGGAAATCACCATTGAGATAAGCGACAAAGCCATCGTCCCATTGCATGCGGAGTTCCAAACTATCGAAATCCGCCGGGTCAGTGACGTTGAAAGGGACACGAATATAAATCGTAGTACTCGACGCCATTGCCGCCTCTACATCCGTCCCGATCAACGTCTCATAGCCACTGCCTCTATCGTAGCCAAAGCCTGTCGGACCACTGAACCAACCGGCAGTGCTGAAGGGTTCATTGGCTGGCGCGCCCTGCCACGTCGCCCCCAGGCTATTATCGGTGGGAACAAACCCGTATCCGGTATCGCCTGCTTGCACTAATGGGGTCAAGGTAACCGAGGCTTGACCGATTTGCTCATCAGGAATTTCCCCGCCGTTGCCAACCGTTTGGTTGTTGTAAATCTCATTGCGACGTCCGGGGAGATACTCGTTCTTCCATCGCACAATTGCCTCCGCCATCGATTCCACGGCCACATTGTTCGTGGTATAAGGCACCGAGCTTCCATTCCCCTGCAACCACGATCCCCACTTTTCAAAGTCGCGCTGGGCGTCTGATTTCGCCATCAAGGGATCGTCGATCAAGGCCGCCTGTTCATCCAATCGCCGTTCATACCAACGATCCACCAAGGGGGTGCTCTCCGGCTGCAGAAACTCATCCGCTAAAGTCCTAATGCGACGATGGATCATCGCACGCGTCTCGGAATTATTAAAAAGATGGGAAACAAGCCGAATGGAATTGCCGGTGACTACCAGCCCGTTGGTATAAACGTTATTGTCGAAATAAGTGTTCTGGGAATTCCAAACCCGGCCTTGCGACAAATCCAGATCCCAGGGCAGAATCGCCCACTCATCAGTCTTCCCGGTATCGCGGTAAATGTACCAGTTCTTACTGTGCATATCGATGTTTCGGATCACCGAGTTGGCCGCCAACATATTGACGGTCTTGGGAATATCAACGTTGTCGCGCATGTAGTTTTCCAAGGCCGAGCCCGTCAAATCGAGCCCGTCAATGAGCGCCTGCAGATCGTCGTTGTTTTCCGACTTGCGATTCTTTTTCTCGACGCCGGAATAACCGGTGTTCCCCTGATCCTTGTTCAAGCGATTGCTGTAGACCTTATACATCGCGCCATCCGGATTCAGGCCGGCCCGCTCCAAATAGATGTCATCCCCGTCTTCTACGAAGTCCGCCGTACTAAAGAACTGGCCATTCTGCTCCACCCGGATAGTAAAGGCAAAGTGCGCGTTAACCCCGGACTCCCGCATGATCTCCCAGGCCAAAGGATGGCGCACCTTCGACTTGTCAGCCCAGTTCGTCAGCAGATCGATATCAGCCACTCGTGGCGCTTCGTCGCTCCAGAGAAATCGCTGGGTCTTGTTGAAATCAATATTGTAACTCTTCTTGATAAAGCCCCCGGTCGATTGCCCGTGACGATTGAAGTGCACGTTGTCATAAAACTCGCCCTTGTAATAAACCGCTCCGGTCGTTCCGGTAGTATTATTAGCGCCGGACGGGTTCTGGATAAACCAATCCAGCACGTTGAGATTCGTCGTGATCGTAGGATCAGCCTGCACCGTCCCGAAGTATTGATGGGAATCCACCGGATCCCGAAAAGCCGGCTCCTTGGTCTGGGCACCACTGGTATCCGTCGCGACAAAACGCCAACGCGTCATTTCGCCATTCTGCAAAGCCGAAGCCGGAATGTTCGCGGTATAAACTCCATCACCCGCGGCAGCATCAGGAGCAACTCCATCATCCATCATCGCCAGCTGGGTCTCTGCACCAAAGGCCAGGCGATAATAGACTACCACCGTCGAGACTGGATCAGCCGAACCTGAAATCTGTGCCGTCACGGTCAGATCGCCACCCGTTGGCTGGGGAGGATTTTCGGTCACTGTCCCAAAAACCGGACCGGCAGCCTGACCTCCGGTATTGGCAGCGTTCGGAGTTGGCGTATCAAAGTAAACCAGTGGCGCGGGCGCATTGGGATCAGAGGTGACATTAACCACCGCGTTCAACGTCGGTGCGCCCCCGCTGTTGTCCCAATCCATGAACATGGGATGCGCGCTATTGATAATCATCAACTGCCCGCGCTGGGGATCTCCGGGATTATCCCGCCAATCCTCCACGAAGCTTTTAATATTCCACGTCGCCGTGGGAGTCTGTCCCGGCACCGCGGTGTAGGAATCAACCGGCGTGTTGGCGGCATAATAATTTACCAAGGTATTGTCGTTGTAAGTCGTCGCTACGGTATCGATTCCGTAATTGGCATCGGGAACCGGAAACACGCCCAGCTCCGAGGTCACCCCGCTGGCCCCAAAAATCGAGGCGGTCGCGACCCCGCTCCAGGTCATCGTTGCCGAATCAATGACGTCGCCTGCCGTAATCGCTCCCAGCTGGGACGAAAAATCAAACCACATATAATAGAGCAGTTGGCTTCCGGCAAGATCCGCATCAATACTATCGAAGCTCGACCCAAGCGTCGCCGACTGCACTCCGTTCAACTTCACATTGTTGAAATTCGCCGGCGAGCTCCAGGTCGGGGTGATATTCACCTGGCTGGTGCTCCCCGGCGTCCCAAAACCAAAGGATTGATCAGGAAACTGTGGTGGGTAGCTTGGCGAGAATCCACTCTCAATGGTCACGCCATCCGGCTTGACCAAGGCCAGGTATTCACCTCCCGCCGACAGCTTGAAGTTGGTATGCAACTCCCCGGCAGGAAGTGCCCGGTCTTTGTTCGAAGCAAATACCACCAAAGTCGCCCCGGCATTCAAATTCACCGCTGGAAAAGTCCATTTAGTAAGATCCCCGACATCATCAGTCAAATGATACCCAGCCAGAGAAATCGCGGAGGCGTCTGGATTTCGAATCTCAATCCAATCACTAAAATCTCCGTCTTCATCCGCCAAAACAGAATCATTGTCCGCCATAAATTCCGAAATAATGGGGCCCGCCAAAGCTCCGGGAATCGAGAATATTGCGATGTGGGCAAGCAGGTACTTAAAATTAATCAATGGTTTCCAGTTCATGGACAGTGTTGTTGTGTGTGCGAGAAAGAGATACAACTCTACTGCTTATTCCGCCAAAAGAACACCAAAAATTCGTCTCCGGGACGATCTCCCGCGAATTCCGCCCACGATTCGTTGGTCAGGTAGAACCACCTCGGGCCGCGCCGAAATCCCTCGATAAAATCGACAAATATACCCAGAAACCTACAACCTATCTGAGCTCCGCCGCCAGTCGGTAAAACCACGAGGAAGGACTGGCAATATTGTAAGGATTGGCGGCGCGATATTTCACGGTCGAAAGGCCATTTCCGTTATTAATCTGTGATACCAGAACGGAATGAGCCTCACCGGTATTCCATCCCTCCAAATCACTGCCTGTTTCGACCCACACGTCCACATCATCTGCGGCGATATTTCGTTGGAAGGTAATGGTAACATACGAATTCGCCACATCATCGACCGTGAGCGTCTCGATGGCGACGGTGAGATTCGACTGCCCTTCACCGCCATCCGAATCGCTCGTTCCCAGAGCGTGTTCCATCAACTTGCTCAATTGATCGCCGTCATCGTCACCCAGTGGATCGCCGACGAAGGCAACCCGGTCCGAGGTCGTTGGGTTTCCGCCGATCAAAGTGCTACTCCGCCAGTTACTTGCGTCGTCATGAACAGGCACACTTCCTCCATCCGAAATCAAGACGAGACTATATCCCGGGAAGCCGGATTCAGAAGGCCAAGGCTGTTGGTCATTAAAAGTGAAGTCTTGAATCGTGTTCCCAAGCGCATCGACCAGATGAATCCTCTCGCCTGCATTATCCAGTCGCGAAGGAATATACTCCCCGGCGATGCTCGCATTCAGCGACGAGCCATACCGCGCCTCGAAGGCCGCTTGATTCCGCACAATCAATACCCGCGCTCCCGGGGCCAAAGTCGTGATGGTTGATCCCGTGAAAGTGAATTCGATTCCCGCCTCGAAATGCACATCGGTCAGGTCAATTGTCGTCGTGTCGATATTGGTCAGCTCCATCCATTCGTAATCGGCTGGATCTGCGGAAACCGCCTGCTCGGACGGGCTGGGGTTTGCCGGAGCATATTGAATCTCCGTGATCAAGAGGTTCGTGGCATTCGCTAACGCCCCAACGAGGAAGGTGCCCTGAATTTCACCCGACCATGAAGTCAGTCCCGTTCCACTCCGGGCACGCGCCCTGAGGACGGTCGTCGAGCTGACATTCGCAAGCGAACCGGTAGATGCCGAACCGGAAACTCCGCCACCGGAAAGTCGCGGATCACTGCCATCGGTGGTCCAGTAGACGGTGCCACCCCCTCCGCTGAATCCCACATTGGTCCCCACCAATACCAGTCCCGGCGCCACCGTATACGACGGAGGTTGAGTGTACTGGCTATCGATCCAACCAGCGCGATCCTCCAGCCAATCCTTGAGAACATTGACCTGATTGGTATAGCCACCCGATGGTCTTACCGCAGTCCATTTGTTAAAATTCCGGGCCTGAGGGGAACTTCCCAGTCCGGGATTGACGCCACCCGGATCCTGGAAATCCAGTTCCGCGACAAAGCCATCGATCACCGAGTGAATATTACTTGTCGAGAAGGTCGTTTGACGAAGCTCCTGCCAAAGGTCGGTATGCTCTTGCCGAAAATCGGGATTCTCCAAGGCGCGTCCCCACCATGGGAATCGAGAGTCCCCGTAGGTTCTACTCGAGTCCCCCGTACCATCCCAAGCGGAAGGATTATTATCCCGTGAGTCTGTCGAGCCCATCGTGCGGTCGAAGTCCCAAATCGGACCCGCACCGACTTTGCCGCCATTCGTTTCGTCGTGGTGCTTATAATAATACCCGCTCAACCGGAAACCATCGACATTCATTGCCAGAGTATTCAGCCAATGGTGACGCAACCACGAAAAATTATCGATATACTCCGTGAAGTGCTTTCCCGTTGTTGGATTGGTCCAGCTCCCATTATAGAGCGCGGTATCGAATTCATTAAGGTGACTTCTCAACCAACTCGATTGTGCGGAAACGACATTTTCCTCCTTGGGGTAAACCCAACCGAAAGTCCCCATCGAATTCACCGAGAATCCGCTGTCGCCCGGATCAAGTCGGTCCTTCTTCCACAAGTATCCGCCCGTGACACCCGGCTCCGTGACATCACTCGGGCTGATCTTTTTGACATCCACCCGGTCACCGTCCCTCTTGATTTTTTCCATTAAGGTATACACCCCAAAGTAATCACCACTATAAGAGAGGTTTCCTCCTCCGGTATTCAAAAACACCTCAACAAACCGAGTCCGCACGGCATACTCGCCGGTCTCGTTACTCAGCTGGTAAATCAAGGGATTTCTCATCAAGGCCCGGTCAAACGTATAGCGGCCACTGAGAACCCAATCGGATTCCTCCGGCAACCCAAGGGGAGAAATCGCCTGGTCTTCTTTATTTTCATCCTGTGCTTCCAGCGAGAGGGAATACTTGGCAAATCCCGAGGAAGACGATCCGCGCACCTTCATGTTACAACGCGTCGCAACGGCCATCGCATCACTCATATGGCTTCGTTGATCTCCTCCCGTATTCGGCTCGATAATGCTCCAAAATCCATCCGTGTCGCTGTTTGGCTTTCCGCTGTTCCAGTTCTCCAAAATAACAATCGGAAGATTAGAGCTGAATCCCGAGACGTCGCTGCTCAAAAAGAGATAGCTCGCCATGGCGATCGGGCCCTCCGCATTTCCCGCTCCGATCACCCGTGCCCGAAGCTGGGTGCTTTGCGAAATGGTGAGAGGGCCGGAGTAAAGAGGAGACGAAGGGGTCGGCACAGATCCATCCGTGGTATAGCGAATGCTTTGTCCGGCACCCGCCCCACTCAAGCTCACTTGAAAACTGCTGGTGAAGGTCTGGCTCGGAACAGAAATGACCACCTCACTCGCAGGCAATCCTTGATCCGTTCCGTTGACCGAACCCGGTGTCGGCGTGAGAAAATATCCGGGGCCTCCCAGGGAGGGATTCGAAAGTCTTGTCGCAATCAGCCTCGGACGGAACAACAAATCCGAACTCGTTGTATTTCTATTTAAGCCGTGAATTGCCAGCACGTTGTTCCCTTCCAACAAGGCACTTGTAAATGCGCTAATATCAAAAGGAGTAAATTGCGAGGCCGAGGAATCCGTGTGATCCGAGCTTGCCGTGGAGCTCCAATCCACCGGTAAATTTGCGCGATCATACGTAACCTGAACACCATTCAAATAAGCGACAAAACCGTCATCATACTGGAGTTGCAATTCCAGTGCTGAAATCTCCCCAACATTGGTGACGGAAAAAGGAACGCGAAGATACACCCCCGTCCGCTGGTTATACATCTGTCCTTCGACATCGATGTTAAAATAGCTGTCGTAACCATTGCTTCGCTCGTAGCCCACTCCGGTCGTTCCGCTGGTCCACGAGGTATCGTTGAAGCCAGTGGCCGTCCAGGACGTTCCAAGCGCGCCATTTGTCGGCACCAGAACGGTGCAATTGGCCGCGACATCGATGAAGGTCTCGTCGTTGGTGTTTCCCAATTGCGCCAGGCCGTAGGAGGCGTCTTCAAATTGAACGGGATAGGGCGCAACATACTCGTAAAGGACCGTCGTCCCATCAGCCGCCACCAAAGCGAGATACTCTCCTCCCGGAGAGATTTTGAAATTGGTATGTAGCTCGGAACCCGCCGTCGCCCGGTCTTTATCGGACGCAAAGACCAACAGAAATTTCGAGGCCTCCAAATTGGTTCCTGCCGGAAACTGCCACTTCGTGAGCAAGGTCGGGTCATCAGTCAGGTAACACCCGCTCAAATCGTAATCCGAACCATCTGGATTAAAAATCTCAATCCAATCGCTATTGTTACCATCTTCGTCATTCAAGGTGGACGAGTTGTCTGCCTGAAACTCCGTGATCACCGGAGCGGCGACCCCGAGAGAGGAGCCCATCAAAAAAATACAAAGAGGAAAAAGAAGCAGGTGAAAGGGTCTCATGGGCAATACTGGTTTCGCGAGCATCGAAAGATGGTGCGCAAAGCACTCCACCGCAAGCTTGGAAACCCAGCTGTGCACCCCTATGGAATGACTTTGCCAATCTTGTCATTCTGCTAATCTGACGGCCTCAAGAGTCAAGCATGCCTTTTTCAACTCTCAAATCAATGGTCCTGGTGATCGTCTCACTGACTTTCCCTCCACAGGTCTTCGCCGACATGAACCTCACCTCCCCAGTGACGACCGATGAAAAACCAGCGCCCGGAAAACGCGTTCGCCAAACCGCTCCGGAATACCGGGGCACCAAGGTGCACCATGTTCTCTATCTTCCCACCGACTGGAATCCCGGGAAGAAATACCCTGTCATCATAGAATACGCCGGAAACAAATGGCTGGCCTGCAATTCCACCGGAAAAGCCGAAGACGTCAATCTCGGCTACGGCATGAGCGGCGGAAAGAACGTCATCTGGGTCTCGATGCCCTACGTCGAAAAAGGCGGACAGGAAAACGCCGTGACGTGGTGGGGCGACCGACAGGCCACCATCGAATATTGTAAAGCCAACGTCCCGCGCATCTGCCAACAATTTGGTGGCGACCCGAAGAATGTCTTCTTTTGCGGATTCTCCCGCGGAGCGATTGCCGCCGGCTATCTCGGCCTCGCCGATGACGAAATCGCAACACTTTGGAAGGGCTTCTTCACCCACGACCACTTCGATGGCGAGAGAAAATGGAACTACCCCCATAGCGATCGTCCTGCTGCCCTGAAGCGCCTCGCCCGCCTCAAAGGACGTCCATTTCTCGTCTGCAGCACCAATGCCACCGCCATAAAAACAAATTATCTCGGCGCTCATCTCGATCTCGCTCGCTTCACTTTTCTCGACGTCCCGACCCAAAAGATTTTCAATATCCCTGAAGGCAGGGTCATCCACCCGCACACCGACCTCTGGATGCACAAGAAAAGCCCCTACCGCCAACAAGCCCGCACCTGGCTGCAAAAAGTGATCGGAGAACCATCGCCCAACCCCAGATAATCACGAAAACTTTTTGGACCTCCGTTCCCTTTAAATATATTGTTCGGCATTCCTGACTGGTGGCGATGTACCCAAAACCTCCACAGAACAAGAGTGTATGAAATGTGGCGCTCAAGAGTCCAAGACGATCATGATCAAAAGACAGACCCAATTGCTCATTCAACTGTTCGCTTTCATCTCCTCTCTCATTCCCCCCACGATGGCTGAACAAAGCGCTGAGTGGAATCGTTTCCGCGGCCCGCATGGTTCGGGAGTTGCTACTGGCTGTCAGCCCCCCGTACGAATTGGGAAGGATTGCGAAGCGTGGCGTGTTCCGGTCCCGCAGGGACTCTCGTCCCCCATATTGTCACAAAATCGTATTTTCCTTACCGCAACGAATAGCGGAGAGTTAGTAACGCTCGCCTTCGACAAGAAAAGCGGGAAGGAACTTTGGCGACGAGCCGCCCCGGTGAGAGCGTCTGAGAAAGTTCACCAGGCCGGGAGCCAGGCGGCCTCAACCGCGCTGGTCGATAAACAATCCGTCATCGTCTACTTTGGATCGTACGGGCTGCTCTGCTACGACCACGATGGAAACGAGCTTTGGAACAAGGAGATTCCAACGCCCAAAACCTTGTATGGAATGGCCACTTCTCCCATCGGGTTTGAGAAGCTGGTGATCATGGTTTTCGATGATGATCGAAACTTACCCGACAGCAAATTAAGTTGTTCCAAGGTCGTTGCTTTCGACAAGGAAACTGGAGAGGAGGTATGGCAGACCGTGCGCCCCTTCTCTCGCAGCGGGTGGTCGACACCCATCATTTGGAACCACAAGGATGGAGCTGATCTCGTCGTTCTGGGAGACGGACGGCTCAATGCTTATGATCCCTCGACTGGCGAGGGTAAATGGTTCGCTACCGGATTTTCACGCGAGACGATTGCGGTGCCGGTAGCCAACCGGGATCATGTCTTTGCCTCTTCATCACGCCGGGGTGGCGATGGTGATGAAGACACCAACCCCAAACCGTTCTGGGATTCGATCTTACCCTTTGACGAGAACAAGAATGGAAGGATCGAACGGTCGGAAATGAAACCGCCCTTCACCTTTCCCTTCCGCCCGGAGCTTCCCCTAGGTCATCCCGGCTTTGGCTTTCCCATGCCTGAAAATCCTCAAAAGCGAGAAGAACGGGTGGACTGGATTTTAAGTTGGTTCGACAAAGACAAGGACCGCGCCTGGAGTGAAGAGGAGTTTATCAAAGGCTTCAAAAACAAGCCTGGAAAACCACTCCTCATGGCCGTTCGCCCGGGCGGCTCCGGCGACGTGACCAGCACTCACTCAACTTGGTCTGCAAATAAAAACATTCCCGAGATTCCTTCTCCACTTCTGCACGAAGACATCATCTACCTGATTCGTGCCGGAGGTGTACTTGCGGCAACCAACGCAAATGACGGGAAGCTCATTTATCGAAATAGAATTTCCAGCCTTGGCGGTCAGTGCACGGCCTCTCCAGTCGGCGCCAACGGACATCTTTATCTGGTGGCCAGTCATGGAGTGATCTCGGTTGTTGCGACCGGCAAGGAATTCAAAGAAATCCATTCTTACGATCTCGGCGAGGAATCAGAGACCACTCCCGCCATTGATCAAAATTCACTCTACATTCGAACACAGAAGCACTTGATCGCCTTCCGCAAGTCGAAGTGATGTTTTTGATCGAAGGCAAAGGAATGCCGGATATTATCCTCACAGCGAAAACTACGGCAAATGTCAGAACCAACTGCATCCAAAACCAGCTCAAGCGAGGCAAATCATGTCGGTGTCATCGCAAGGAGTTTCCGTGTGATTTTGCCAGTCATTGTTCTGGCCACCGGTTGGTTTGTTTTCAATCACTGGATAAAACCGGAAGCACGCGAGAAGAAGCCACCGGGAATCCCCCAGCTACCGAAGACCAAAGTTGTCGAACTAAGTGTCGTCGACTTTAAACCTCAGATCGAAACCAACGGAGTCGTGCGGTCACACAATGAAATCACCCTCACCTCGCAAGTGGGTGGTCGCATTGTCACAACTCATCCTCAGTTCGAAGACGGAGCCTATTTCGAAAAGGACACCGTTCTTGTGGAGCTCGACAAGGCGGATTTCAAAACTACCGTTGCGAGCGCCAAGTCGCAATTGGCACAGGCACAGGCGGTGCATGCCCAGGAGAAGACCCGCTCCATACAGGCTCGCTTGGATTGGATTGATCTTGGTTATGAAGAAGAGCCCAGCGATCTCGTCCTTCGGGTTCCCCAATTGCGTGAAGCGGAAGCCCGCGTCGAAGCCGCGACCGCGCAACTGGAACAAGCGATGCGGGGCCTCGACCGTTGCCAGATTCGCGCACCGTTTAACGGGCGCGTACGACGACGCATGATCGGGGTCAGCCAGACCATCGGCAGCGGCAGCGCCCTTGGTTCTATCTTCGCCGTAGACTACGCCGAGGTGCGCCTTCCCATTGGGGCCAGCCAAATGCGCTTTCTTGATTTACCGGAAGAGGCCAATGATCCGCCAGTCGAAGTTGTCCTACGCGATGCTTTGGACGAGAGTAACGAAACCGAGTGGAATGCGCGGATCGTACGAACCGAAGGCGCATTGAATGATCAATCACTCGACCTCTTTGCGATTGCCCGCATCGACGATCCCTTCGGCCGAAAATCCGGCATGGTACCACTTCGAATCGGACAACCCGTCACTGCAAAGATCCCCGGGAAGCCTCTCCAGAATGTGATCGCGATTCCACGCGAAGCAGTCCGACAACTTTCACGTATTTCGGTCGTCGACCGCGATTCTCACATCATCAGCAAACGCTCGGTGACCCCACTCTGGGAAAACGACACCCACTTAATTGTCAAAGACGAATCCCTCGCCAATGGCACCCTTCTCGCAACCGCCTTCCTTGTATACACCCCGGATGGCACCAAGGTTGAAATTCTCCCGGACTCCTCTCCGGAAGACGAACCCCCGGTTGCCACCACTGGCAACGATGAAAAGATCGACTGATGATCCGCTGGTTCGCCAACAACGGCATCGCCGCCAACCTCCTGATGTTCGCCATCCTGGCAGCGGGGTTCAATGCGGCATGGAACAAGGTGCCCCTGGAGGTCGTCCCCGAATCAAGCGCATGGGAGATCGTCTACATGGAAATGCCCTACCGGGGCGGAACACCGAAGGACATCGAGGAGAATATCCTGATCCCTGTCGAGCGCGCGCTGGAAGGCATCAGCGGGATTCGCGAAGTGAATTCTGACGGCATGCCCGGGATGGCGAAGTTTTACTTCAAGGCCAAGGATGGCGTTGATCTGGATAAACTGCTCGATGAGATCAAAAGCCGTGTCGACACCATCTCAACCTTTCCTGGCGAGACCGAACGGGCAAAAATTATCATTCCGGATTCCAGTGGTCGACTTCCGGTATTGAGTGTCGCAGTTACCGGCGAACTTGATGAAGCGGCCCTACTTCAAGCGACCAAAAAAGTACAGCGGGAGATCCTTGAGTTAGACGGCGTGAGCCGGGCTGATATCCAGGGTGTCCGCAAAACCGAAATCTCAATCGAAGCAGACCTTGCCAAGCTGCGGGCCTACAAACTCACCTTCCGGGAATTGGCCGACGCCATCCGCAATTCATCTATCAATCTAACCGCCGGAACGATCCGCAGCGAGAGTGGTCGCTTGGTCGTTAAAACACGAGGGCAGGCCTATCAGGCAGCCGAGTTCGAAAAGATCCCGATCCGGGCCGCCAATGGCGCCGACGTGATGCTCGGAGAAGTTGCCAAGGTGAATGATGGATTTGAAGAAGATCAAAAAATCGTCGAGTTCAACGGACGGCCCGCGATGTTTATTCAGGTCCGACGGGCACGCGGTGAGGATGCCATCGAGATCTCCAATCAGGTCAAAGAATACGCCTCAACACGTGCGCCTAAAGGAACCCATCTCTATGCTTGGAACGATAGCTCACTGTCCATCCGTGGTCGCCTCGGAACACTCACCAGCTCGCTGCTGCAAGGATGTGTTTTGGTTTTTCTTATCCTTGGTCTTTTCCTCCGTCCGCAGGTCGCGTTCTGGGTCGTGCTCGGCATTCCGATCAGCTTCGCCGGCGGTGTCCTGGTGATGTCGATGGATCTCCCGTTTTTTGAGCTCTACCCCGTCACGGCCAATGTGATGAGCCTTTTCGGATTCATCATCGTACTCGGAGTGGTCGTCGATGACGCCATTGTGACCGGTGAAAACGTTTACTCAAAATTGCGAACGGGAATGGATCCACTCGAAGCGTCCGTGCTTGGGACGAAAGAAGTCGCCGTCCCTGTGACCTTCGGAATTCTAACCACAATCGCAGCTTTCGTGCCTCTTTCATACGTTAGCGGAGGGTGGGGAGATTTTGCCCGACAGATCCCACCGGTTGTGATCCCGGTCCTGCTGTTCTCTTTGGTCGAATCGAAACTGATCCTGCCCGCGCACCTGAAACACATCCGCCCACGGGGTCCGAACATCAGTGTCTTTGGCCGCTTTCAAAAAAAGTTCGCCGACGGCTTGGAATGGCTCGTTGATCATGCTTACACCCCGATATTGAAAACTGCCGTCCGTTTCCGCTTCTCGGTCTTGGCTCTCTTCATTGCCCTTGCAATGGCGATGATTGGATACTGGGCAGGCGGCCGGATGGGTTTTGCTTCGTTCCCGTCCGTGGAAAATTTACGCATCTCCGCTGATCTAAACCTACCCAACGATCTGCCACTTGAGCGCACACACGCCTACGTTGAACGGATCACCGCCGCGACCGAGACTCTAAAAAAGGAATACACCGACCCAGGGACTGGTGAGACCTTGATTCGCAACGTCGCACGGATCACGGGATCGTCCGAGTTCGAAGGCCGCCCCGACTCATCGCGAGCCAAGATTGTCGTCGAAGTGATGCCTCCGAGCGAACGCTCCGAACCCGGGCCAACCAATGCCCAGATCGCCAAACGCTGGACGGAATTAGTAGGCGAAATTGAAGAAGCCGATTCATTCTACATCCATGCCGAAATCACCGGAAAGGAGCGCCGGGAACACCAACGGGAAAACGTCGGCAATGGCGAGCCAATGTCGCTCGAACTTCGCGGACCAAACTCGGAGGCCAAGAACCAGATCGCCGAGGAGATCAAAAAACTCATCCGGGGCTACGACGGCATTAGTGGTGCTTGGGCGAAGATCAATCGTGGCCAGGACGAGATTGAATTTACGCTCAAGCCCCGTGCCGCAGAACTCGACATCACCCAGGGACTGCTGGCCCGGCAAATCCGCCAGGCTTTTTATGGCGAAGAGGCTCAGCGAATAATCCGAGACAGTGAGGAGATCCGGATCATGGTGCGCCTCCCCAAGGAGGCACGACGTTCTCTTCACACTTTAGCGAGGTTAAAAGTACGTGCTCCAGGAGGTGCGGAAGTTCCGCTGAGCACCGTTGCTGATTTTAGATTTACCAAGGCCCCGACCTTCGTAGAACGTAACGACGGCGCCGAAGTCATCCGAATTGGCGGCATGCCAAAAGACGACAGTATCGATATTGTGGGCATTGCCAGCGAACTCGAACCCGAGATTCGCAAACTCACTGGTAAGGTCGAGGGGCTCTCCTTTCTCTGGACCGGATACGTCGCCGAACACGAGGAATCAGTTAAGAAAACCTGGCTCAGCGCGGCCTTCCTCCTCTTCGCGCTCTATACCCTGCTGGCCATACCATTCCGCTCGGTGCTACAACCGATCTACGTATTACTGGCCGTGCCATTCGGAGTGATCGGCGCTTTGCTCGGGCATCTCATCATGGATATCACCCCCAACTTTCTCTCTGTTTTTGGAATGCTCGCCCTCGCCGGAGTGGTCGTGAATGACTCGCTCGTCATGGTCGATTTTGTAAACCGCAAGCGCCGTGCCGGCATGCCCCTCCTCGACGCCGCTCTCGCCGCTGGAGCCCGACGGTTCCGTCCCATCATTCTGACATCTCTCACTACCTTCGCCGGACTCGTTCCCCTGCTGTTGGACCAATCTCTCCAAGCCCAGTTTCTCATTCCAATGGCCGTGTCGCTCGGTTTCGGTATTCTTTTCGCCACAGGAATCACCCTGTTCCTCATTCCTTGCGCCCTCCTCGTCGCCGACGATATCGGACGCCCGTTGAGAAAGATGCTTGGCTTCAATTCAGATAATTCCTGAGAAGTGGCCACCCTCACATCCGGCACCTTGCCATTTCATTTCCATTTTGTCATCGTCCCGACATGAGTCACGTCCGCTCCTTGCTCCTATTCCTCGCCGCCTTTCTTCCGCTCTCCGCCGCTGATCGACCCAATATTCTTTGGATTTTCTCGGAAGATCTCTCGCCCTACATGGGCTGCTATGATGATCCGATCAACAAGGGCTTCACTCCGGTCATCGACAAGTTCGCGAAAGATGGTGTGCTTTTCAAAAGGGCCTTCGTTCCCGCTCCGGTTTGCTCGGCTTGCCGCTCCGCCATGATCACGGGTGTGATGCAAACCACCACCGGCACGCACCAGCACCGTTCCAGTCGTTGGACCGATGGCAAGATCGTTCCCGAGGACACCCGCATTCATCTTCCGAAAGGGATCAAGACCATTCCCGAGCTCATGCGCGACGCGGGGTATTTCACCTTCAACAGCGGGAAGGACGACTACAACTTCCACTACGACCGCCGCAAGCTCTATACCGTCGGGAGCCGAAACGACTACAAGGTCGGGCAGAACGGTTGGCAGGGAAATCGCGCCCAGCACAACATGTCGCTCACCAAGGACACCTGGAATGCCCGCCCCGACAAAAACCAACCGTGGTTTGGTCAGATCGAAATCAAAGGCGGCAAGGCCGGCACGCGCTACACCCGCAAGGGACAGGTTCTCAAAGCCAACGAGGTCCCCCTTCCTCCCTACTTCCCCGACACGCCCGCCCTTCGCAAGGCCTGGACGACCCACTATAACGCCGCCCGCGGATCCGATGTGCGCGTGGAATCCATCCTCAAGCAGCTCGAAGCCGACGGCGAACTGGAAAACACCATTGTCTTTTTCTTCTCAGACCACGGCAACAACCAGTCGCTACGCCACAAGCAATTCTGCTACGAGGGCGGCGTCCATATTCCCTTCATGGTCAAAGGGAATCATCCCGCGATCAGCGCGGGCACCGTGCGCAATGAACTCGTCAATGCCCTCGACATCCCTGCCACGACGCTCGCCTTGGGAAAAGCTCCCCTGCCCGACTATCTCGACGGCCAAAATCTCTTCGGCGAAAATTACAAGCCCGTCGACTACGTCGTCAGCGCCCGTGACCGCTGCGACTACACCATCGACCGCATCCGCACCGTGCGCACCGACAAGTTCCGCTACCTCCGCAACTACTACCTCGACCGCCCTCTCCTGCAGGCGCAATACCGCGACAATCGCAAGGAGGTCATCGAATTCAAAGCTGCCCGCGACGCCGGCAAGCTCACTCCTTATCAAAAAACCCATTGGTTTGGCCTCCGACCCAAGGAAGAGCTCTACGACCTCGCCGCCGACCCACACCAGATTAACAACCTCGCCTCCGACCCCAAATTCGGCACCGAGTTAAAACGCCATCGCGAGCTCCTCGAATCCTGGATCAAGAAAACCGACGACAAAGGGCAATACCCCGAGTCCACAGTGCAACTCAAAGCCACCTACGGTCTCTGGAAAGACAAGCCCATTTTCTCCAAGGCCAAGGTCAATCCGGAATACGACCAGTTTAAGAAGAAGTGACTCTTCCTCCAACCGATCTAAGAAATAAAATCTTTGGATCGTCACGACTTCCGTGACGAAACGGATTATCGTCGCCTTGAGAGTGCGCAACACCTTGGTCATTCTATCCAGTTCTGAATAAATTCATCGATCCTCACGGATTTCAAATAGACCGCCCTCGCAAGCGAGAATAGCGAAGAACTCGAGACCGATTGATTCGATCTTGCTGACCAAAAATCCACCTCCCCAAAATTCAGGCAGAATTATGGCCTGACCTCAAATTTTACCTTTTGAGGAGGACGATTCGAATGCTATTGTAAATACTCAGGCCTTAACCCCGTCTGAATTACACACACACACACACGCATTTCATGTTTTCTCTTAAGAAATCCTGCCTCAACACCTGTCCCTCCGTGCTTTCAGCCGGTTTTGCCGTCTTGTTCTCCCTGAGCTCTGCCCAAGCCGAGCAGGTGATTTTCACGGAAATCAACTACAACCCCGCCGGTGACGATCCCGAATTCATCGAGATTACCAACAATACCGCCACACCTTTCGACATCGGCACCTGGTATTTCTCCGATGGCGTTGAATACACCTTCCCCGATTTTAGCGCCGGCGACACCGGCGCACATATCCTCAAACATTGGGAGCGGATCCTTGTCACCAACGTCGATGAAGCCACCTTCCGGACGGCCTATCCGAGCACCCCGGTCGACGTTCGTATTTTCGGGCCCTTCACCGGCTCTCTGAGCAACTCGGGAGAAAATCTGGAACTCAGCAACAAGAATGGCGTCATCATGGCCCAGATCAACTACAATGATGGCGGCAAGTGGCCTGCTTCCGCTGACGGTGCCGGTCACACCCTCACCCGCATCAACCCAAACCGCGCCCGCGGTGAGTGGCGCAATTGGATGAGCAGCGCAGCGCCCGGGGGCACGCCGGGAAGACCTCCTGCCAGCGAAGACGATCTGCCGACCACCACCACACCGATCGCAGAAACCACCTCGGTGTGGAAATACGACCAAAACACGAGCAACATCGACCGCGGGACCGCCTGGCGTGACCCTGATTTTGATGACATCGGTTGGCTTGAAGGCCCAGGGCTTTTCGGTAGAAATTCTTCGGATCCATTTGGCACGCCATGGACTACCGGCGGCCGGATCACCTACTATTTGCGACAGGAATTCCAATTCAACGATTCCTTTTCCAGTGCTACCATCAACATTGATGCCTACGTGGACGACGGCCTCGTCGTTTACCTCAACGGTCAGGAGATCACCCGCTTCAACATGCCCGCCGGTCAAATCAACTACGATACCCCGGCAGCAGGAAATCGGGAATGGGACGATGAACTGGTTGCAATCGCTTCCGGCACCGACATCAGTTCCTTTCTTCAGTTGGGAAGGAATGTCCTCGCCGTCGAGGTCCACAACCAGAACGCCGGCAGCTCTGACATTGCTTTCGGGGCGGATATCAGCATTACCGCAACCACGCCACCCCCCGGCGCCCTGCCAAATCTCATCTTCAGTGAAGTCCACTTTGGAGAAGACGGAAATATCGATTGGATCGAGCTCCATGCTCCCGGAAATTCTCCGGCCTCTGCCGCAGGCCTAAAAATCTCCCCCAACCGCTCACTCACTAACACGATTGATCTTTCCGGAAGCATTCCCGCTGGAGGATACCTCAGCTTTCCCGCCACTTTTGCCACTGATGAAAATGGAGACGTCGACCTCTTCCTCATTCAAGACAGCACTGTCATCGACGCCATCAAGCTGGACCGCGATCTCGACGAAGAAAGCTTCCAGCTCTTCCCCATCGGCAGTGGAGAATTCTATGGCGGGCCCGGTCATACCCAGGACGCCCCCAACGATCCCACCAATCGCAACGAGGACATTGTCATCAATGAAATCATGTTCGATGCCCCCTCAGATCATCTCAACGGCGAATATATCGAACTCTACAACCGCAGTGGCGATGCCATCAATCTGTCCGGATGGAAATTCACCAAAGGCATCAGCTTTGATTTTCCCGACACCATCATCGGAGGAAATTCCTATCTCGTGATCGCGGCCGACTCCGACTGCCTTCTCGCCGCCCACGGAGCGATCAATGTTCTCGGAAACTGGAAAGGCACTCTCCGCGACTCAGGCGAACTCATCCGCCTCGTCGACAACAACGGCAACATGGTCGACGAGGTCGACTACCTCCCCGGCGGCGACTGGCCAAACCTCGCCGATGGAAGCGGCAGCAGTATGGAGCTCCGTCACCCCGACATGAACAACAATGTCGCGACGGCATGGACCGATAGTGACGAAACCAACAAGTCCTCGATGGAGACCTTTTCCTATACCGCGGACTTCATTCGCTCGTCTTGGCTTCCCTTGACGAGTGGGCAGGAACTGCAAGCTCACCTCGTCGGTGACTCCCATGTGATCCTTGAAAACATCAGTGTCCGCCTTAACAACAGCGGTTCCAATTTGCTGCGAAACCCCGGAGTGATGTCGCCCACACAATCAAGCGCCTCCGGATGGGTTTGTCAGGGCACGCACTGGGCCAGCTTCATGGATGCAGGGAAACTCAATCTCATTGCCGACGGCCACGGCGATAACAAAGCCAACCGGGCCGAGGTCGATTTCCAAACCTCTCCGGTCGTGGGAAACAGCTATACCCTCAGCTTTGACGGCCGCTGGGTCAGCGGAAAACCACGAGTCGTAATGCAAACCCTCGACCACGGCTTTGGCACCAGCTTCCTTCTTCCCATCCCGGAAGACCTCGGCACACCCGGAGCCCCCAACTCCGCGCTTCTGCCCTCGGCCGCACCCACCGTCTCGGAAGTCATTCACAGCCCGGCCGTGCCAAAAACAGGCGAATCAGTTACCGTCAGTGCTCGCATCGATTCCGCCGGACCTCTCACCACCGTCGAGGCCGTTTATCGTCTCGACAACAACAATGGCAACGGAACCTGGCAGCGACAGACCATGACTGACGACGGCACCGGACTCTATAGTGCCAACCTCAATCAATACACCTCCAACGGAAACCTTATTCAGTTTTACGTCGAAGCCGTCGCCGGAGGAGAGTCCACCTTCCAACCCATCAAAGGGCCCGACCGCCCTGCCATGTGGGTAGTCGATAACCGCATCATGCCAAGTATTCTTCTTCGCGAGCGTTTCGTTGTTTCAGCTTATGACCGTCAGGCATTGAACACCAGCATCGGGGGAGGAGCCACTTACGACTACAACTTCCCGCGCATGTCGAATCACTTCTTCAACGCCACCTTCATCGCCAACGAAAGCGAGATCTACTACAACGCCGAGATTCGAAAAAGTGGCAGCCCTTTCACTCGAGCCACCGACTCGAATCTCGCACACGGAAAATGGAAGCTCCCGGGCGATCGGCTTTTCCGCAATCGCCGTCGCAGTGTCATCGATGCCTCCGGAACCTCGGAAGGAAGTGGCACCCCTCGTTTCTACGACGACCGTATCGCTCGCTACTTCCTCTACCAACTTGGTCACCCCACTAACGAAATGGAATTTGTCCATTCCGTGATCAATACCGACGCGTTTAAACTCCGGGAAAACCACGAGCCCATCTCCAACGATTTCCTGAACCGTAACTTCAAAGATGGCACCGACGGCACTCTCTTCCGAATCGATGACGAATGGCGCTTCACCAGCGACGACGGAAATTCACGCTCCAACCGCAATGCCGACTGGTCCTACAAAGACACCGACAATCCCACCAGCTACCAAAGCGAATGGATCATGCGGACCCGCGAATCCGATCACGACTTCAGTACCTTTATTGAATTTGTGCGCGCCCTAGATGGGAATACTTTCTCCGAATCTGACCTTGCCCGCATGGCCAACGCCCGCATGCTCGGCCTCAATGCTGCCGTGCGAGGCTACGATGCCGATTGGGACACCATCACCCTCCAACGGGGAAAAAACGCCTACATGTATCGCCCAGCCGATGACAGTGGATTCATGCTTCTTCACTGGGACGGCGACCGGGTCTTCGACCGCAGCAGCCAAGCCATCCTCGGAGGACTGTCTGGCGTCTCAAAATACTTTGCGTTGCCATACGTCCGCCGCTATGTGAACTACTATCTCACCAAGCTTCTCGACGAACACACTAGGAACTCCGCCCGCACCATTGCGTGGATGGATGCTGAAACAGCCTCAGTCTCCGGGACCGGTATAAACATGCCAAAATCACACTACACCAATTGGTTCAATATCCGCGAAACGTTCTCTCGCAACTTTGTCACCAGCGCGGTCAACAATGCCAACTTTGCCATCACCACCAGCAACGCCAACACCACCGCCGACATTCTTGCCCTCGCCGGTACTTCCCCGCCTACCGTTCTCGATATCCGAGTCGCCGGACAACCCGATGTCACCGCTCAGTGGACCGACAAAACCAACTGGATGATTGATGGTCTGGTTCTTGTCGAAGGAAGCAACGTTTTTGATCTCGAAGGAATCGATCACGATGGCAACGTCATCGAGACCGCTCCATTCACAATCACCAAGACCAACAACGCTCCTCCCGTCGTTATCGTGGACAGCGATCCAAAATCGCGCAACCTTGAGGCGGGCGATGCGCTTTCTCTTGATGCCTCGACAAGCTTCGACCCCGAGGGAGATTTGCTCACCTTCAGCTGGTCGGTGAGCCCTTCCTACGGAGCAAGCCTGGTTTCAAACGGAGGTCTGGCGGACGCCACCTTCCAACTTCCCGGCGTTTATACCTTCACCGTCTCCGCCACCGACAGCNAACCTCAGGCAACCAATCAGGAAATTACCGTCTCCGTTCATGGCGACGGCTCCTTCTCAACCTTCGGTAACACCTTGCTCGAAGCTCCCTGGACCCTCGCCGACATCGAAAAGCACGGAAACTCCTCAAGCGGACCCCACTACTCCCTGCAGGACAATGACGGCCGCCTGACCATCAACATCCCACTCGGCCTGACTCCACTTGGCCTCCCGCCAGTCCAGGTTCCNGCACCTGTGCAATACCTCGACTTCGGCGACGTCTGGAAATATGACGACGCGGGAGCCGAGNTCACAATCGGCGGGGTCTTCGCCCAGCCTGGATTTGACGACAGTGCATGGCTGTCCGGACCCGGCTTCCTCGGTCGTGGTGAATCGGGCCTTCCCGCCCCCGGGCTTCAGACGAGTACNCTCCAACGTGGAAACGCGACCAATGGTCTGATCACCTATTATTTTCGCAAGGAATTCGAATTCACCGGTGACCCTGTCGGAGCTCAACTCTACATCGATCAAATCGTCGACGATGGAGTTCGCTACTACCTGAACGGACAGGTTATCGGAAATGTCCGCCTCCCTGCCGGCGCNATCGATTCCAACACGCCNGGGACNAGACTCCCCGTTGAGGATACCATCGAAGAGGACATTCTCGTCGTTGACGTTTCNGCTTCCATTGTCAATGGAACCAATGTCCTTGCAGCCGAAGTCCACAACGAGAGCGTAGGCAGCTCAGATGTCGTTTTCGGTGTCCGGGTCGACATCGCTGCTAATGAAGAAGCGGGCGGAGGGATCGACCTCGATGATGCCGTTCATCCCTGGGTGAGACGCCAGCTCCCCGCAGGTGACTGGACGCTTCAAACCGAGGTGAAACTCGAAAAAGCACAATTCGGAGAATTCTACGCCGGGCTCCTTGTCGAAGCAGACCAAGCAGGCAATACCTTCCGTTACGGTGTCGGGTACAAGGACGGAACTCACGTCGCCTCGATGCGGGTCAATCCATCCGGCAGCTCCGAAATCCTGGTGGAAGGTCCTGAAGTCGATTCCAACGTCCTCACCGTCCGNNTNCAACGCACCGGAAACGACCTCATCTTTTCCTGGCGCGANGGCACCGCCTTCAGCCCCTTCCACACCATCAGCCTNCCTGCCGGGACNACCTTCAGTGTCGGCGGTGTTTTCGCCTCNACNGANATGACNCAGTCNCTNGAANCNAGCTTCGACTACGCCATGCTCGTTGAGCAAAGCACTGACTTCACCAATTGGATGGAGACCAACGGCTTCTCCGATGCCAACGCCCAATATGGGGACACCGGACTGAGCAATCTCATGGCCTACGCCCTCGGTCGCGATCTCAGTGACATTGTAGAACCCACATTCAACGCCAATGGCGACTCGGTGAGCTTCACCCACCGCCAACGTATCCCGGTCAGCAATCTTGATTACAGCGTGGAATCCTCCACCAACTTGATCGACTGGGCTCCTGCCGGTGATCTCGCTCCCAATGGAGCACCAACTCTTAATCCCGATGGAACTTACACCGTCAATCTCCTGAGCAACCTCACCCCGGTTGANCAACCCAAGATCTTCTACCGTCTTGTNGTGAGACTTCCCCAATAGAGAATTTCACCAACTCAAAAATCAACAGGTCTATCGGGATCCGAGTGCGCGGTCCCGGTAGACTTTTGGTGTCATCCCCGCCCTCGTCGTCACTACCCAAGGAAATCCTTCGCTTCACCGAACTCTGCAGATCCGCCGCTGCCGGGAATCAACAAGACCGCCGCTGGGCCCTTGAACTTTGCNAAACNCCCACCGTGCTTTCCAGCATCGGCGAAAATTCCGACTTGGTCATGNTCTATAAAGAGCTCATGATTCTCAAAGGCCACTCCGCTTATAAACACCAGATTTATAGGGACGATCAACTCAGCCCAAGCCAACGCCAATTCCTCCATTCCCAATGGCAGCTCTTCCGTAACTGGTGGGCCAATTGAGACAGCAAATAAAATACCATGTCTGATCCCATTTCCATTCGTGTCATCGACTCCCACACCGGAGGCGAACCCACCCGCGTCGTCATCGATGGCGCACCCATCTGCCCCACCCCGGGAGCCCTCGCCGCGCGGGACTTCCTCGCCGCCGAAGCCGACTGGCTCCGCCGTGCCCTCATNCTCGAACCTCGCGGATTCGAGGCCATCGTGGGCGCCTACCTCTGCGAACCCAGCGACTCTGACTGCGTCACCGGTGTTGTTTTCTTCAACAACGTAGCCTGTCTCAACAGCTGTCTCCACGGCACCATCGGACTGGTCAAAACCCTCGAACACCTCGGGCGGATCACCCCCGGCGGTCATAAAATCGAAACTCCGGTCGGTGTCATCGAGGCCACTCTCTCACCCAACGGCACCGTCACTGTTTCCAATGTTCCCTGCTATCGTTTGGTTGCAGAGCAGCAAGTTGAAGTTCCCAACTACGGCACCATTACCGGCGAGATCGCCTGGGGAGGTAATTGGTTTTTCCTCATTCAGGACCAGGGACCACCTGTCCGCTTCGACCACCTCGACGAACTCACCGCCTTCACTTCCGCTGTCAGCCAGGCTCTTCAAGATCAAGGGATCACTGGCGGGAACAACGAACTCATCGATCACATCGAATCCTTCGGACCTCCCGCACCCGGCCTCGACGCCGACAGCCAAAACTTCGTCCTCTGCCCNGGCAAAGCTTACGACCGATCACCCTGCGGNACCGGCACCAGCGCCAAACTCGCCTGCCTCGCCGCCTCCGGAAANCTCGCCGAAGNGGACACCTGGCGACAGGCCAGCATCATCGGCACGTGCTTCAGCGGGCAATTCACCCGCCTNCCAGACTCTCAAAAAGTCACGCCCNTCATCACTGGGTCCGCCCACGTCACCGGAGAATCNACCTTNATTCTCGATCCCCGCGATCNATTCCAATTCGGCATCANTCCATGAAAGAGATCCTCATCGTCGGAGGTGGAGTCATCGGCCTCTCCATCGGATATGCCCTCACCAAACGAGGTCACGCCGTTCGTATTATCGAGCAAGACCCCGAATTAAAAAACTCATGCTCCAGCGGTAACGCAGGCATGATTGTCCCCAGCCACTTCATTCCTCTCGCCGCGCCCGGCGTCATTTCCCAGGGCCTCAAATGGATGCTCAACCCCAAGAGCCCATTCTTTCTCCGCCCCCGACTCGACCCCGCTCTCGCCCGCTGGATCTGGCTCTTCATGCGCCACTCCAACCAACAGCACGTCAACAATAGCGAGACCCTCCTCCGCGATCTTTCCCTCGCCAGTCGACAACTCCACGTCGAACTCTCTGAAGAAGAAGATTTCCCTCTCGTCCAAAAAGGGCTCCTTATGCTCTGCCAATCGCAGAAAGGCCTCGACGAAGAAGCCGAAGTCGCCGAAGCAGCGCATCGTCTCGGACTCGAGGCCGAAGTCTGTAACTCCCCCCGCCTGCAAGAACTCGAACCCAACGCCAACATCAAGGCCCAAGGCGGCGTGTGGTTTCCCCAGGACTGCCACCTTGATCCTCACGATTTCCTCGAAGCCCTCCGCAGCAGAATCAAAAAGAACGGCGGAGAAATCATCCACACCCGGGTGAAATCTCTGATCGATGACAAAGGAGTCGTGACCAACACCGGAGAAAAAATTACCGCCGAGACTACCATCCTCGCGGGCGGAATTGACACCCTCAATCTCACCAAGCAGATCGGGCTCAAGCTCCCCATGCAAGGCGGCAAAGGCTACTCGCTGACCCTTCCTTCCCCGCCCCGAAATCCCCATCTCTGTTCCCTTCTCAAAGAAGGGCGCGTCGCCGTCACGCCCATGGGCGAGCAACTCCGCGTCGCCGGCACCATGGAAATCTGTGGTAGCAACACCTCCGTCAGTAAAGCCCGGCTCAGAGGTATCATCGAATCCTTCTGCGCCTTCTATCCGGAATTCAATCCCTCCCAATTTTCCGAATTAGAGCCATGGGTCGGCCTCCGTCCCTGCTCTCCCGATGGACTGCCCTACCTTGGTCGAATCCCTTCACACAAAAATCTCATCTTAGCCACCGGCCACTCCATGATGGGGCTTTCCCTCGCTCCCATCACCGGCAAACTCGTCGCCCAACTCGTCGATAGTGAAACTTGCTCCCTCGATATTTCCGCTCTCAACCCGACCCGCTTCAACTAGCCATGAAATACCTCTTCCTCGCTCTGCCACTTGCTCTCTCAGCCGCAGTCCAATCACCCATCCCAGTCGAAGTCCGCGAAAAATTCGACCTCAAGGACCACTACCAGCAAGTCCTCCTTGTCGAAGGCTTCCCCATCGTCGCCTCAGACAAAGTCCACCCCGCCGCCCTCAAGGAAGCGGAACACACCATGCGCTCAATGCTCAAAAAACGGCCCGACATTTTCAAACAACTCGCCAAAAACAAAGTGCGCTATTCCATCATGGCCACCAGCGAGCGCACCTGCGATATCCCGGAGCACTCCGACCTCACGCCACCCGAATTCTGGAACCGCCGCGCCCGCGGGCTCGGAGCCACCCGCCAACGCCCCTCCGTTTCCTGCGGCGAGGAAAACCTCCTCCACAACCCCGGCGATCCCTACAATGCCGAGTCTATCTGCGTCCACGAATTCGCACACGCCATTCACCAAATGGCCCTCGAAGACCTCGACCCCACCTTCGACGAGCGCCTCAGAAAAACCTACCAATCTGCGACCGCCCGCAGCCTTT
>NHEN01000136.1 GCA_002172625.1 Verrucomicrobiaceae bacterium TMED86 | reverse complement strand
GCTGCTTTGAGTGCTGTTCCAGAAAGGTTACCGACAGCTTGGTTGACGGCGATCATTTGAGAGTAGTCGTCGCGCCCGCGGGCACTGCGGATTTGGAATCCAAAGCGGTAGGGTTCTTTGTCGGTGCCACGATCCGCGAGATCGTAGCGTCCGTTGGTGTGATTGTAGGGGTTTCCGATTTTGAGACCTTCGGGTCCTCCGTTGGTCCCATTGGGGCTGTAAAGAAGTTCGTGGTTGAAAAGGGTGCCGGATTCGTCTTCGCCGGGAAAGAGTCCGTCGAAGAAGTTGCTGGTATGGCGCGCCATTGAGAGAAGAGCGGGGCCTCTGTCGCTGGGGTTTGGGGTAATGGCGTAACTGACGTCATCGTAAAAAGACCAATAAGCACCTCCGGCGCGGGTGAGGAGGTGTTTTGCGAAAAGTTCGCGGAAGGGCCGGGAGCGTTCGACCGAAATGCTGGAATGAACGCCGCGGAAGAGTTGGTCGGGCTGAAAGCGGACATTGAATCCGTAGTGTCCGCTTTGGAAGCGACCGTAGGCACTGGCTTTGAGGCGCAGGCCAACGTCGTAGTAGGCTGTGGTTTCGTCTTCGATGACCGTGACCGGAAAGCGGTCGTTGCTCATACGGTTGGTGGAGTTGAAGAGGAATTGTCGGTCGGATTCGGACATCACGACGCGGAAATTATGACGATTGCCGGAGTTGTCGGCGAGGCCGTCCTGGACTTTGTAGAAGGCCCCGCTTTCTGGTCCGGCTGCCGGGTAAAAAGAGGTGGCATTGCCGGTGTCCAGAGCGCGGATGTAGAAGCGCACGATACGACTGGCTGCCTGGCCAGGGATGGTGCCAACATAGCGGACCCCGTTTGGTCCGGCGGCCATGGGCGAGCTTTGGAAGGCTCCGCCATTGATTGAGTAGAAGAGGGTGAGGTTGTCAATGCCGTCCGCGTCGGAGGCGTCGATCGCAACGTTTACCGCTTGATTTGCATCGGGTACGACCGGGGCGTGGGCGAGCGCTTCCATCGTGGGCCCGATGTTTCCAAGTGCGGTGGAATTGATCTCTCCCGGGGTTCCCCGGATTTCCGAGGCTGGCATGGTAGTGGTGCGTTGGAGGTAGTTGAAGTAGAGGCGGGTATTGACCTGATTATTGCCGCTGAGGAACTTTGCACGAAAGCTAATGCGATAAGTGGCCCCGGCAGTGACTTGTTCGTTGTTAGAGAAAGTGGTTTCGAGTTTGTTGTGTTTGTCTCCGGTGGGGCCGGTGGCGACGATATGAAGGCACTGATTTCCGGGGGAGTCGGGGTCGTCGACAACGACGGTCTTGCCATGCGACCCGTGGGTGCCGAGGGCGCGCCATTTGTCGGCGGTTGAACCCAGCGAGTCTCCTTCAAAATCACCGTTCTGAATCATTTCGGTGCTGCCGTTTTCGATGACGCTGACATCATCGAGAAGGAATTCGCCGGAATCGAGAAGGGCGATGAGGAATTCGTGGTAGGCGTTGTTGCCGATGCCGTCACTCACTGCGACTTCTTCATAGGTGAAGGCGTTCCAGGAGCTACGTTCGGTTTCGTCACTTGCGGCCCAAGCGGTGGCGGTGTTGTTGTCTGCGTCCGGGTCGAGAAGTTCGAGGCTGGAGCCGCCGCCGTCGGCCTTGCCGGGCCACTTGCCGCCATCGAAATAAGTGACTTCATCGGCCGGATTGCCGTGGGCGTCTTTGAGGACGAGGTGATCGCCACCATTGCCGAGGCTTCCGGAGAAATCTCCGACGATGGTAATGCCCGGGTGTTTTTGAGCGAGAGCAGAGGCGTCTTTGGCTACGACGAGGTATTCGCCTGAAGCGAGCATCGTGCCGACGGGGAAGTTGTAGCTGATCCCGCCATTGATTTCCCAAGAGCTGAGATCAATGGTGTTGACTCCTCGGTTGTAGAGTTCGAGCCATTCTTCGTCGCCTTCGGTGTAAGGGGTGGAAGGTGTTCCGGGAGTGTCGATTTGTTTCAAGGTCGCACGGATGCCGAGGACGAGGTCGCTGCTGGTGGTGGCGGTTTGGTGTATCTCGATTGAAAGGCGGTTGCTGCCTTGGAGGATGTTAGGATTGTTGACAGTGAGTGTTCCTGGCGTGGCATTGCTGACCGAAACACCTGGTGTTGTGGGGGTGAAGGGGCCGTCGTCCATGTTGTAGCGGGCGATTTCTTCTCCGTTCAAGTAGATCACGGCACCATCGTCGATGAGGTGGTCGAAGACGATTTGGTCGACGGCAGCAGGGTCGTTGTAAGTGAATTCAGTTTCGAAATAATACGGGATTTTTGAGACGCGAGTGATCTGGGTTAGGATAGGCTCGGATAAGGAGGCCGTTTCAAATCCGAGTAAGCCGGGGCCTTGGGACCAACTGATGTCATCGACGGTGTGGGCAGTGTCTTCCCAGCCGGAGGGTAGTCCAGCAGTTCCGGCATCGAGGTTGTAGCGCCAGACATGGTCGTAGTTCATGACCTGAACATCGGTGTAAGTCGGAGGGGTGCCGGGGGTCGAGCGTAGCGGGTAAGCGTGGTAAAAGATTTCGTTGATGACGATGTCGTCTTCAAAGGTGAAGGAGTTTGTGCTGCCGAAAGTTGCGGTGTTTGGATTGAGCCAGCGTCCGGTGCCGTCCGGGCTGCGACCCTTGAGGCGATTGTCGACTCGTGCAGTGTTAATGAGAGCGACCTTGCCCGGTGTGAAAAGGAACAAGCGTTCATTGTCGAAGGGAGTGAAGCCGAGAGTGGTGGCGTCAATGGTCGTGAAGGTGCCGGGAGCGAGGTTATTAGGGGGGAGGGGGTAGTCGTCGGAAAGGGGATTGGAAGTGGAGATGATCATGCCGCCGAGAGAGACGGGAAGTGCTCCGTGGTTGTGGAGTTCCAGTTGGAAACTGGGCGAAGTGGAAGAGCCGAGTTCGTTGAAGGAGATGGCGGGAACAAGCGTCTGATTATTGACTGCGCCGGGTGTGCCATTGAGGCCGGTGCTGTGTGTCCAGTTTTGTGGGTGAGCGCTGCCGGTAGCCGGGTCGATTTTTGCGAGAGTGGAACCAGAACCATCGGGGCCAAGTGGCCAAGGGTGGGTGTCACCGTAGGAAATTTCATCCATGACGCGGCGGCGATCGAGGGACTCTGAAATCGTGCCGTTTGGACCCGCGCCTGCCGTAGTGCGAAACGCTAGGTTATTATTGTAGAGGCGCAGGGTTTCGCCGGAATTGGAAAGATTCCCGGCATAAGGTCCGAGTGCTCCCGGGTAGCTACCTGGGTCTTTTGCGATGACGAGGTAGCTGCGGGCATTGATTACAGTGCCTTCCGGGAAGTGAAAATCGATTCCATCGAGATACCAGTTGCTCAGGTCAACGTTGATGGCCATCTGATTGTAAAGTTCGATATACTCAAGGGCATCGTTATCGCCCGCGGGATGGTAGTGGATTTCGTTAAAGACGACGACGCTGTCACGGGTCGAGTTCGGAGAGCCCAAGGTGGGGCGCCCGACGGTCACGACAGGGAAGCTTCCGTTGTTGTTGGGGTTGGTTCCTCCGGAGATTTCATCGCCATCACTAAAGCCGTCGTTGTCGCTGTCGCTATCGAGCGGGTCGGTGTTGTAGGTATTGATTTCCTGGCCGTCGGTTAGGTCGTCATCGTCGGAGTCGGAGTTGTTGGGTGAAGTTCCCTCGGTCCATTCGTCTTCATCAATGAGGCCGTCCGAGTCTAAGTCTCCGCTGCCATCACGGGATAAATCTCCAAAGTAGAAAGTTTCCCAGTTGTCTCCCATGCCGTCGTTGTCACTGTCGGTGGGATCGGTGATGTCGATGGCCGAGTCAAAGGCGATGCCCATCAGGGATCGGTTTTGGCTGGTGCTGGCGATGTCGATGGTGATGTCTGAATTGCCGCTGGAAATGTCGAAAACGTGGTAGACGACGCCGTTGCTGGTGTGGTCATGGTTGGTGGACCGGGAGCCGCTGCCGTCATCGACCGAGACGGTGTATTCGGTGCCTTCGTTATCGCCGGAAGCGGTGAAGATTGTGAGCCGGAAGGTGTCGGAGTTGGAGCGGGTGATGGTGAAGCGTCTCGTTCCGCTCGAGTTGGCAAGGACAGGAGCGCTGGTGATGGCATTTCCAGCGGTGGGGTCTTCCAGAGTCCCGAAGTTACCATTGCCCGACCACATTCCGATGTTGGTATCGATGGTGGTCACGCCGACGCCTGCGGGGAGGTTGTAGACGTTGTTGGAATTGGCGGAGGAGATGTTGTAGTTGGTGGTGTAAACGGAGTCCGATTCTCCCATACCGAAGATGACATAGCCGCTTGTGCCATACTCCTGATCGTCGTCGAGGTTGGCACTGGTACGCCAGTTGGCACCAGCTGTCGAATCGACGCCAATGGTAGTGACGGATGACTTAAGATTGAGAGCGGAAGCAAGGAGCGGGAGCGCGACGAGGGCACCCTTTCGAGTGAGGGTCATCATTTTAGGTGTGTGTTTGGCCGAAGGTGCCACGCCGTGGCATAGCACCAATCAGATCGAATTGCGATGGGTTAGTCTATTCGCGGACAACGCGGTAGAACTTTTTCGCTTCATTTGCGGCCGGAGAATCGACAATTACAGTGGTGATCGTTCCGGGCGGGGGAGTAGCGTCGATTTCGGTTAGCAAGGGAGTCCAAGTGACCATGTCGGGAGAGGATTCGACGGTGTAGCTTCTTCCCGGTCTACTTGTCCAGGTCAGTTCGATGGCATCGATGTCGGTATGGCGAATGTCGGTCACTCTGAGTCCGCTCAAAGAAGACCCTGCGTGAATGAGTTGGAAGCCCCCCCAGTTTGCTTCATTTGAAGCGCCGGGATCAATTGAGCCCAGGATACTTCCGTTGGCGCCCACAGTTCCGGTGAATTCGAAGCCGTTGATATCGATGTTGGTTGGGGTTTCGTTTGTGAGATCTCCGTCTCCGTCGGTATCGACAGTGAGGAGCATGTCGCGGGCGCGGCCGCCGTAGGTGAAGAGGGTGAATTCGGATAATGGGGAAAGGCCGGAAAGTTCCCAAGCTGCGCTGAAATCGGCGTTGCCTGCATTGACGAACAAGTAGTCATCGGTCAGTGGGTCGTTCCCGGGAGTGTTGGACCAGCTTGAGATTGTTCCGGTGAATGAGAGGCTTACTCCGGTTTCGTCGCCATTGGAATCAAGCAAATCGAAGCTTGGCTCAGTGGCGGTGTTTGGATGGCCCGGAATATTGATGGCATTCCATACGTCGGTCATGATACCGGCGCGGACTTCGAATCCACTCATGAGAACGGGTTCGCTGGGGAATGCTGCTCCTTCATTGCTGCCCTGAAGATCGACGCTGATGAGGCCATCTGGAACAGGGGGAAGGCTGGTGCTGTCGGTGGGATCCGAGCTGTTTGTCATTTCGATGTCGTCGGGCACGGTATCGCCATCGGTGTCTGCGTTGTTGGGGTCGGTAATAAAACCGTTGGAATTGTCGATTTCGGCGAAGTCGCTAATGGTGTCGCCGTCAGAATCGGGATTGTTTGGATCGGTGGAGTCGCCCGGGACGGCTCCGAGGGTTCCTCCCGAGTATGGGTTTACGCCACCATTAACCTCGTCTCCGTCGTTGATGGTGTCGTCGTCCGAGTCGGAGTCGATCGGGTTGGTTGAGTTTGTGAGTTCGGCGACGTTGTCGAGTCCGTCGCCGTCGGGATCTTCAGAGGAGTCGTCGACAAGTGGATCAAAATCAGAGGCCAGGTTGTCGACTTCGAATTTATCATCATAGCCGTCGCCATCAGTGTCGTTGTCGGTTGGATCGGTTGAATAGGTGTCGACTTCTTCGCCATCTTCAAGGCCGTCCGAGTCGCTGTCAGCGACGTTTGGTATGGTGAAATTTTGCCATTCTTCCAAATTGGTCAATCCGTCCGGCTCTTCGTCTGAAGCAGGATCGACAGCTCCAAGGCTACCAAAGTAGAACGTCTCCCAATTGTCGCCTATTCCGTTGGAGTTCGAGTCCGTTGGGTCAGTAATATCGATTGCCCCACCGTCGAATGCGATTCCCATAAGGCTGCGGTTTTGAGTGGTGCTGGTAATGTTGATTTGGATGTCGCTGTCTCCTTCAGAAACATCGAAGACGTGATAGGCTAGACCGTTTGCGACGTGGTCGTAGTTTGAGTTTACAGAGCCGGAACTATCATCAACAGCCACGGTGTATTCCGTGCCCTCATTATCTCCCGAAGCTACCATGATAGTGATTCGGAATGCTCTGTTGGCAGCTCGCGTGATTGTGAATTGTTTTGTTCCTCCGGTGTTGGCGAGGACCGGGGCACTGGTGAGGGTATTTCCGTTTCCGGGGTCTTCCATCGTTCCAAAATTCCCGTTGCCGGACCACATTCCAATATTAAAATCACTTGTGGAAATAGAGATTTCAGCTGGCAGATTGTAAGCGTTTGCTGGATTGGCTTCGCTGACGTCGAAGTTGGGGTTATAGACCTGATCAGCCTCGTTGAGTCCAAAAACGACGTATCCTGCAGTGCCGTATTCATTGTCTGCTTCAAGGTTGGCGGCAGTGCGCCAATTCGGACCAGTGGTGGAGTCCACCCCTACCGAGGTGACGGTGGCGCTTATGCTGGAAGCACCAAGAAGAGAGGAGGCTGCGAGGAACTTAACGAGTTGATTTCTTTTCATTTTACTGGTTTATGCTGCGGAAGTTTTCTCGGTTAAGGGGATAAATTATCAGAGATAAGGAATAAGGAATAAGGAATAAGAAATAAGGAATAGCGAAGGCCCACCTCTTAATGCTTGAGATCCATATTTAGAGATTGAGAAATGCCCCCCAAAAAGTAGTCCCCGACAGATTGAATCTCCTGGGGCGCGAGAATGAGATTACCTGACTGCTGTGGGCCTATCGGCGGGGGCGTGAGACGCCAACCATTCCGAGACCCAGAAGTAGTATTGTAGAGGGTTCCGGGATCGCGTTGGTATCAAATGCGATTCCTGTCAAAGAGCGGTTTTGGGTAGTCGAGGCGATATCGACAGTGATGTCGGTGGTGCCGCCTGAGATGTCGTAAACGTGGTATACCAGTCCGTTCGCAACGTTATCGAAGTTCGAGCTCACGGCGCCAGAGCCGTCATTAACGGTAAGGGTGAATTCGGTGCCCTCGTTGTCACCAGAGGCAGTCATAAAGGTGATTCTGTAATCACTGATCACTGTACGTGATATTGTGAACTGCTTTGTGCCGCCAGAGTTTGCAAGGACTGGAGTATTGGTAATGGTATTGCCATTACCCGGGTCCTCAATTGTGCCAAAGTTCCCATTGCCGGACCACATTCCGATGTTGGTGTCCACAGTTGAGACTGAGATTCCAGAGGGGAGGTTGTAAGCATTTGCGGCATTGGTGTCACTGACGTCGAAGTTGGGGTTATAGACCCCATCAGCCTCGTTGAGTCCAAAAACGACGTATCCCGCAGTGCCGTATTCATTGTCTGCTTCAAGATTCGCGGCAGTGCGCCAGTTTGCAGCGGTTGCGCTGTCGACACCGACGAGAGAGACCGCTGCGCTGGCGCTAGTAGCCAGATTAAGAGCTACAAAGGTAATTGGAATTGTTAAGCTTCTATTCATAAAGGGAATTTGGTTCATGGATATTTTCTAACGTGATGCTGGAGGACTTAATTGCCCTATCCAGCCTTCAAAGCGTGAGGAAATTGTAGCTGAAATGGAATGGGTAGATTCAACATTCGGATACTTGAAATCCACATAGTTGAAGGCCACTTAACTATACCGTAATGGAAGGAATACCAGTTTAAAGCGGTGTGGTTCGTTCATCGAACTGCGATTTTACTTTTTTATTTTGTCGGGGCTAGAAAGCAATGGAGGAGTTTTCGTTCCTTTGAGGACCCAATTTCGGAGAATGCCATGTCCGGGGCGCTCGGAGCGATCGCTTGAAATGTCCCAACCTCCACTTCCTTCAGAATTCCTATTCCACCCAGCCGGAAACTGGTATCTGGCGGGAGGGTGCCGGAGAGTCAATGGCCTTAAAGGTCGATTTCTTTAGTGGATAGAAGCTGTAATTGATCCTCGCCTTCTGTGATTTGAAGAAAGCAGTTCAATGGGACTTCCGTCCATTGCTGTGTCTCGCCCGTGGTCGGCCAGTATACCTCGAGGCGATTGATTTTCCTCGCGTCACCCAATCCAATATTCTGGCGAAGTGGATTGGCTCCGAAGCTCCCGCCGGAATTGATCCACTTGTATACGGATCGGGCCTCAATATCGACACGGATACGGGCACCGATTGCGCTTTTGTTGCTTTTTGTGCCGATGAGGCGGACGTTAATCCAACTTTTGGCTGAGGCTTCATTTTCAAAAAAAGCATCAAAAAATTTATCGCCTAAATAGCCCCCGCCCATCTGCTCAAAGATGTCTTGGTCTCCGTCGTTGTCAAAGTCAGCGAAGGCGATCGCGTGGCCCTTTTGTAAGTGACCAAGGCCGCTCGCACGGGAGACATCAACGAATTTTTTTCCACCCTGATTGAGATACATTAAATTAGGCATGATGTTCCTGAATTGAGGTTCGCCTGTTCCTAGGTAGAAGTCTTGGAATCCATCGCCATTGAGGTCGCCAAAATTTGANCCCATGGGTGCGTTCANCCGGGTTAATCCAACTTCAGGGGCGACATCGGTGAAGCCACCTCCGACATTTCCNCGGTAGAGNCGGGATCGCTCNCCTTTGTTTGGTAGCGATAGCGCATCAGCTGCAAGTAATGAGATGTCNCCNGCATATCCTGAAACATAGAGATCGAGGATGCCGTCGTTGTTGTAATCCCAAAACCATGCCGGAAAGCTTTCCTGTGGGCCGGTCACCTTGAGTGATTGCGCGCGATCAGTGAATGTTCCATCCCCGTTATTGTGATAAAGTCGGTTGTCGTCCTCGAAGTTGGAAACATAAATGTCGGGATAAGAGTCTCCATTGTAGTCACCCCAGATGACGGCTTTCGTGAAGCGTTCGTTTGTGACACCGGCAGTTTGGGCCTGGTCGGAGAATGTTCGATCGCCATTGTTGCGAAACAATTGGCAGGGGATCACTGTTCCTTTTGGAAGTGTCTCATTGCCAATGTATAGATCCAAGTCGCCATCATTGTCATAGTCTGCCCAGGAGGCGGTTTGGGTCGGTGCGTTGATTTCGGCTAAACCACTTTCGTAAGTAATATCGGTAAATTGCGCGATGCCGGAAACTCCGTCGTTGCGAAGGAGTGAATTGGGGTGGCACCCTTGCGAGCCAAGCCAAGCTCCCCGCAAAACGAGAACGTCGAGCCAGCCGTCATTGTCAAAGTCGGCTTGAACCATATTCAATCCACCAAGGATTCCAGTGAGTCCAGCTTCCTCGGTGCGTTCCAGGAACGTGCCATCGGCTTGATTTATAAAGAGCCTGAGTTGTCCGGAGGTATTGTAGCTGGAGACAAGCAGGTCGAGGTTGCCATCATTGTTGAAATCGTCTGCAACGACTCCTCCGGCCAGACTGAAGGTGTCGAGTCCAAGTTTTCGTGCGCTATTTTTAAAGCGGGGGGAGTCGAAGGGTTCATCAGGCAAGAACTTGTCCAATTCAATAAGATACTTTGGAGGAACCTTGTGTGGGTAGTCGCCGATTGTCATGTATGCGATATTGAGCAGCCAAAGAGCCTGAAGGCGATGCGGAGAGTATCCCTCAGAGTGCTTCAAGACGGCCTCAAAGTAGGAGATTGCATTTCGGGAGGCTGTTTTATCGGTATGAATGCCCTCACCCTGGATGGGCATGATGCAACTTTCAGGGGTATTTCGTTGGCAGCAATTGTTCTTTTCGGCTTGTCTCATGTATGCAATCCCGATGTTGAAACGAAGGGAGTTGATGAGATTGAAAGCATCTTTTTTTGGCCAGCCAGCAACAATTTTGGGTAGGTAATCCCTTTCGCATTGCCTGAGGAGACGGATCGTTTCGAGTTCGTTCCCCAATTTAAGTTCAGCCTTGCCCAGATCTGTTTTTAATTGGGCGATTGTTGCGATCGGAGCATCAGGTGCCAGTGCGTCCAACTTGGCGCGAAGCATGCGGGATCGCTTGTCCCCAAAGAAGGCATTTTCTTCGTGGGTGTTGAGAACGATCTCCCTGAGTGCCTTCAGCATCATCTGATGGCTCTCAGAATCGAGATTGGCGGGACTCGGCCAGACCTTCTCAACTGCCTGAGGTGAAGAGGGGCTCAGTGTCGGTTGGGAGGAGTCCTGTGTGAGGTGAATTATGGTAGCTCCTGAAATTACCACCACGGTTAGAATGACTATTATTGTTCTCAATATTTGTCGGTTGATCGGAGTTTTCCTGAGAGTCATCTCAATCGTGGAACTTTACTATAAAATTATTCATTGAGCCTTTCCAAAGTGAGTTCTCATAATTTGTGAGATGCCGAGCGAGGCTTTCTCTCTGCAAAGCTTGAGGACCACTCAGCAATCTTTTTCCGAACCATCAAAAACAATAACTCGGGTTGTCATCGCGAAAGTCCCCGCTAGACTACGCGCGTGCGAAAGAATGCTGTTCAACGACTGGCTTTATTGTCTCTTTCTTTGCTCATTCTTTTAATTTTGGCCGGAGCGACTGTTCGGGTAACAGGTTCTGGATTAGGATGTCCCGATTGGCCGACATGTTGGGGGCAGTTGATTCCACCGACGAATCTCGATCAGGTTGATTTTGACGAACTCGATGTGGAACGCTTTCAGCGGTCCGCGAAGCGCTTTGGCCGTGATCCCAATGAAGTGACGGTGGAGAGTTTGAAAAATGACTTTAATCCGACCCATGTCTGGATTGAGTTCGTGAACCGCCTGCTCGCGCTGCCGACCTTGCTGGCGGTGTTTTTGTTAATGGTGGTGGCGCTGAGGAGTAAAACGGCGACTCCGAGAGTTCGGAAGTTGGCGGTCGGAGCATTTGTGGTGACAATTTTAAATGCCCTCTTCGGGATCGTGGTGGTGGCGAGCGGTTTGAATACCGGCGTGGTCACAGTGCACATGGCGCTGGCTTTTTTACTACTCTTCTTTCTAGTCTACTTCGTTTGGGGTGGCGGG
>NHEN01000135.1 GCA_002172625.1 Verrucomicrobiaceae bacterium TMED86 | reverse complement strand
GCTGAGGCAGGCCGCGCCGATGAGGCGGGCTCTGAAGACGGTGCCGCCTTGCGTTCGTTCGGTGTTGGCGAACCAGTGGCCGAAAAACCAGACGGCAAGAATGCTCCAGAGGCCGCGGGTGCTGTAGATGACATTGATGGCGGTTGCCTCGCCATAAATCCCGAGCGCGGAGACGAGGATGAGGGCCTGAAGCGCGATGAAGAAGGCTCCGAAGTAGAGCGGGCGATGGGATCTACGGTTTTCATCGGACTGTTGCTTTTTGGAAAAGGGAAGGAAGGTGATCGAAAGGAGGGCGCTCATGATCATCACGAGCGGGAGGAAACGTCCGACACCCCATTGTGGCGCCCAGCTCATAACGAGGACATCGAAGATGGCGTAGGAGGCTGCCGCAGCGAGCGCGAGCCAGACAGTTCGGAGAACGTGCTCGTGGCGGGATTGGCCTTTTTGGTTTAGGAAGGCGATTCCCACGGCGCTTAGGACTGCAGCAATCCAAAGGGAGGCTGGGACGGAGCCTACACCGAGAATGGTGGTGAAGAGGGCAACGAGGATGACCTTGGATCCCATGACCGGAATGGCGACCGAGACATCGCCGATTTTGAAAGCGAGGAAACTGAGGAGTTGGGCGAGAACAAAGAAGAGGGCCACCACGAGAGGTTGCCAGAGAAGGTGTCCTTGAATGGGCTCGCCACCGAGCGGCCAAAGAATGAGGAAGAGGATGGAGGTCGCGGCGTTGCAAACAAACGCGGTGCGCCAGATATCGATTCCTTTTGCCGCAGCCTGTTTCAGGAAGAGCGCGGCAATGACGTAGAGGATGCTGCTGGCCAGTGGGAAGAGGAGAAACACCTGGGAAACCTATCGGGATGGGGCAGAGTTGCCTAGAGGATCTTTGCCTTGAGTGCGTCGGTGGCGAGCTTGGGATTGGCCTTGCCTTTGGAAGCTTTCATGACTTGGCCAGTGAGGAAGTTGAGGAGTTTTTCATTTCCGCCCTGAATTTCGGCGACTTTGTCGGGGTTGGAGGCGATGACTTCATCGACGATGGCATCAATGGCTCCGCTGTCGGCTGGTTCGAATCCCATTTCCTTGGCGAGAGTGGCAGGGTCCTTTTCCGGAGTTTCCCAGAGGGCGGCGAAGAGATCCTTGGCCTGGCTGTTGGAAACGGTGCCTGCTTCGATGAGATCGAGGATGCCTCCGAGGGTTTTGGCGGTGATGGGCGAATCGGAAATCTCGAGTGACTTCTCGTTGAGAAGTCCGAGAAGGTTGTTGATGATCCAGTTCGCGATTTTCTTGCCTGGGGCTTTGGTGGTTTCCGCGGCTTGTTCAAAGTAGGCCGCGAGGTGGACGTCGGAGGTGATGACCGAGGCGTCGTATTCGGTGAGACCGAGGTCGGCTTGATAACGGGCGGACTTTTCGTGGGGGAGTTCCGGAACAAGCGGGCGAACTTTTTCAATGTAAGCAGCGGTTGTTACCGGGAGAAGGTCAGGGTCGGGAAAGTAACGGTAATCGTGCGCGTCCTCCTTGGTTCGCATTTCCTGGGTTTCTTCAAGCTCGTCACTCCATCGACGGGTCGACTGCACGAGTGGCTCGCCAGTATCGAGGGCTTCGCATTGGCGCGCGACTTCATAGTGAATTGCGCGGCGCACGGCGGAGGTTGAGTTCATGTTCTTCAGCTCAATTTTGGTGCCAAGGGGATCGCTCTCGTTTTTTCGGACCGAGATATTGACGTCGCAACGCATCTGGCCTTTTTCCATGTCGGCATCGGAAATGCCGCCGGCGATGAGGATCTGCTGGAGTGACTTGAGATAAGCGAAGGTTTCCTCGGCCGAGGCGATGTCGGGCTCGGAGACGATCTCCATGAGAGGCGTGCCGGCGCGGTTGAAGTCGATGAGGGTGGAATTGGCGAGGTGGGTCGACTTGGCAACGTCTTCCTCAAGGTGAATCCGGTTGAGTTCCACCACCTTGCCGGGATTGACGATATTTTTCTGAGCGTCCTTGGGGTAGGTGTGCGAGTAGAGAGGCACGCCGCCACCGAGGCAGAGTGGAAGATCCATTTGAGTGATCTGGTAGTCCTTGGGCATGTCGGGGTAGAAGTAGTTTTTCCGGTCCCAAACGACAGTGGGAGGGGTGGAACAACCGAGGAGCATGCCGGCGAGAATGGTGCGCTCGATGGCAAATTCGTTGAGAACAGGGAGTGCGCCGGGCAGGCCGAGACAGGTCGGGCAGGTATGGGTGTTCGGTTCGTCGGCGAAGGAAGTTTCGCAGCCACAGAACATCTTGGTGTTGGTTTTGATCTGGCAGTGAACTTCGAGTCCGATGGTGACGATGTAGTCTGAAACAGGCACGGGGGGATCTAAGCGGGAAAATCGAAAATCGAAAATCCTAAATCGCGGCCACTTGCGATTCCTCGAAACGGTGGCCAGCTCGAAGTTGGACGGTATTAACGCTGACGGCGCAGCAGACCGAGGCTGGCGAGTCCAAGTAAAGCGATGCTGCTGGGCTCCGGGATGGCAGTGGCGAGGGTATAGCTGATGGGGTCGGAAACATCTCCAGCGCCAGCATCAGTCCAAATGAGGATGTCAAAATCAGGGTCGTCAAAGACATTTGAGCCATCTTCATTGAAAGTAATTTCGAGTGAAATAGCCCACTCTTTCTGAGCGACATCACCGGGTGATGAAATCAGGGCAGCTCCAGACCCAAAGAAATCGCCGCTCATTCCAAGGCCATTATTGAAAGCTCCGGTGCCGTTTGTGAAGGGAAAATCATTTTGCCAGGAAGCCTCCACTCCGACCAAGCCAACCGAAAATATATCGAAACCAGTTGCGGAATTGCTGTCTGAATCGATGGAGATGTAGGTGGGAGCTGAGAGGGTGTTTGGATAGGTGACCGAAATATAGAGGAAATTATCGTCATTAGCGATTTGGACATTCCCGATATCGACGAAACCCGCATTGTCTCCTCCGTCGGCACTCAGCACTGGAACTCCTGCCCATTCTGCGAAGCTGCCATCAATAGTAGCAGTGAGGAAAGTTCCGGCTTGGGCATTCGAGCCAAGAAGAGCGGCGATGAGGGAGAGAGATTTTTTCATGTTGGAAGGAAATGTGGTGAAGCGGTCAGTTTAGAACTTTGAGCCTGAGAAAGGCACGCATATTTTCAGAGATTATAGAATTGTGCCGAATTTCGACTCGTTCGAAACCATTTCCTAAATCAGTGAGTGAGAGTTGGGTGAACGCATTTGGATCATCATCCCAGCTCAATAAATCACCGGAAGCCTCGATCAGGAAAGTGAGCCCGCTTCCGCTAATTCGGTCATATTGGAGGCCGGGGTAGTCTTGCCCTTCATCGGATACCATGATGCCTTTTGGGAGTTTTTCCGGATCGGAGAGCAGCGGAATCATTCCCAGAGCAAACTCTAACAAGTTTCCCGCTCCATCCAAATCAGGGTCGGCAAAATCACCGCTGATAGTTGGATCTGCAAGTTGGGCCGGGGCAAACTGCTCGGTTTTCCAAAGTTCGTAGACAGTGTTTGGTTCGGCGAAGGAAAATTCTATGCCCGAATCACCTGTGAGAGAATCACCCCGGTTGTCTTGAAGAAGAAGGCGAAGCGTTTCTCCCGGGCTGTCGAAAACTGGAAAGATATCTGCATAAAGAGCGGTGCGAGAGATTCGAAATTCAAAGTCCTGCGCATTGTCAGTTGGTGAAATTGCCCAATCGAGACCGCTGATCGCGCCCTCGTTAAATCCTCCGTTTCGCTGGTCAAACCCACTTCCTGATTCAACAAAAGCCTCAGACCCAAAAGAGGAGGCGGTTGGAGTGAAGCCAGTCGCGGGGCTCCCGTCGGTGTCGATGAAAAGGTGCGTATTAAAATCCGAAAACGGAGCAGCAGAACTGTGCAGCGTAAAACGTCCGTAGAGAAATTGGTTGTCGTTTGCGAAGAAGACATCTTTAAAGTCGATAGCCTTTCCTGTGGAAGGGAGGCTGAGCTTCGGGGAGATCCCGGCCCAATCAGAGAGGTCACCATCGATGACGATATTCGCGAAAACCGCGGCGGGAGGGGCGGCCGGATCTTCCTCGATGATGTATTCGAAACCTTCGACGCCTGAGATTTCATCGCTTCGATTATCTTGGAGCAGAAGCCTGATTGTCTGTCCGGAAAAGATCGGAGTGGAATCTGGAAAGAGAGCGTCCAGTGAAACTCTAATCTCAAATTCGTTGGCTGGTCCGGCAGGGCTTAACTGCCACCCTGTTCCTAAAATTGAGCCTTCGTTGAATCCACCATTTCGCTGATCGAAACCATTCCCGAGTTCGATCATGAACTCCGATCCGAAACCAGAAGTTGGCGGGATGAATCCGGTTGCATTATTGTTGTCGGAGTCGATGAAAAGGTGCGTGTTGAAATCCGAAAACGGACTTGCAGAGTTTGCCAGAGCGAATCGCAGGTAGAGAAAATTGCCATCATTCGCGACCCGGATGTTTGTGAAATCCACCGGAGTTCCTTCGGCTGGATCTTCAAAGCGCGGAGTGATTCCGTCCCAATCTGTAAAATCCCCATCGATGCTAATCGTTGCAAAATTACCGCCCAGGTCTGCTTGTGGGGTGGCCGTCAAGATGGTCGTATTGCTGTCTTCGTTGGAAGGACTTGCGCTGTCTTCCGCGCGCACTGCGAACAAATAGACTTCTTCATTTTCCAAACCGGTGACGGTGGCTTCATAGGCATATTTACCACTACCAGTTCCGGACAGATAGGACGATGGGGTGCTCGTGACGACATTGCTCAACTTGGTTGCGGTGTTAAAATCAAGGGTCCCGAAATCGGTGTAGTATACATGATAGTGGACCGGACCGGTTTGATCACGGGCGACATCCCAACGCAAGGTCACGGCGCCATCGAGAGCCTCGACTTCTTGCAAGCCGACTCTGGCGACCGGCGGTTGATTACCGGGCATCGCGAAATCAGAGTCGGCGGATGTGGCGGCAGTGCTGTCCCAAACGGGAGCAGCGTTGTCTGGGTTAAGAGCCACCCACCCTTCGGCTTCGTTGTTGAATGGTCTATTGAGTAAGACGTTTGTTCGATTGAGCGGCCATCCCTGGATCTGCATGGATTCGATGAAATCCTGATCCTTCACCGATTGGGGAATGCTGATCGGATGATCGTAGCCCAGAGCGAAGACTGTGAATCCGTCCGCACGATTTGCTTCGGCATTGAGCTTGGGTGCCCAGTTGAATTTATTGTCGTCGAAAAACGGACTGAAAAAATTCACGTCACTACTATCGGTATAGTAGCTCTCGAAGAGGATGGCATTTAAGTAAGGTCTCAAGGTGAACTCATATTGCTTGAGGTTGGGGTTGTAGAAAAAGATGCCGCGATTTCCGAGGATGAGCTTGTCTGGATAATTGGTGCTGATGTTTTGCAGCAGAGTNTGAAATCCCGGAGCNGTCCATTCGAAGAGAGTAGCGCCGAAGCTGTTCGGCGCGGGNGTGTCCAGCGTNTCNAGGAAAACTCCGTCACATCCGTAGCCATTGCCNTCAGTGGTCGTGAGGATTTCTTGCANNCCCGATGCTCCATCGNCATCTTTTTCATTGTTCAAGATCACCTGATACCANGCGGGANCACCGGCATTGACGAAGGGNNCNCCAAAGATGGAGNTGGTATCNGGTTGGCCGTCGGGGGTGGTGTCATCGAGGTAGTAAGAGGCAAATCCTGTGCCGTTNGGCGAAGCATCNCCGAGAGGATTGATNCCAGCNAGGGCTNCGGTATCTGACGATCTCGGATCCACCCGGGGNCCACTGCCATTACCCGCGACGGGNGCGGCGGTTCGATCATCTTCGCCAACTGAGATGTAGGCCANGACCANGACATCATCGCTTGTCCCTGNNATGTTNTCTGTGCCNCGTTGGATTTGTGCAATGTCGGNAGCAGTGATGTTGCTGACGGGATGCAGAATTACGAGCTGATAGTTGGTCCGGGCAAGCTCGACTTGAGCGGAGCTCCAATTGCCATAGTAAATGAGATAAGGTGTTGTCGTGTTGATTCCTGGAATCGGTCCACGTTGGGCGACTGCATCGAGCATCAAAGAGGATAAGAATGTCAGAGCGAGGAATGGAAAACGAAACATCACTGTCTGAAAAAAACATGTTTGAAGCGGGAACAAAATCTAAACCTTTAACATTCAGGGCAGTGGTCCTCCGCCTTTGATAGTGAAAGGTTTCGCTATTCTTGCTTTTTGAAAACACCGAGGCGTCGTATTCGGTGAGACCGAGGTCGGCTTGGCAACGTCTTCCTCAAGGTGAATCGGTTGCGTTCCGCCACCTTGCCGGGATTGACGATATTTTTCTGAGCGTCCTTGGGATAGNTGTGGGGGTAGAGAGGTATCCCGCCACCGAGGCAGAGGGGAAGATTCATTTGAGTGATCTGGTAGTCTGAAATAGGCACGNGGGAAATCTGAGCGGGAAAATCGAAAATGTTGAATACCACTGACTTGCGTTTCTTCAGGGGTGGACCATGATGGCGCATGCTCTGACTCATTGGTAAAGCTGCTGAGAAGAAATCCGGTCGGATTGTCCTCGGTGTGATCGCGTTGGTAATTGTCGTNTTGATCGTGAAAAGCAANACGGGCAACGAANTAAGCCAGCAAAAGTCGGAAGGGAACCTTCCCTTGGTGGACACGTATNNTGATACCGAAGCTTCGGGAACGATGCTGTTCGTCGTGTGATTGCCGGAAATATTGGGTNTTTTCCGGNCCGATATTTTTNAANGGACGACTTTGCCCTTCAAGCTCTTGTCAGATATTGGCTTTGGGCCTNTCCACTGGTCACCTCAGGTAATTTCCTTGGTGGTGTGCTTTTCCTTATGAGCAATCAGCGGTCCAGCGGCAGAGAGGAGGAAAACCAGCGCGAGGAGGATTTTGTGATAACGGTCTCCTCATTTTTTCAGCGGCACTTGTTGTGGGTGCATGAGATAGGCGATGAGGTCGCGGATTTGCCCGGGGGTGAGGGCGCTGAGGAGGCCTGCGGGCATGATGGAGTTGGGGAGTTGGCTTGTTTCGGCGATCCCNGATTTTTCGAGGGTGGCTTCTTGGGCGAGACTGCGCAGGGTGACGGTTCGGTCGGTGGAAGAGGCAATGACTCCGGTGAGGGAGCGACCGTCTTTNANNTTGAGAATGGTCATGCGGTATTCGGCGGGAACGATGGCGCTGGGATCTACGATATTTTCCAACAAGTAGCCGAGGTNGGCGCGGCCGGAGCCGGTGAGGTCGGGGCCGAGTTTGCCGCCTTCGCCGTAGAGNATGTGACAGGTGGCACAGAGATTTTGAAAGAGGACACGTCCGGCTGGGAGATTGGCTTTGTCGCGGACGTCTTTGCCGAGAGCTTTGTGAAGTTCTTCGATGNGTTTCTTTTTTGTGGCGTCTGATTGGCGGAGCTCGCCCCAGATTTCTTTGAGGCGGGCGGTGAGCTTCTCATCGTTCAAGGCNAGGGCCTGACGGGCGTGGAAGGGCGTGAGATCAGTGCGGGCGATGGTGTCGTCCTTAATTTTGGTGAGCAGGGCATCGGTCCAGGCTGGGCGGGCGACGATGACATCCATCACGGTGTATTTTTCATCAGGCCGAAGATTAGGGTAGCGATTNAGGAGCGTCTTCGCGATGGCGNGATCGTCGAAGGTGGCGAGCCCGCGGATGGCGGTTTTGTTGAGGTAGCGGACTCGGAGGAGTTGTTCGCAAATGTTGCGGAGATCGTCGGGACGGGCATCGATGAGGCCCTGCAGGGCGGTTTGGCGGTCGCCGAAGGCCGCGTTGTTGTCGAGGGCGATCTTCTTGAGGGAATCCATGGCGCGGCCATCTCCGAAGAGGGCGGAAAGATCGCGGATGAGGTCGGGGTTGTCGGCGGAAAGTTTGTCGACGGCGGTATTCCAGTTTTTTGGAAGCGGAGCCTTGCGCCAGCCTTTGAAGCCCTCGGAAAGTCCCTTGAGGATGTGCGGGGCTTTGGAGGGTTGCTTGATGGCGAGTTCGATGATGGCGTCTGGATTCAGTGCCAGCGCGCGGGAGATGTAGCGGAGGAGGNTGNGCCACTCGGTGGCTTCGCCAACCTGGATGAGCCCTTCGGGATGATCTTTGAGAAGCGGAGAGATTCCAAACCAGATCAGCTTCGGGAGATTGTGGTCTTTGGTGTCATCGCGAGAGCCGAGAGCTGAGGCGAGGGAGGGNCGGTCTTTTAGAGGAATTCGTTGAAGGGTGGATGCGAGAGCGAGGCGGACTTTGGCAGAGGGATCTGATTGGGCAAGTTTGTGAAGCACCTTCATTAGCTTTGAATCAACCNTGGTGATGTGCTGGGGGNGNGTTCCATAGACGTGATCGATGGGGAGNTCGTCAGTGGCCNNACGAATAGCGAATGCTCGGACGTGCTCGTCGGGGTGTTCCATTAACTGAAGAGGTTTAGCGACTCCCAAGGTGTTGAGTACCCAAAGAGCACGAAGAGTGGTGGCGGGATCTCCTTTTTCAGTTAGACCTGCAGCGGCTAAGGAGAGTTGAATGCGGGGGTTTGAGTAGGCAAGAATCAGGCGGGCCTGGCGTTCGAACCAAACGTTAGGATGCTGAATGATCCTCCCGAGCTTTTGATCGTCGATCTCTTCGAGGAGGCTGAAGTCGGGTTTGGCGACTGGGCCGTGTGAGAAACGATAGATTCTTCCGGAAGTTCGGTGCACGCCGGTGTGGTCGTGGCATTCGCCGGTGTCGGACCAGTCGAGCCCGTAGAGGGCTCCGCCGGGGCCGGTGGAGATTTCGAGCCCGCGGAACCACATGTCGCCGGAGATCATGACGTCGGGTTCGTGTTTGGCGGCGTAGCCGCTGCCCTGGCGTTCGAGTCGTTCGACATTAAGGCGTTTGCCGTGTTGGTTCCAGGTGAGGAGTTTGCCGTTCCAGTATTCGGGAAGGTGGCCGCCTTGATAGATGCACATCCCGATGTGGGAGTGGCCGCCACCGAAGTCGTTGGCGGCTCCGTTACGGGATTTGGTCCAACTGCCGGTGCGGTCGAAGTGCCAGTGGTCGGCGTGCATTTGAATGGGTTCGAAGACGAGCTTGTTGGGTGAGGGGGCGAAGGGGCGTTCGAAGTGGGCGCCGGGGATCAGGTGCCAGAGGTGTCCGTTGACAGTGTTGATGTGGAAAAGTTCGCCGTGTTCATCCCAATCGTGTCCCCAGGGGTTGGTGGTGCCGTGGGTGAGGACTTCGAAGGTCTTGCGGTCGGGATGAAAACGCCAGATGCCTCCTTCGATCGGAACGCGTTGGGCTTCGGCCGACCCGGGAACGCCGACATTGCCGGGGCAGGAACCGCCGCAGCGTCCGTAAAGCCAACCATCGGGGCCCCAGCGGAGGCCGTTGGCAAAGTTGTGGTAGTTGTTCTTGGCGACGGTAAAGCCATCGAGGACGACTTCGGGTTTGCCATCGGGAATATCGTCCTTATTGCGGTCGGGGATGAAGAGGAGTTGTGGCGGGCACATGGCCCAAATCCCACCGCGTCCCAGTTCGACACTGGTGAGCATTTGCAGCTTGTCGGTGAAGACCTTGCGGGTGTCGGACTTTCCGTCGTGGTCTTCGTCGTGAAGAATGATAATGCGATCGCGCAGTTCGAGATCGAAGCGCTTCCCTCTCTCGGCATAGGTGTAGTTTTCGGCGACCCACATACGGCCTTTGTGATCCCAGGCCATCGCGATGGGATTTTGGACTTCGGGCTCGGCTGCGAAGACCGTCACCTGAAATCCTTCGGGGAGTTTGAATGAGGCGGCCGCCTCTTCGGGAGAGGGCGGGTTGGCGGTCTTGTCTTTTTCGCTGTTGTAGGGTGTGGGGAATTCAGCGGCGGTGAGAAGGGAGGCCGAGAAAGCGAGGAAAGTGACGATACTGGAAGTCATAGAGAGGGGGGATCATTGCAGGCTTCTCGAAATCGGTCCAAGACCAATTCGTGGTCGAGTGGAATTGGGCCTTAACCCGCCGAGCTGGAGCTCGGCGCTCCCTGAGGAGGGGCGATGCCTTTTTCTTTTTCCGGTCCGGCTTTGGCGGGGATCTCGACGACATCCTCTCTGGGCATGGGTTCGGCGAAGAGGGGAAAGAGGGAAGCCAGGCTGGCACATGCCAGGGCTTTGAGCGTCTGCGTGCCGCTGAGTATGGCGGGTTGGAGCCTAGTGCTTCTGCTAGTTTTTTCCGGGGTTCCATTTTGTGGGACCCTTCTTGTCGGTGAGAGTGATTTGATCGATTTCGACAGGATGGTTGGGGAGGTGGAAGCGGAGATGAATGGCGGTTCCGTCGCAGGGAATTTTCAGGGCGATCTCCTGCCAGTCGGGAGTTGTTGAGAGCGGAGCGTTCACGCGGCCGGGGCCGAAGTCTTGTTCGTCGTGCTTGCGGAATGCCACGCCCAGAGTGCCTCCTTTGGGGCTGCGGATTTTGATGGTGGCGGTGAAGTCGCCGTTGAGTTTGACGCCATTTTTGACAAGGAAGGGGGCTTGTTTTCCGGTGGGTGTTATTTGGAGGATACCCTTGGCGCTTTTGTTCGTGGCTCCCCGGGTAGTTGCTTTGGAGGACGGGGCACCTTTATGGGGTGACTTTCGAACCTTGGGAGGAGCGACTTCTTTTCCATCGAGGTAGAAGTCGTAGTAGTTTTCCCAAGTGGGAGACATCGCTCCATTGGTGAGCCCGGCGGGGCTCAGGGTGTTGGACCAAGTGGTGAGCTGTTCGCGGAGGGATTTGGCGGTCTCGGGGTTTTCATTAATGAGGTTTTTCATTTCGCCGGGATCGTTTTCAAGGTCGAAGAGGTATTGTCGTTTGCCACCGACGAGGAATTTCCATTTGTCCTTGCGAATGGCGGCTTGGGCAACCCAACGCCACTTGAGGGAGCGGTTTGGCGCGGTGTTTTCTTTGAGATGAGAGATGATGTTGATGCCATCGAGGGTAGGTTCTTCGATTCCGGCAAGTGAGAGCGCGGTGGCAGTGGCGTCGAGGGCGATGATCGGATGGTGATAGGTAGTGCCGGGCAGCGTGCCGGGCCAGGAGATGAGGAAAGGAACACGGATGCCACCTTCGGCGAGCATGCCCTTTTCACCGTTCATTGGTTTGTTCAACGAGCCATCCCAACCGGGGCCGCCGCCGGGAGCATCGACCTTGTGGATTTTGAGCGGAGCTCCGTTGTCACCGATGTAGAAGATGAGGGTTTGCTCGGTGAG
>NHEN01000134.1 GCA_002172625.1 Verrucomicrobiaceae bacterium TMED86 | reverse complement strand
CGATGATCCCTTGGCTCGCAAACATCTTTGCGACTTCAGAAACGCGGCGCACGTTTTCCTCGCGGTCCTCGTCGCTAAATCCAAGGTCAGAGTTCAGGCCATTCCTAAAATTATCTCCATCCAAAATAACGACAAACCGACCCTTGACGTGAAGCTTTCGTTCCACTGCGGCCGCGATAGTAGATTTACCCGAACCACTTAATCCATACATCCAAAGCACAGAGCCTTTCTGCCCGAGGAGAGCTTCTTTTTCGTCAGAAGAAACGAAACGGTGAAATTGAGTATGAATATTTTCAGCCACGGATATGATCTTTTATAGTGTAAAAGAGGAAGAGCGAATTATAGACGGCATACCGTTTCCAAAGTCGGCGGGGTTCGGCACAGAGGCGGTAGAGCCACTCCATGCCAAATTTTTGAATAAACACCGGAGCTTGTTTTACCTCGCCGGCGTGAAAGGCAAACGCCGCACCAATGCCAAAATATACGGCAGGAGGAAGGGAATTGAGGTGGTCGGCAATCCATTTTTCCTGCTTGGGACAGCCTAAGCCAACCCAAACAAATCGAGCGCACGATTCGCGGATAAGAGCCTTGATTTTCTCATGCTCTTCAACGGGCCATTCTCCAAAAGGAGGTGAATAAGTCCCGGCGATTTCATTGGATTCGAACCGCTCGGAAAGCTGATCAAGAGTTTCCTGTTTTCCACCAAGAAAGAAGTGGGATTGATCTGAATCACCTTCGGTAGATTTCAGCAATTCGAGCATTAAGCTTGGCCCGTAAACTCTCTCTTCCAATTTCTCTTCTTCAGGCAACTGGGCATTCACCGACCACAATAGAGGAGTCCCATCAGGGCAAATTAGATCAAACTTCGAGAGAGCTTCACCGAACAACTGATCGTGCCGTGCATGGGCAAGAACGTGAGTGTTGGCGGCGCTCACAGCATAGGCCCGATCCCCACGATGTGCGACTTCCATACTCCAACTCGTCGCATCAGCATAGGTGGTCACTGCGATTGGATACCCAAGCACGTTTCGAGTTTTTAGTGAGCCTGGCACTTGAGTTTATCCTTCGTGAGCAACAGACACATTGTGTCCGTGTTTTTTGAGCAGCGCATGTTGCTTCGCTTTTTCAAGATCAAAGGAAACCATCTCGGAACACATTTCTTCAACAGTGATTTCAGGAACCCAGCCAAGCTTCTCTTTGGCTTTGGTCGGATCTCCCAAAAGCGTCTCGACTTCAGCCGGGCGGAAGTATCGGGGATCTACCCGAACAATGACATCCCCAACATTGATCGCAGGAGATTTTTCGTGATCGACTGCCGAGGCGGTAGCGATCTCATCAACACCTTCGCCGGAAAATACCAACTCAATGCCAGCTTCTTTGGCCGAAAGAGTGACAAATTCACGAACTGAAATCTGCTTGCCAGTTGCGATGACAAAATCATCCGGCTCGTCTTGCTGAAGCATCATCCACTGCATGCGAACGTAATCTTTGGCGTGACCCCAATCGCGAAGGGCGTCCATGTTTCCCAGGAACAAACAATCCTCCAAACCCTGGGATATATTTGCGATGGCCCGGGTGATCTTGCGTGTCACGAAGGTCTCACCCCGTCGAGGCGATTCGTGGTTAAAGAGAATTCCGTTGCAGGCATACATGCCGTATGACTCGCGGTAGTTTACCGTGATCCAATAGGCATACATTTTTGCAGCCGCGTAGGGAGAGCGGGGATAGAACGGAGTGGTTTCCTTTTGCGGAACTTCCTGCACCAATCCGTAGAGCTCGGAGGTCGAGGCTTGGTAGAATCGGGTCTTCTTTTCCAACCCCAAAAAGCGAATGGCTTCCAGAAGTCGAAGTGTTCCGATGGCATCAACATCTGCGGTGTATTCCGGCGATTCAAATGAAACCGCGACATGGGATTGAGCGCCCAAATTGTAAACTTCATCGGGTTGAATTTCGCTAATGATCCGGGTCAAATTCGAGGTATCAGTGAGGTCCCCGTAGTGCAATTTAAAGCGAGCACTTTCGACATGGGGATCTTCGTAAATGTGATCGACTCGCTCTGTATTGAACGAAGAAGCCCGACGCTTGATACCGTGAACTTCGTATCCTTTTTCAAGAAGGAGTTCCGCCAAGTAGGAACCGTCTTGGCCCGTGATGCCTGTGATCAGTGCTTTCTTCATAATAAACAGTGTTAAAGTCGCGCCGTCCCTTCTTCGAGGGTCGCTAAAAAATCCTGATACGCGCCTTTGAGTCCGTCTTCAAAAGCGATCTTTGCGGTCCATCCCGTTTCGTTGAGAAGGCTCACATCGAGAAGTTTCCGGGGAGTGCCATCGGGCTTCGAAGGGTCGGTCTTAATCTCACCTTCAAATCCCACCGTCTTCGCAATTGTTTTCGCCAAATCCAAAATCGTGAGGTCTTCACCAACTCCCAGATTCACCCAGTCCGGCGGGTTATCATGGCCCAGCAAATGAAAACATGCTTCAGCCAAATCATCGACGTGCAGAAATTCCCGGCGCGGGGTTCCGCTCCCCCAAATCGTCACATCCGAATCGCCTCGCTCCTTTGCTTCATGGAAGCGCCGGATCATCGCTGGTATCACATGCGAATTTTCGGAGTGATAATTGTCACCCGGACCATAGAGATTGGTGGGCATCGCCGAATGATACATCAGGCCATACTGGGCACGATAATGTTGGCACATTTTCAAACCCGCAATCTTGGCGATGGCGTATGCCTCATTGGTAAGCTCCAACGGGCTTGTTAACAGGCAATCCTCGGGCATTGGCTGAGGAGCCATTTTGGGATAGATACAAGAACTTCCGAGGAACAACACCCTGCCTACTCCCGCCTGCCGCGAGCCTTCAATTAGATTCGAGGCGATGGCGAGATTCTCAAATATGAACTCAGCCGGATAGGTCGAATTAGCATGAATACCGCCCACTTTCGCAGCNGCGATAATNACTTGATCCGGTTCATGATCTTCAAGCCATTCGGCGACGCTGGCTTGATCGAGAAGATCCAATTCGTCACGGCTTGCCGTCAGGACCTNGTAGCCTCCTCTTTTCCTCGCTTCGCGAACGAGTGCGCTTCCCACCATTCCACGGTGTCCTGCGATGAAAATTTTCATGATTTAAAAAATGATTTTACGACCTCAACCACGCGCTCCCGACGTTCTTCTCCAAGCTCGCCAAAAACGGGAATACTTAATGCCTCCGACGCCAATTTTTCGGCGACCGGAAGTACTCCGGCCTCAAAGTGAGAAAAGCACTCCTGTTGGTGCAAGGGAACNGGGTAGTATACTTCACACCCAACCTGACTTTCCAGTAAGTGGGCTTTGAGCTCATCCCGCCGGCCGTGGACCTTCAGNGTAAATTGATTCCAGATCACACCCTCTTCAGCTGTTCCCGGAAGTGGCAGGGTTACTTGNTCTGAATCCAGTTCCGCAAATTCCTCCAGATAATATCNGGCATTTTCAGCGCGGGCCTCACCATANGAATCCANNTGAGGTAATTTCTTCCTCAGCAANGCCGCCTGTAGCGCATCAATCCGGAAATTTCCTCCGACCATGGCATGATAATACTTGGGGTGCATTCCATGATTTCGNAACTGCCNAACTTTCTCTGCCAAGTCATCGTCCANACAACTCACGAGACCGCCATCACCGTAGCCACCCAGATTCTTTGAGGGGAAAAAGCTATAAGTTCCAAAGTGACCAAAGGTGCCGCATTTGCGTGAATCAACGCTCGCACTGAATGATTGCGCGGTGTCCTCAATCACGACGAGATCATGTTCATCGGCNAACTCCATCACTCCTGCNATCTCACAACTCCGCCCAAACAAATGGACCGGAATGATGGCTTTAGTTTTCGANGTGATCCGGCTCTTCACCGACTCCAGGTCGATATTGAAACTGTCCTCCAGAGAGTCCNCAAANACTGGCGTGGCCCCGACTCGAACCACACTTCCGGCAGTAGCGAAAAAGGTAAAGGAGGGACAAATTACTTCATCTCCNGGTCCCANCCCGGCCGCAAGAAGAGCCACGATCAAGGCGTCCGTTCCGGACGACACTCCGATCGTATGAGGCACTCCGAGATACTCCGCAGCTTCTTTTTCAAAAGCCTCCACCTCNGGNCCCANGATAAAATATCCCGAATCGAGAACNCTCTCGAATACCTGCAACAACTCGTNCCGCAANGGCGCATTTTGCGCGGGAACATCTAATAATGGCACATTCACAACAAAAATATGGCTAGCTGCCGCCAATGGTCACTTACTCACATCCGANNGAGTAAAACCAATAAAATCCAGCAATCTGGGACCGAAAACAATGGAAATCCCGTCTCAGTTAGCNATATAGACTCATGGAANANGGTNTTGTTCAATTAAAAATGAACTTATTTGNAAATCGCTGCTAATCTTTCTTCCAGCCTTCCGGAATGTCCGGGTTAGCCAGGATTAAACTATAAAGGCTCACCTCTACCGGTTTCGATTCTCCCAGAAACTCGAGCAACAAACTCACCCGCTCCGCGCCCGGCCTAACCTCGACCACCCGCCCTTCCATCCCCTTGAATGGCCCCTCCGCCAATTCGACCTCATCCCCCACTTCCACTTTCCAGTTTACGACAATCTCTTCGTCGTCCGTTTGATGACGAGCCACCTCAGTCTGGAGATCCTCCACAAATTGATCCGGAACCGCCGGAGTATCATCTCCGAAAGTTACGATTCGACTGACTCCGGCTGTGTAGGTTACCGCCCGACTCAGTTCCNAATAAGAAAATTTTGCTAATAAATATCCGGGAAACAAGGGCTCCACCCACCAGACGCGACCCCGCCGGGTCGTCTTTTGGTAACGCAGACGCGGCAGAAAGACTTCGACACCCTCGAGATGCCGAAGATTCGCCGCNGCCAAACGCTCACGCTTCAGCTGGNTACGCAAGACATACCAATTCGGCTCTGATNCTTTATCCGATTCCATTTCAGCTACCCAAGAATTTCTGAAGGAGGGGAAGCACGACCTTGGCGCGGCTGGACCATCGGCTCAGCCGTTCCAAACGACCGGNATAAAAGTCCGATCGAACATCTCCCGGCATGTCTCCGACCATCTTCTTCAATGAATCCAATTTCTCCTCTCCGCTGGAAAGATGGGGCCTAACTTGCTCTTTAATAAAGCCTCCAACCAACCTCTTCAGCTCGACATCCGGTTCATAATAAACCCTCCTGCCAGAAGTTACCTCAGCTTCCCGTACCGCTCCAAGTTCCCTTAGGCTCCGTAAACCCTGACTCGCTGATCCTTTGCTAATCCCCAAGCGACATACCAAATCATCGAGGGAAATTGGATCCGGAGAGATGAAAAGCAGGCCATAGATTTCCCCAATCGATTTCGGAAGGCCCAAAATTTTCACCCCATCGCAAAAGAACTCAATCACCTGCGACTCGAAATCACTGAGAGCCTTTTCACTCCGATCCCCNTCNGCCATAAACACAACTTTTCACAATACAGCTCTTTGTTCAAATCTATTTGAACTCAAAACCGGAACAANCTAGCNTCTTTGCNCAGAATTACCCACCGTAAACTCTTCAGGNCATGGCCNTGAGAGGAGACGAGATTCTCGAAACTCATCGCCCGGAAATCCCCAGATGTGAAGAAGTTCAAGCCATCGCCATTACCGGTGCCAGTTCTGACATCGGACNGGCTTTAGCAATCACCCAAGCGGAACCTNGAAAACATCTCTACCTCTCCGCCCGCCGTGAGGTAAAACTCCACGAGCTGGCCACGACNATTGAATCTCTGGGCGCAAAAAGCCCTGTNTGNAAAAAAGTCTACAGCTCCTTGATGCGCAGATTTTTCAAACTGATGATCGCTCCGTGGCCACAGAAGCACAGATGACCCTTCCGGCGTTTTGCTCCGTTGTGCTTTGGTTTTGATTTGTTCACCTCATCAAGATTGGCCTCCATGATCACCACNCCATTAAGCTCCACTTTCACATTGGGTCCCTTGACTGTGACAATCTCTTTNTTCCACTCTCCTACAGGTTTGAGATGACCCTTTTTGGCTGCCACCAGTGTGTAGAGTCCGCCATGGAACTGGTAGTCCTTGAGCTTGGCATACTTCGGGTGGGTGTTATCAAGAATCTGAATCTCCATGCCGGTGTACGCAGGATCTCCCTTTCCCGGATAATGAATCCCCAATCCGTTGTTTGCTCCGGCAGTCAGTTTGAATTCAAATTCAAAGACATAGTTCGANTANTCCTTCTCAGTNATCAGGAAACGACACTTCTTTGTCGATTCGATAATCCCTCCTTCTTTAATGACATAACCGGATTGCTCTGGTTTCCCGGCTCCNCCCCAACCGGTAAAATCTTTTCCGTTAAANAAGGACACAAATTCCCCNGCATACACCGAGCCAANACAAGCAATCGCTACAAATAATTTTTTCATCAGGATAGTTCTACTGTTTTTCCAGTCCGGAAACTTTCATCGGCCGCGGCAACAATGCGCATCGAATTGATGGCATCATCCATGTGATCNCCCAGATCCATNTCCTCACGAATCGCTTTCAGAAAGTATTCCTGCTCGCGATGACACAAACCATCGTGATCCGGCTCGTCCGANGTNTCNATCCAATCATCGGCTTTGACGAAATTTCCTTCTTCATTCAATTCGCTGTGGTGAAGGCGAAGCGACTCTGTCTTCGAGTGCGAATCAACATCCGCAGATGCTCCTTCTCCGGCGGCATCCTTGGCGCAAATCGTGACGCAGCCTTGCGGCCCGACAACGTCCTTCACGAAGAAGGCGGTCTCGCTCATCATCGGACCCCAGCCAGCTTCATACCAACCGACACTACCATCCTCGAAAGTCACCTGCAGGTGACCATAGTTGATTTTTCCTTCCGGCAGTTCGTCAGTAAGACGCGCTCCGATTCCACTCACGCGCACCGGCTTGCTCCGNGTCATTTGGCACATCACNTCCACGTAATGAACACCGCAATCAACGATCGGGGAGATCGAGGACATAAGATTCTTGTGAGTCTCCCAATTAGGGCCACTCGACTGCTGATTGAGGTTCATCCGCATCACCAGCGGCTTGCCGAGAGTGTGGGAAATCTCAATGAATTTGATCCAGCTCGGATGATGGCGGAGAATGTATCCGATAACCACCTTGCGTCCCGTTTCCCGTGCCTTGGCAACAATCTCTTCGGCCTCCGCGACGGTCTCGGCGAGAGGTTTTTCNATAAANACATCCGCCCCGGCATCCATCGCCGCCTTGGCGTAGGCGGCGTGGGTATCAGGATAAGTAGAGATGNAANCGGCGTCCGGCTTGGTTGCTTCCAGCGCTTCATAGAAATCTCCGAACTCCGCGTAGGAGGCTCCGAGATCTTGATTCAAAGCCGCCCGGCTCCCCTGGGAGCGAGTGACAATTCCACAAATCTCAAACCCATCAATNNCGTGATATGCCCGAGCATGTGACGTTCCCATGTGCCCGGCACCAACGCACAGGACTTTAATCGTTTTACTCATTTTCTTCGTATTCGCGTTGCTGTTCTAACAAGACTTCCTCATCAATTTTCGGAGGTCCTTTTCGGAGAATTTTAATTGCTTGGACAAACTTTACCATCCCCCCGATCACACTGCCAAGAATGAGGATCGCNATGGTAATGATGGCCCAATCNCCACTCTGGAGNGCNATAATATTCATACTTGCTTGGCTTCCGGCTCCGCTCCCGTCTTATCACGGAAGAGAAGTAGAAAGATTCCTAGAACCCCGGCTGCAAAGATCGCAGGGAACATCCATAGACTTTTCCACTCCATGGCCTTGAGCTGTTCCATCCGGTATTCTCCCTTCTTTTTCTCGAGAGATGCTTTCTGCGCCGTCAACTCTTCGGTTTCTGCTTCCTTGATTTGCTCATTGACCTTCTTCAACTCAGCCTCGGTTTTGGTCACGAGGTCTCCATACTTGGCAACNTCCGCTGGAGAATTGGAAGCTTCTACTTTGCCGGCCACTTGGGCACCGATAAGCATTCCAATCCCGAGAGTNAATAGAACCAATAATCCCTGCGCCTGGGCTCTGATTCCGGCCGGTGCTTTTTTATCCGTATATATCTGACCGGTGACAAAGAAGAAATCGTAGCAAATTCCGTGCAGCACGACACCAGCCACAATCATCCAAACGACCTGATCAGGTGCTCCGAGTGCGAAGAGCAAGTAGCGACCGACCCATGCTAACATTCCAACCGCCAACATCCATTTGACTCCAAGCCGGGCAAAAAAGAACGGCATGACCAACATGAAGAAAATCTCAGACATCTGTCCGTAACTCATGGTTTGGCCAATCGGGAGCTCCGTCATCTCTACGACCCGGCTGGTGATTTGGTAATAGAATGCCAGAGGAATGCAGATAAGCATCGAGCTCAAGAGGAAGACCAAATAGGAACGATCTTTAAGCATCACCAAGGCATCAAGGCCCAACACATCTTTGATGCCGGCTTTTCCAGTTGCGGTTGGAGGAGTCGAAGGCAGCGCGAAGCTAATTAGTCCTAAGAGAAGAGCGGCTCCTCCGGCGAGGTAGAACATTTCCACTTTTTTGTCCCAAAGGAAGAAGGATAAACTCAGCCCCGCCACGATCCAACCAATTGTTCCAAACACCCGGATCAAGGGGAATTGCCTCTCTGAATTCTCCACGTTCTTCATCGCAATAGTATTGGTCAATGCAAGGGTCGGGTAATAACAAAGCATGTGACCGAAGAAGAACCAATTGATCAACGTCGGACTGGTTTCCGGTTTCATCATTCCCGCAGCCAGGAACATCATGACGCCTCCAAACAAATGCAGAACTCCAAGAACGCGTTGGGCAGGAAAAAAGCGATCCGCAATCATCCCCACAAAGAAGGGAGACAAAATTCCAGCAATAGGCCCAACAGAGTAGGTCCAGCTGAAGTCATCTGCTGTAAATCCAATCGTTCCCAAATAATTGGGTGCCGTGACGTACCACGCCCCCCAGATGAAAAACTGGAGGAACATCATAATCGACAGCTTTGCCGTCGTATTGCTTTTTTCTGTGCTCATAATTTTGAAAGATTAGTTACTAATTTTTAAACCTCAACCTTACTTCTCTTACGATAAGCGCTCGGAGTGAGGTCATACATGCGGCGAAATGCCCGGGTAAATGAAGTGAGAGAGGCAAAGCCCGCCATTCGCGCTACGTCGCCAAGATCATGGGCTTGCCGCTCCAGAAGATGAGTCGCCCGTACCAGTCGCACCGAGCGCACGAAGTTTCCGACCGAGACGCCGGTTTCCTCACGAAAGACCGCCCGCAAATAGCTCTCCGAAACTCCCATCGCATTCGCGAGAACCGGCAAAGCCAAATCTCCCTCGAGATGGCTCATGACATGGTTCTTCACCTTCACCACCAGATCGCCCTCGTTGACAACCTTTCGCACCACCGGCTCGCTTCCTGCCAGTTCCCGCAGGGTTTCTCCCAGCGTGAGGCTCGCTTGCAAGCCTTCGCCATTTTCGTATTTCTCTATAAAGTCATCGAGCAATTCCCGGGAACGCCTTAACAGGCTCCTCCCGTCATTCCTCCACCCGTCAAACGATTGCTCGAGATCGAAAGTCACGTAGAGCCAGGTAAAATTCTTCGGCAGCTCGACGTAGTAATGAATCTGGTATGGCAGTAACAAATGCACATCGCCTTCGTTGACCTGACAAATATCCGCCTCCACTCCGATCCGGCCGCTTCCTTCCAGCGCCACCAACAAAACATAGCGAGAGTGCTGATCGTAGCGCCCGGTCTTCGCGGAAATCCCCTGCCATCCTCCGATGCTATGATCCTGAGCCGTCCGGCAAAAAGATACGATCTCGCGCGGAAGTAGTTCGCCTTTCCAATCAAGGCCTCGGAAATAGCTTCCGGGTTCCTTTAGTTGTTGGGATTTTTTAACTAAATCACTCATCATGCATCAATACCGGCGGCAGCATGATCAAGAAACCACCCGACATTCTGGTGGCCTCTCAAATAGCTGGCTGGCACACGCGGACCAACATCACCTGTTAAGGCCTCCACGACGATCTCTTTTTTTCCCGTCCCGCGGGCTATCAGAACAATTCTCTTCGCTTCCAGAATTGTTCCCACACCCATCGTCATCGCGTGGGTCGGGACATTTTCCAGTCCCCCGAAGGTCGGAGCAGCATCCTCCCGCGTCTCATCGGCCAGATCCACCCGACGCGTCCGCGTTTCGCCGTCGCTCCCTGGCTCATTAAAGCCGACATGGCCGTCGCGCCCAATTCCCAACAGCTGCCAGTCAATGCCTCCCGCTTCCCGAATCCGCGCTTCGTAGTCAGCCGCCGCCACTTCGGCGTTCTCAAAATGCGAAGGCGGCACGTGAACTTTTTCCGGATCAATATCTACATGCGAAAACAAATTCTCCCACATTTCGGCCCAGTAACTCCGGTAATTATCCCGACCAATCCCCTCGTATTCATCAAGATTAAAACTCGTGACCTTGGCAAAGGACAATCCCTCCTCACGGTGCCTGCGAATCAATTCCGCGTAGAAAGGCAGGGGCGTACTTCCCGTCGCCAAACCAAGCACAACCTCCTCCCCGCCTCGCAAGAGAACCTCCACCTCGTCCGCCACCTGGGCGCACAGGCCATCACAATCCGCTACGGAAACCCCTTTTTCACCAATATTCACAAGATTCATAAAAATCGAAATGGTCTCGAAAAGAAAATCGTAGACATTTTCGATGGTTGTTCAACTGTGAACTTTCAAAAATGATCCCAGCCGCCAACCAACGAACCTTGCTGGTCTGCGGTCAATTCACCAATCCTGGTCAATCGCAAACCGGAAAAACAATCGGCCCACTTTTCAAGTAATTTACTCCCCTGCTCACAGGTGAAGAGGAGCTCATAGTCCTCACCATCTCCGAGCGCTTCCTGAAGTGACACGTCCACCGAGCAAGGGACAGATTCTTTCTCGATAGAAAATCCACAGCCACTGGCTTTCGCCAATCGGGGGAGGTCTTTCGCCAGGCCATCCGACAAATCCATCATCGCAGTGAGGGAAAAATTTTCGGTCAACCAAGTCGCCTCACAAAGGCGGGGATGAAAATCCAAGTGCTTTCCATTGATCGATCCACCCAACACTCCGGTGACAAAAATTCCGTCTCCCGCCTTGCCTCCGGACCGTGTCACCAATCGCCTCCGCGACACCCTCCCCCGCCCTGCGATGGAAATCACGGTCGGAGAACCCACTGGCAGCGAGCTCGTTTCGCCACCGACAATCACTCCCCCGAATTGTTCCAGACAGGATTTCATTCCTTCATAAAGATCCGTGAGCCACCGTACTTCGAGCTCTCGCGAGACCGCTACTGTCACCAAAAGTTCCCCGGGCTCGCCTCCCATCGCGGCAAAATCACTCAAGACTCTCGCCACTGCTTTCCAGCCGACTCGCTTGGGATTTTCGCTCGATAAGTAATGAACGCCCTCAACCACCGCGTCGGTTTTCAAAAGAACCCATTCGTCCCCCACCTCAACCACCGCACAATCATCTCCCGGACCAACGACCACTCTTTCAGTTGACGGAAGGCCTTCGCACAATTGCGCGATCAATCCATCTTCTCCCAATTCTGCAATCGTTTTCATGACGCCGGAACGGGAAAGTATTTCAAAAACAACATGAAGAACATCTGCATCCCATTAAAGGCCATGTGACAGATTATCGGAGCCCACAAGGAACCGGTTCGTTCATAGAGAACAGCCAGAGCCATTCCCATCAAGGCGAGAATGGGCAAACCAAGAAGGTTCATGTGCACCACCCCAAAAAGCACTCCGGTAAACATAGCGGCAAACCATGTGCTGGTGTATTTTTTGGCCACCGGATAAAGATAACCGCGGAAAATAATCTCCTCAGCAATCGGAGCTCCGATCACAGCCGCGGAAATCATCGCCGCCATCAAGGCCACGTCCTGGGTCTCCTTGATCATCTGCACCATCGCCTGCACATCGCCGCCAAAATTTCCCTCCACAAACTTCTGCCAGCCCAAAGTCATAATGATGGTACCGACCACCATCACTCCCACCAAAAAACAGGGCACGATCAGAAAAATCCACCGCCACTTCGGCCAATTCAGTCCAAAAAACTTTTCCGGACGAATCCGCCAAAACATCACCAGGGGAACCACCGCCGCAAACATAAGCATCACGAGGGAATTCCCAGCGATCATCCAGGCATTCGCTTTCGATAACGCTTCTTTTTGATCCACCGAACCGGACAATTTCCAGCCCGCAACGAAAAAGGCAATATACCCGCTGGCAACAACCAAATCGAGCGGTTGAAGCGGCCAGGTCGCCACTTTCCCCAAAACCGGCGGGCGAACAAGGTTCCGATTTTTCCGCAGAAAATAATACGCAGGTAAGCCTAATAAAAAGAAGGCCCCAAGCGTTCCCATGAAAACATACCCGATCAGCTCATGTTCAGTCATTTCTCCTCGAGAAAACTATCGGGGTCTCCCAAAAACACCAGCCCTGCCTATTCCCCTTCCTCGGGGGTGTTTCGCAAAAAATCCGCAACCTGCGCAAAAAACTCCATCAAGGCGCCCCGCACTCCGACATCTGCCACCACTTCTTCAGCAGCCTCTCCCATTAACAATACCCAACGGTCCCGCTCCGCGATTCCAATCCGAAACGGCATGTGCCTTGCTCTCAACCTTGGATGACCCCTCTTTTCCAGATACCTCGTCACCGCCCCAAATCGAAACAAAAGAAACTCCCGTAACCGCTCTTCAGCGCCGGCCCAATCCTGATCAGGATACATCGGCCCAATTAACTCATCCTCCCGGACACGCCGATAAAATGCCTTCGTTAATTGTCCAAATCCTTCTTCCCCAAGCGTCGCAAAGATTAATTCTTCTGTTATCATNTCTATATTTTATGNTATCATTTCTTCCATCNGGCCGAATTCAAGGATTGCCTAAGCCCCAACCTNTCCCCAAAATACGNCGGCCCATCCTACTTTCCNAATTTTAAATGAGCGACCCAATTGCNTTTGATCCCCCGGAACCACAAGAACTAAGCGACTTACTCAGCGGTTACGATGTGAGTTCCTTGATTGCCACCGGTGGCATGGGAGCCGTATACGCCGCTAAACAAATTTCCCTGGATCGTCCCGTCGCCATTAAATTACTCCCTCGGGAACTCGGTGACGAAAGCTTTCGCGAACAATTTCAAGCCGAGGCTCGCTCGATGGCCAAGCTCAATCACCCGAATCTCATCGGAATCTACGACTTTGGTCAGGCCGCCGGCATGCCCTACATCGTCATGGAACTGGTCGAGGGAAAATCCCTCTACTACTCCTGCTATAAAACGGCCATCGAACAACGCACTGCTTGTGAGTTGATTATAGAAATTTGCGAAGGTCTCGCCCACGCCCACAAAGCAGGAATTATCCACCGCGATATCAAACCGGCCAATATTCTCCTCGACCCCGAGGCCCACGCCAAGATTGGCGATTTTGGGCTCGCCAGTCATTCCGACAGCGTTGGCGGTGAGCACATGGCCTTCGGAACTCCTGGCTACGTCGCACCGGAGATCCTGGAAAACCCCACCGCCATCGGGGTGCCTTCAGATATTTTTGCCGTGGGGGTCATCCTTCACGAACTCCTGACCGGGTTTATTCCCGAACAACCACCCCGCCCCGCTTCCTCCATCAGTGGCAGTGATCAACGCCTCGACACCATCATTCGGACCGCAACCCGCCGCAACCCGCGCATGCGCTTCCAAAATGCCCAAGACATGGCGGACGAACTTAGAAAACTACTTCCCCGCCTGAGAAAAACCTCAAGGAGTGGCCGTGGATCCGGCGGAAACACCAAGCTCAAGCTCGGAGCCACCTCCAAACCTAGCGGCCCCAAACTCAGTCGTAAGGAAACTTCCGGAGCCAAACTCGCCCGAAAAGAAATCTCCGAAGTTAAGCTTACCACCGCCAAGCCATCTCCTTCCCGAACCAAACTTGCCACGGTCACCCGCGAGAAAAGCGAAAACGAAGAAACCATCACGGCCCCCGCCCCGAGTCCCGCCATCGCCATGGCGGATTCAGGCAACTGGCCGATCATCCGAAACCTCATCATCATCGCCGCTCTTATTCCGGCCATCATTTTCGCCTGGGGAAAATATCAGGAAAAACAAGAGCGAATTGCCATTGAGGAAGAGAAAGAACTCCGGGAAAAACGCAGCAAATCTGACAAAGCCGCCGCCGAGCGCAACGCCGCCATAGCCGAAGCCGATAAAAAGAAAGCCGCTGAAGAAGCCGCCAAGGAACGTGCCAGACAACTCGCAAAAAAACACGCCGAGGACATTCATAGCCCCTCGGCCAAGCGCACCCCCGTGGAAGAATTAGCTTACCTTAAACCGGATCTCGCCAACGGAAAACGGGAGCGTTTCCCCGAAGGATCCATCGAACGAGGAAATAACTTCCTTTTCTTGGTCGACTCTCCCATGACCTGGTCACAAGCCGCCCAATTTGCAGAAGACCATGGCGGCCATCTTGCCACCGCGGAAACTGCGGCCGATGTCGCCGCTCTCGCTTCAACCATCAAAACCCAAAAACGCGCCTGGGTCGGCGGCGGTGCCCTCGGAAGAACCGACTGGGGTTGGGTCACCGGACAAAAATGGCTCCACAACAAGCCATCCACCAGCTTGGGCTCTTGCGCCGCGCTTTCTCAATCAGGACTGATCAAAGCCCGCCCCAATGGCGAAAAAAACCCCTTCATCCTTCAGTGGTCTAAATTCGGAGACAACAAAGGGTCTCTTTCAGCCCAACTCACTCGCTTGCAAAGTACCCTGGAATCCCCCAGCCCGTCCTGGCCACCGGGAACTGTCGTTCAACAAAACCGCCACTATCTCGTCGTCAATCGCCCCCTCACTTGGGACGAAGCCGACCTCACGGCGAGCTCTGGGAAAGGCCACCTTGCTGTCGCCTCTGACATTCTCGAAATGAATTTCATCCGGGACACCTTGATTGCCGCTCTCGGAGTTGATGAATCCGCCTGGCTCGGCGGACGTCGCAATGAAGAAACATGGTATTGGGTCACCCGAGAGGCCTGGAAGCAGGCAAGTTGGCAGGAAAACGCACCCGACGGCGGTCCAAATGACAATGCCTTACATTTCAAAAACGACTCATCATCACCCGGCTGGAATGACACCTCGCCTGATTCCCGGGAAGTCGAAGCCTTCCTCATTGAATGGAGTAATGACGCAACAACCTTTGCAAATTCCAACGAAGCTACAACAGGCGATGCTAGCGACAATAATTCCGCCCGCGCAAATGTCCTCACTTGGCGAAAAATTATTCGTAAATCCCTCGTCAAAAAGAAGGAAGGTTATGCCAAAACGCTCACCGAAAACAATAATTTTGTCAACGGGTCTCTGGGACAGTGGTACAGGACCGCTCCAGGTTCCCAGCAGCAAAGATTTGGAGCCCGTATTCAAAAGATCAGAGAGACGCTGAACAACGAGGAAATGATTCCCGAAACTCATGAATTCAGAGACCGCCTTCCTGCAGACATCCAAAAGTATCTTATTCGGGGACTCGAAACTCAAAAACGCCAACGGGATAAATTTGATGCTGAAGTCACAAGCCTAAGAACCAGCTATCTCTCGAGGCTCATGAGAGAACTTGACCGCCTAAAGAAAGCCGGCCTTAACAGCGAGGCCGCAGTCATCCGCACTGAGATCGATGGAATGGGCCAAACCAGCGAATCATTCCAGGCACACCTGATGAACTAAACGCTAATCATTTAGCTGCTGTTCCAAAAACAGAAATGAACGGGTGGGGAAACCCGATTTTTGTAAAAGAGAGAGGTCTTTTTTGGCTAATTCCTTATCTCCTTTCATCGCGAGGGCCAATCCGCGGTCGGAAATCAGAGTAAGATCAGGCCGCTCGGAATTAATCCGCGTTTTCAACTCCGCCAAAGCCAACTTCAAGTCTTTATGCATTTGCTCTCTGGCACCCTGTAACTGTGCCACCCGGGCGCGACGAATCAACCAAGCTGCCTTGAATCTGGAGTCCGCCAATTCTTTCTGAATCACCGGCCAAACCGACTCGATTTCTCCAGCCAACAATGAGGCATCAATCCAAGAATTGCGTAAAACCACACCATGGGTCCGGTGGTAGGCCTGCTGTAAAAGCTGAGCCGCTTCAGATGCCTTTTTATCCTTGATCAAGAGATAAGCGTGAAACAAATCAATCGTCTCATCATGATCAGGGAATTCCTTTTGAATATCTTCGCAAATCTTCAGCGCCTTATTGTGATTCCCACGTATCTGCGCGAGTTCCGCACTCAGAAAGCGGACCTCAATCATACGGGGAAGGGAGGAGGTTGACCTTAAAAGTTCATCAGAAAAAGTACGAGCTTCATCGTACTTTTCCGACGTCATTAACAATCGCGCCAAGGCCATCTTCGAGGAATAATGATCGGGTGCCAGCCGAAGTGCCGCTCGCAAGTCGCGCTCACATTCTTTACTCTTTCGAAGAGCACGGTATTCGATGGCCCGCTTGAAATAAAGTTCGGGGGTAGGGGACTTGGATATTTTTTGAGTGAGTTCCTTAATCGTATCCTCAACACTATGGTGCCCCCAAACCGAGATCGGCATGAGAAGGCCAGCAAGGAAGATCGATCGGCCCAGGCTCATCATTAATGATCTACTTCGTGATCAAAAGAAGGGGATGGATCGTAAAATCGGAGCTTTTGAGATTCGCGTTGTGCCCCTCAATCGCAAGGACATTCTTCCCACCTGGCTTCAATAACTTGGCGACATTCTTAAGAGGGAAGTAGTCAAATTTATTATCCGCTTCATGCAATGTAAATCCCTTAGCAGTAGCTCCTTGCCCATTTTCGACTCCCAACCGGAGAACCTCTTTACCATTCAAATAGGCAATGAAGGCGTCATCATAGGAAACAGAAAGCCCCATCGAATCAAGCTTGGCTCCCTCGGGAAGATCAAACTCACGACGCAAGTAAACCGTGGTGTATTTGCCTCTCATTTTACTGAGGTAGGTCACATCATCCTTGTCGCCATATCCAAATCCGGCCGCGCCAGTGGGCCAACTGGAATGATCGAATGCAGTTTGCTTCCAATCATTCGCAGATCCCCCTGGATGCTTGCCGGCGAGATAGGACCACTTGGCATTTTTCGGAATCAATGCAGTGGTGTTTTTGGGAACTTTCGGACTCGATTTCCCGGCAACCCGTCCCTTTGGTTCTGGCTGCCAAGGGTCAACAATTGGTGTGTGTTCGACGACACCTTTTTTTGTAATAGCGAAGGTGTCGCGGATCTCGCCATTAAGATTAAGCATTTCACCGATAATGGTGTCACCCTTGATGGTAAACAAGCAGGAACCATTTTCTACGATGATTCGCTTCATCAAAGGAAGGGTTCCAACCCGGCGAACTCCGGTTCCACCGTGTCCGGTCACGACCTGAACAGTTCCATTATTCGGAGTTAGTCCTTTGCTCTTGCGATAAGCTCCGTCTCCAGCCGGGTCGCCGTCACCGTCATCAAGAACGACGCCTTCCGCGGTGGTTGGTGTTTGATAGGCGCCATCGATTAGCATCGAACGCTCGTAGATATGAGAGTGGCCGGTGAACACGACATCAACCCCGCCGCTTTCCAGAATTGGCATGATGTGTTCGCGCATTTCAATCAACTGCCCCTCCCGATCGGAGTCATGCGAACCTTTGGTGTAAGGAGGATGGTGAAAATAGGCGATTAAGAATTCTGCTTTGGTTTTTTCCAAATCAGCCTTCAGCCACTGGGCCATTTCTCCACTGGGCTTCCGGTCAAGATCGTGGGAATCAAGACAAATGAAATGAACCTTACCGTAATCGAATGAGTAGAAGGCCTCTTTTCCGGAGGGCAAACCACCGACTTCGCCTCTGGTCGGACAAATGTAGGCATCGTAATAGGGGCCGATTCCGGACGCCCCTTTGGAAGTGCGACCCTCGTGATTTCCCATGGAAGCCCAACACACTGTATTCCGAAGGGTCGGCTCATACATTTTAAAAAAGCGATCAGAGAATTCTTTGTTAGTCCCTGATCCATAGGCCATATCGCCAACGTGGAGGTAGAGGTCGAGCTTACGTCCGGTCTTTTCATTGTGTGCGATCATCGCGTCGTGGACCTTGGCCTGCGCCGAGCCACCTGTTCCCGAATCACCGACAACCCAGAAATAAACAGGAGCTTCCGATCCTGGAATGGGATGCGTTTTGAAATGATGGGTTCCGTCAGCCACTGTGATCTGCTTCCCATCTTCAAAAATCCCGTAGTGATAAATGGTATCCGGGCTTAACCCTTTGATAGTCGCCTCAAATTGATGCGTCCCTTTAGGGGTATCATGGAAAAGGGGAGCTGGTCCGCTCTGATCCGAATGAAGTCGAATTAAAATCTGATCGGCGGGAACTTCTTCGGTGAGTTGATCAGCAGCCTGTCCATATTTTACCACTGGTGTGCTTGGTCCTGCTGTCCTCCAGACGACAGTGGTCATCTCATGATTTGCCAATTGCACATAAGGCGCTCTTGAAAATTCAGGATAGGGAGCCGCTACCGAGATGAGGCTCGTTAGGAATAGGAGAAAAATCGTAGGCATTATTTTGTAAAGCCAGTCTTACCATTTTTACGCTGAGCGCAATCCACAACTGTTGCCGAGAATAAAGAATGCAGGTTTGACGAACTGGGGAAGAAGGGGGTATGGATTCACCCTGATGAAGTTACTCTCTGTTATCTTGGCTTTTGGTTTCGCTATTTTTCTGTCTTCCTGCGGATTACTCCAAACTGCAACGCAGGTTCCGGCTGGTCTTCTAAAGAGTGTAGGACGGACCGTGGGTGTCGGATTGGAGCAAACGGAGGAAATCTCTCCGAAGAAGTGATTCGTTTAGAGTCTACTTGATACTGAGGCAGATAGCCTTACCTTTGTTTGTTCTGGCAAATAGTTTTCCCTCGCCAATTGCGAGCGGGGCCCAACAAAGTTTGGACAAAACCTGATGGCGGCCTGATTCCACAAATTCTTTTTCGGTCGCTTTTCCAAAAACCAAGGAGCCTGTCTCACTTAAAACTACCGTCGTTTCACCAACCTGTAGGGTCGATCCTCGTGTTCCGGGAATACGGTGCTTCCATTTTACCTTACCGGTTTTGAAATCCATGCGGAACAATTCTGCTTCGAAATTCTTATCTCCAAGTGTTCCTACAATGTCTGATCCAATAGTATAGGCATTTTGAAAAATCATCCGTAAATCGCGATCACTGTGAAGCACCTTGGGTTTGGGTCCGGAAACATCCAGCACCGCATAACCCATGCCATAACCGGATGAAATATAAACTAAGTTATTTTTAATCAATGGGTTGGAGGCGTTTACGTCGTATGAGGTCCGCCAGGGGTGCTCAAAAATAACCTCTCCTTTTTTGCTCAAATTATAGGCAACCAAACTACGTCCATGAAAAATAAGCGCGGCATCACTCCCTTGGTGAGAATAGAAAACCGGAGCCGCATAACCAGGTCTCGCGGTGTTCCTTGATTTCCAAAGCAGATCCCCGGTTTTTTTGTTAAGTGCGATCAGAGCAGCTCCCTTGGTGCAAGGGAGGCAAAGGAGGGAATCTCCGTAGACAAGTGGTGATGCTGAATATCCCCAAGTCGGCATGTTTCCTTTGAAATCGTCCCGAAAGCTCTTAGACCAAACTTCTTTGCCGTCTTGAACTTTTAAACAACTTAGCTTTCCAGATTTCGAGAGAACGTAAATCAGATCGTCATCAATGGTTGGCGTTGCTCCGGGACCACCATCATAATACTTGGGTGCCAATTTTTCCGGGTGAGTTTTTTTCCAAAGAATATCTCCACTCGAAGCATTAAAACACCAAATGGTATCCTCGTTGTTTTTATTTCCCACCGTAAACGCCCGATTGTCAGCAATTACAAAACTAGAACAACCAACTCCCACCTCGGCTTTCCAAAGGGTTTTGGGGCCATTTTTTTGAACCGATTCGGAAATTCCTCCATCAATCGTTCCATTACCATTGGGACCCAGAAATTGGGTCCATTGCTGGGCAAAAGTAATTGAGTTGCAGACCAGGAAGAGCAGAGCGATTTTCATGTTGTTAAGATTGATTAAAGTGATGGAACTATTCTATTCCTTTTCGAGCATCTTTCCATAGCATCGATCAATGAGGATTCTTTCCCTTTTCGCTATTTTTTTGCTTCTTCTTTGTTCTTCGTGCGCTGTGGTGACAACCCCAGTCAAAATTGTAGGGAAAGCCGCAACGACTACAATGGAGGTGAGTGGTAAAGTCATCGGTTCGGGAGTCGATGCTGTCACTCCTGGCTCTGATGATGATGAGAATGAATCAAGTGAGTGAATTGATTAGAAAGGATGAGTTGTTCCCCACTGGTACGGGGATTGAATGAAATTAATTTATTTTCTTCTTCTTCTTCTTACTGCGAACAAGTCATGCAAATCGAAGTTCCACCCCGTCATGATCAGTGTTCCACCGGGAGAATAAGTCGCGAAAGAGTATGCTAAAAGGGATTAAAGAATGAAGGGTTTTTGGGAAGAGGGTATGTTAATCCCGATTACCAAGGCCTTATTCACAAACTTGCTGGGTGTCTTTAAGGATTATTGATGATGAACATTTCGGAAAATAACCATTGGATGCGTTTGGCTTTGAAAGAAGCGCAAAGGAGCACTGGTCTCACTTCTCCGAATCCTGCGGTGGGGGCAGTCATCGTGAAAGATGGGAGAGTGATTGCGAGAGGGAGGACCCGTCAGGTAGGCGGAAATCATGCGGAGCGGGATGCTTTGAGCATTTTGGAAGCGGGTGAGGCAAAAGGTGCGACAATTTATGTGACCCTGGAACCTTGTAGCACCCGGGGGCGGAGTGGTGCATGCACAGATGCCATCATCGCAGCCGGAATTTCCAGAGTCGTTTATGGCCTTGAAGATCCCAACCCTTCCCATGCCGGGAGAGCGGATGGAATACTGAATGCGGCGGGTATTGAAGTGGAGCGCGGGATTTGCGAAGAGGAATGTCGCCACCAAATTAGAGGATTCATCTCGGTACAGACAAAGGGTCGCCCTTGGGTCATTGCAAAAACGGCGATGAGTTTGGATGGAAAAATATCGAGACGAAATGGAGAAGGACAGTGGTTAAGCAATGAACAGTCGAGGGAAAGAGTTCATTTATTACGTGGTGAAGTGGATGCCATTGTGACCTCCGGTGAAACAGTGCGCCGGGATAATCCATCGCTAACAATTAGAAGTCCTCAAGTATCAGAGGAAAAAGAACAACCGCTCCGCGTGGTCTTAACGAAATGCGGCCTAGATCAATCCCAGTGGAAGCTTTTTAACGACGAGTATAAAAATCGAACACGTGTTTTTGAAAATATTAAACTACAAGATTTTCTAAGTCAACTTTCTGAAAATGAGGGTGTTAACACCGTCATGTTGGAATGTGGAGGGAGCTTGATGGGGGCGTTTCTTGATTCGAATCTCATTGATGAATTCATGATTTTCTATGCACCCATGATGACCGGGGGTCCCCATTGCGCGATTGGGGGAGAGGGTGTCTCCGGGTTGGAAGACCGTTGGGGATTGAAAAATCCCTCGATTGAGCAAATTGGAAACGATCTTTGTCTGCGAGGATTGGTTTTGACAGAATCGCGGAGAGAATTAGAGAGATAGCCTCCTAACCAAACATCTGGGTCCAGTATTGTTTGTATTGCCCAAGACCAATTCGGATGTGGCTATTTTTGAACATGTTTTTGTGATGACCTGGAGAAAAAAACCATCCTTTGTTGGCAGAAGCCGGGACCTGGGATCCCATATAGATATTTTCTCCGGTGGCTTTTGTTCCAGCCTCTGCAGCGCGTTTCCAGGGTGTTTCTTTGCCGGCGATGGGAGAGTCATGTGCGAAGAACTTGTGTTTGTTCATGTCTTCGGAATGTCCTCGGCTGGCCTCACATAAATTTGGATCCAGATCGAGGGCATTGAGTCCGAGGAGCAAACGCCATTCGTTGACTTCACGAATTCCTTCACGTTCTTTTTTCGGGATCTGGGATTTAAGAGCAATCTCGTCGTTTTTCTTGATCGTTCTCAACCCATCTTGTGGCAGATCACTCAGTGCCGAGACTGTTCGTTTTTCAAATTCGAGGACAGCAACCAGTGATTCTACTTGGTCCGGAATGACAATGGCATCGACAATAGCATCTCTAAAATTTGCAAGGAGATGAACAATTTTTCGTCTTGATTTGAGTTGGTCCGGAGCTGTGGCGAGTGTCTCTTGTGCTCTGGGCATCAATAATTTGCGAAGCTCTTGAAGCGCAGGCATACTGATCGAGCTGAGTTTGTTTTTCATCGCTCTTTCGCCGAGTAGGTAGACGCTTATGAATTGTTCGCGATGATTTTTGATGGCGCGTTTTCGGGTCAATTTGGCATCGCCGGAATAGAGGCTTTGAGCATGTGTTTGAAACGATTTGTAATAAGCATCTCGAAGTTTAGGCCAGGTTGCGTCGTATTCCTTTAGGAGGAGAGAGAGTTCTTTGTTACTGAGATCGATAAGGCCTTCTTCTATTTCCGTGGTGGGACGATTTTCTTCAATGCAGTTTTGTAGGCGTGTGAGGATTTCATTGGTTGTCAATGAGGCCTGAACAGAAGCCATTGAAAACCCAAGGGACAGAGAGAGAGAAATAATCAATCGGTGCATCAGACAAAATGGTGTTCGCACCAATAGACTAGGTTTTGTGGTTTTGTCGTGAAAAAAAAGAGGCCTTCTCGGAATAAGAAGGCCTCCTTTGGTCGGGTGAAAAGGGGAATTAGCGTCGTCTTACTGCGAAACCTCCCCGAGTAGACAAAGAGCATCCAGGAGAACGGTAGTGACTCCTGCTGTAGTAAAACCTTGGAGTGACATAGGTCCGGCGTGAGTGTTGATACGAATGATGGGGGGTATGGCTCAGATAACGTGAGCGATGGGATGAGTGTCCGCTTACCCGGTAGTATCGGTAAATGGGATTATTCCGGCAATCGAATCCCACAACAACGCGTTTGGTGTAGATCGGAGTTCCGCAGGATAGGTATCCACTTATGTAGGTATAGGAATGGCCGACATGGAGACCGCAAGGTGCGGCGGCGGCAGGTTGGGCGAGCCCTCCGCTCAGGAGGGTGATAGTGAGTATCAGGATTTTCTTCATCTTCTTGTTTTCTCAATGGTTTCTGGTGCTGGTGGATGTGACGCAGCGGCGGCCAGAAGAATTCGAAGAAAATTTCCAACAGATCTTTAAGGAGTGTGTCGAATTAGAAACAGCAGTGGTCGGCCTTCCAAATTTAATGGAAAATTATAATGAATGAAATCGCAGAGATGTGGTCCAATACGACAGAACAAAACTGAAAAACAATGAACTCAGAAATACCACCCGCAGAAGAACAACCGGTCGAAGAAGAAACAAAGCGCCAATTTGATACGATGGGCGATGCGCTTCGGGCCGGAAAAGACGAAGGCTCGGCGAAGGCTCGCGAAGCGGCCCCTGGTTTAAAATCTTGTGTTGCGGAGGCGTTTCATGATCTCGCTTACGGAGTCGCTTACGGAGCGTTTTTCACCGGATCCTTTGCTAATGAATTAGTTCCGAAGACTGTTAAAAGTGGCCTGGCCAAAGGGGCTGAAGCCGGAAAGGCCGCTGCGCGTAAAGCTCGCGAGAAAGCTTCAGAAGCATTTTCACCGTCAGCCGAGGAAGACGCTGCCGAATTGATTGAAGATGGATCAACAACCCCTCAAACTATTTGAACAAAATTTTACTATCTTAACGTTACCTCAGTGTAACAAATCTTTTGTTGTTGCGTGTGTGCTCAGCAGCGGTTTTTCCTTCGGGGGAAGCCGCTGTTGATATTTTAGGGCAGGACCTAGTTAACCCAGGGGCGAGCTTGCTTAATGACCAGATTACCATCTTCGGTAATTTTGAATTCCACTTCCATGGCAAAGTCTGAGGGGACAGGTCGATAGAGAGAGCGGAAATGGGAGTTGAGTTGCTTTAAGGCGTCGACGAGTTCCAGCACTTGGGCTTTCGTGAGAACCGTTTCTCCGGCCGGGAGTTGATTCGAGAAGCGAATATATTGAATCTCATACGGTTCATCGCCAAGAAGATCTGCTGCTAGAAGTTCTTCGGGGGTAGAGTTCAGTTCGGGATTGGTGACCAGATCTTCGCCGATCTGTGAGTTGACGTAATAGCCTTCCCAAGTTGGATCAAAAATATTGCGCGCAACGGCGACTCCGTTGGCTTGTTCATTTCTGAAATTGGGATGCACTGTAATACCCATTGCAGCGGTCAGGTGGTCGATGCGATAGAATTCGCGCTCTTCGTAGGCGCGGTAATTCCAAAGCGATGAGTAGACTTGTCGCACGCTCTTGATGATGTGCCCTTCGTCCGCCTTGTGGGTGTAGGAATCATAAAGTCCGGCTCCATTAAAATCGACTGAGTCCTCGGCATTGGCGCTCGAGCGAAGACGTGGAGTCACTTCGGGTGGAAAGGAATTTTGCAGATCGGTAAGTGCTGAAATCATCCAGGTGGGAAAACTGCTTTCTGTTTTGATGCGTTTGCGAAAGTCCTTGAGTCGTTGTTCGCGGATGGCGGGATCGTTTTGAAAATCCTCCTCAGCTATCATCGCGATAGCCTCCGCATAGTAGCCGTTATGCTTCATGAATTCGTCATAGAAATAGAAGGGGACTCCGTATCCAAAGGGTGCTTTGTCCGGCATTAGATTATGGAGAACGGAGAGGTTGGTTGTCTTCCCTCCGAAGCCATTGGTGTCGGAAAAGGCGATTGAATTAAAAGGCCGGATGGTGGTGTGGCTGAGGTTTCGTTCAGGATAGCTGGTGGTGGTGGGGCGGATGGAATCGAAGTAATTATCGAGCTCGGCCTGGCTCGCCAAACGAATTTCGAAGCCGTCCGGGGAGACTTGATAGAAGACGTTTTCCCCAATGAAGGGAACGATACGTGGATCTTCTGAGGCATTGATAATGAATGCATTAGGAGTATCATTTTGTTTTGCCTTGAGGTTGATATGGGAGAGGGGAGTCTGAGGGATCTCGGTAATAATGCCCGCAATATGAGTGAGGTCATTGGGAAGATTTTCGAAGATGACAATGTCTCGCGCGGAGAGGGTGGTGGCTGAAGAAGCGAGAACGAGACGCCCAAATGACGCTTCCTGATTCATCGGCTGGTAGTCGATGTTAGAAAAAAGATCATCGGTTTCAATGATTTCGATAAATGAGTTTTTAAAGCGTTCTTGGTTGGCGTTCTGAATGACTCGCTGGGTCTCGCTCGGTGCATGGTAGGCCAAACGATCGATGAAAGGAGTGGTCCGGTTGATCATCTCGTAGGCCATTTGGATGTGCTCAAATGAAACCGGATCAGTGGGCCAAAATTCCATGGTATAGATACCGCGTTTTCCATCTGAAGCGACGTAATTTTCATGGGACACGAGGGAGCCAGCTAGGTTGATCCGGTTGTTGCTGAAGTAGGTCTGGCTGCTAAAGACCGAGTTTCCAGTCCAGAAATCATAGTCCCGATAACGGCCCAATACGTATCGAGCGAAGTCGTAGTGGTATGAGTTTTCGTTGACGTTGATGAAGTGCAATCGTGGATTTGTTTTAACATCGGTGATGAGGAATTTGACTTCCTTGACACTTTGCGCTCCCGGGAAATTGTCGCGCTTCGCAAGCGTGTTGTAAGTCTCGAGATCTTTGAGAAAAAGCGCCCCGTCGACTTCATCGAATGGATCGGCCGGATTGAAGGCGGCTAAATAATTGTTGTCTGCAGAGATCTCCGAGAGGTCATCCCGTCCATCCGAATCGAGGTCGCCGGGGGAGAGTCGATGATGATAGCGGACTTCGTAAAATCCGTTTTTTCGGGGAAGCCCCGGATCATTGAGAATCCGGTCGGAGCTGTTCCACCATTGCGGAACCAAATCGACAGGGCTCCAGTTTTGTAAATCCCGTGAGCGATAAAGGACGGCGTAGTGATCTGGATCTGCGGGAACCGCGATGGAATGCTTTCCGTTTTCCAGGGGAAGTATTTGGTTCAACTTTTGAGCATCCAAATTTCCAAGGATGCCTAAAAGTAAAAGTGTCGGTAGATTCAAATTGTTCACGCTGTGAATGGGTCGCGATAAGAAGGAATGATGGGAATCGAACAACCGCGGTATTTTTAACCCCTAATTCTAGAAGTGGCTAGGGGATTTCTCAGGATAGATGGCCGTACCATTCTTGTCATCCAAAGGCTTGCTGCTAGGGTGCCGCCTCTTCCATGTTTCGCTATCCTAAAGATTACGACGTCCTTGTTATTGGTGCCGGACACGCCGGTGTAGAAGCTGCTCTTGCTGCGGCCCGGCTCGGGGCTCAGGTGGCGATGTTGACCCAGAATCTAGACACCATCGGACAGATGAGCTGCAACCCGGCAATTGGGGGCTTGGCTAAAGGTCACATGGTTCGGGAAATCGATGCGTTGGGAGGTGCGATGGCGATGAATACCGATGCAACGGCCATTCAGTGGCGCATGTTGAATGCGGCCAAGGGGCCATCGGTTCGGGCCCCCAGAGCCCAGTGTGACAAAAAGGCGTATCAGTTTCGCATGAAACATCTCATCGAGGGGACGAAGGGGATTGATCTGCATCAGGGCAATGTCGCCAAGATCCTCGTTGAGAATGACCAGGTGCAGGGGATTCAAACTTCGCTGCAGATGGAAATTCGTTCGAAGACCGTCATTCTCTCGGCGGGAACCTTCATGCGGGGCCTTATGCATGTTGGGCTAAAGAATGAAAAGGGGGGAAGAATGGGGGATGCGACCTCGACTGTTTCGGAATCCCTCAAAGTCTTGGGGTTCGAAATAGATCGATTCAAAACCGGGACGCCATGTCGTTTGAACGGACGGAGTATTGATTTCTCAAAATGCGAACGCCAGGAAGGAGACACGCCTCCACCGCTGTTTACTCATTTTGGCGATCGGATTAGGAAGGAGAAGAACGATATCTTCACCCTTAATCATTGGGCGGATTCATCGTTCCACGTGGAACAACTTCCATGCTGGATCACCTGGACTACTCCGAATACCCACGATGTCATTCGCGATAATCTTGATCAGTCACCGATGTATTCCGGGGTTATTGAGGGAGTGGGGCCTCGTTACTGTCCCTCGATTGAAGATAAAGTCGTGCGCTTTGCGGAGAAAGACCGCCACCAAGTCTTTTTGGAACCTGAAGGTCGCCATACCACCGAATACTACGTGAATGGTGTTTCGACCTCCTTACCATACGAAGTGCAGTTGAATTTCCTCCGCGAGATCCCAGGATTGGAGAATTGTGAGATGGTTCGTCCTGGTTACGCGGTTGAGTATGATTACTGTCCGCCGACCCAACTTCATCCGACTTTAGAGACCAAGAGGGTGGAGGGTTTGTATTTCGCCGGGCAGATTAATGGGACCTCCGGATACGAAGAGGCAGCCGGACAGGGATTGATTGCCGGTGCCAATGCCGCGCTCAAAGTGGGAGGGAAGGGGGATTTCGTGATCGGTCGTGAACAGGCTTATCTGGGAGTGATGATCGACGATCTCGTGACCAAGGGCTGCACCGAACCCTATCGTATGTTCACCAGCCGGGCGGAGTATCGGTTGCTTCTTCGCCAGGATAATGCTGATGAGAGGCTCAGTTCCTTGGCCGCCGATCTTGGAATGTTGGGAGAGGAGCAGGGGAGTCGTTTCAAGGAGAAGCTTTCAGGACTTGAAGAAGCGCGGCAATTCATTCGCGCGACAACTCACGAGCGAATCAAACTGGATCACTGGTTCCGACAGGAAGGAAACCACTGGAAAGGTTTACCTTCAGATATTCTCAATAAGTTCCACGTGGAACTTTGGCCGACTCTCGAAGCGGATTTTAAATACGAGGGTCACATCAATCGTCAGCTTCAAGAGGTGGAGCGCTTCAAAAAGCAGGAAGCGACCCTCCTCCCTGATGATCTTGATTATCACCGATTAACTGGATTGAAGGCTGAAGCCAAACAACGGTTTTCGTCCATTCGTCCCAGAACCTTGGGTCAGGCCGCGCGCATTTCCGGGATCACTCCAGCTGACGTGACCTTGTTAATGATTTGGCTCGAGAAGCGCAAAAAAACTTCCGCAATCTCCGAGTAGTTACCTCAGCGAAAGCTGGCGTTCCGCTTCGTAGAGAACGATTGCAACTGAGGCTGCGAGATTGAGAGAGCGAGTGGAATCTTTCTTCATGGGAATTTTGATGGCTGATTCCGGGGAGCCAAAAATCCACGATTCGGGAAGTCCTTTTGACTCGCGTCCGAAGAGAAGAAAATCATCTTCCTCGAATTTCACATCCCAAATTCCCTGGCTCGCCTTCGTGCTGAGAAACCACAATCGGGCTTTGGGATTGGCGGCATGAAACTCCTCGACATTTTCCCAAACTTTAAGATCAACATCTCTCCAGTAGTCCAACCCGGTTCGGCGAACCGTTTTTTCGTCGATGGAAAACCCCAGCGGTTTGATGAGATGCAGCGTCGACCCGGTGGCCAGAGCAAGCCGTCCCGCTGCTCCGGTATTCTGGGGAATCTCTGGTTCGACGAGGACAATGTTCATAGGAAGATTTAAAAAGAAGAAGACGGGTTTTAAGCAGTGCTGCAATGAAAAATACTAAACGACTTATTCAAAGCGTATTATAGCCACACATCGGACGGTAGTGACTCTTGGAACACAAAAAAGACGGATCAAATGATCCGTCTTTCTAAAGATAAAATACTGATTATCAGTATTTAGTCAGCAAGTGCCACGTTGATACGGCGGCCTTTCTTGTCGAAGAAGACGTTGCCGTCTTTCAGCGCGAAGAGAGTATGATCCTTGCCCATGCCGACATTGGCACCTGGATGCCACTTGGTGCCGCGCTGGCGAATAAGGATGTTTCCTGCGATGACAACTTCGCCACCGAACTTTTTCACGCCGAGGCGTTTGCTGTTTGAGTCGCGTCCGTTCTTAACGGAACCCTGTCCTTTTTTATGAGCCATGACTAGTAAGTGATAAGAGGATTGTGTTTAGCCTTCGATCCCGGTGATCTTCAGCTTGGTAAGGTGATGACGGAATCCAATCGTTTTGTGGAATCCTTTGCGGCGCTTGAATTTGAAAGCGACGCCTTTTTTGCCGCGGTGTTGTTCGACGACCTGAGCGGTGACTCCGGCTCCGTCAACAGTAGGAGCTCCCACCTTGGTGTTGGAACCGTCGTTCACGAGGAGAACTTCGCTGAGCTTGATCTCGTCACCAGCGGCCACGGGAAGTTTGTCGACACTGATGGTGTCGCCTTCTTGCACGCGGTATTGCTTACCGCCGGATTTGAAAATTGCGTAGGCCATGAATAGAGATCGTGGATAGTTGAACGCCACCGGAGCGACGCGGGGCGGGAATTCACCACAGAGCAGCGTCACGGTAAAGGTTTTTTTCAAAAAGAAGACAAAGAAATTGCCCTTGGGCGCGGGCCACGATTGGTTGGTGCCGCCCTGTTACCACTATGTTGGAGTTTTTACCTACCCATCTTGCCGATCCTGCCGCGACCGATCTCTTGGGAGAATCGCTGGGAAAAGCGGCGCTTGCCGGTGGCGTGATTGCTTTGGTGGGAGATCTTGGATCTGGGAAAACAACTATGACTCAAGGGATTGTCCGTTCCCTCGGTTATCAGAGCGAGGTGACAAGCCCGACCTTTTCTCTGGTTCAAGAATACCGCGGAGGTCGCTTGGATGTTTTCCACTTCGACTTTTATCGCGTGGAATCAGACAACGAACTCCTGGATTTGGGCTGGGATGACTACCTTGATCAGGGAGGCTTGGTCATTGTCGAATGGCCTGCTTTGTTTCCCCATCTTCTCCCCGAAGGGACAATTTGGATTCAGTTGACCCACGAAAATGACGGTCGCCTTGCTAAAATCATTCCCGCCCCCTGCGGATAAGCGGGCTTCTTTTTAGGAAATCGTCTTCCCTGGGCAGACCGATCGCAAAATTCTAAAGCGCTGGGGCTCCGAGAATCTCAAAGATGTTTCCGACTCGTTCCGCAAGTTTGAGGTCGTGGGTCACCACGATGAGCGTCACACCCTGCTCTTTTTGTAACTCGAGCAGAAGTTCAACGACTTTGTCTCCGGTCTCGCCATCAAGCGCTCCGGTCGGTTCGTCTGCCAGGACGAGCTTCGGTTGATTGATGAGCGCGCGTGCGACGGCCGTCCGCTGTTTTTCTCCGCCGGAAAGTTCGCCGGGCCGATGACTCAAGCGATGACCCAGGCCTACCCGGTCCAATAATTTTTCGGCTCGTTGGCGTGTTTCTTCTTCAGTCTCACTCCAGCCTCCGGCGAGTCGCGGCACGAGAACATTCTCTAAGACGGTGAGCTGGGGAAGGAGTTGGTGTTGTTGAAAAATGAATCCCAGCTCCTGATTTCGAAATTGCGTGGCCTGTTTTTCGTCGAGTTGCGCGATCTCCTGATCGCCGATGACCACCTTTCCGCTCGTCGCCGGAAGCATCGCCCCGAGCACATTGAGGAAGGTTGTCTTTCCGCTTCCGGAGGGACCAACCACCGCAGAAGACTTTCCCTCAGCGAGTTCGAAATCAAGATCGTTAAGAACTTTGACCGTTTCTCCGGGAGTTTCGAATTCGACACATAAGTTCCGCACCTGAATCATGGGCATACCTTACGGGATATCGTCTCGCCTCAAAGCGATCTTTGTGCGAAAGACTAAAAATGATTTCGAACTGTCATCTTTGCCAACGTCGTGACTTTCTAAAACGAGCGACATTGGGTTCCGCTGCTTTTTTTACGGTGCCCGGAGTTTTTGCTGAAGCGCTTACCGAAACTCCGCCCATGACGGAGGGACCTTTTTATCCGGACAAGCTTCCTCTGGATACGGATAATGATCTTTTGCGAATCAACGATCGGATCACGCCAGCCGTGGGAGCGATCACCCATCTTTATGGCAAGGTGACGGATTTGAAAGGCAATCCGGTTTCCAACGCGCGGGTTGAGATTTGGCAGGTAGATCATAAAGGCGCGTATATTCACTCTAAAGACGGAGGGCTTACCGGACCGAAGCGCGATGCTAATTTCCAGGGCTTCGGGCGTTTCATGACCGGGCGCGACGGACGTTATTATTTTCGAACGATCAAGCCGGTTCCCTATGGACCGCGGACTCCGCATATCCATGTCGCCGTCTATCGTGGCAACAAACGCGCGCTGACGACCCAGTGTTTTATCGATGGGGACAAAGGAAATACCAAAGACGGATTGATCAAACGTCTTGGTGATCCGGTGAAACATCTCATGGTGAAATTCGCTCCCATTCCAAATTCAAAAGCGGGGGAGCTGAGTGGCGAGTTTAATATTATCCTCGGTCAGACTCCGGACGACGGTCATGAGTAGATTATTCTGGCTGGGTATTTTTAGTCTGCTGATATTTGTGGGATGTCAGGAAGAGGACGTTTCATTGACATACGAAAGCACTTCGTTCGTTCAGTTGAATCAGTCTGTTTTGATTCGTAAAATTGATTGGGCTGAGGAGCGGAAATTTCTCCAGTCTGAGCAATTGTACGAAGTAGGAGCTGAAGCTGTGGGAATCGATGTCGCTAATCTTAAAGAGCGAGTGTCCTATGAAATCCACGAGGACGAGAGATATGTCTTGTTTCGTGCAGTGGATTCTGACCCAAAGAAAGCTCGGTTGTATGCGGAGAAAATGGCAGGGGCATATCTAAAAGTGAGAAATGATCTTTCGTTNCAACAGNCTGAGGAGAAGTTAGTTGCTNTTGATTCGGAACTAGATGACCAAAAAGATGATGTTGAAAATCATCGTAANAATTTATCCGGCTTGCTGCAAAAGTACGGGCTTTCTGTTCATGAAGAAGATCCCATTNAAAGCACTCTTGAAAAAGATCGCTTAACTTACGAGAAAGCAAAAAAAGCCCTTGAGCAAGAAACCGCCAATAGCTTGTTATTTGAGAAAGCTGCCGACAAGTAGCGTTAAATCAAGCCCACTGCTTTGCGAACGCGATCGATGACCTTGTTGGCTTCTTCCCGTGCTTTTTCGGCGCCGGCGGCGAGGACGGAATTGACCTCGTCGGGATTGGCGATGAGTTCTTCGCGTCTGGCGCGCATGGGAGCGAAGTAATCCCAGTAAGCTTCTGCCAGGCGCTTTTTAAAGTCACCGTATCCACATCCGCCATTCTCGTAGTCGGAGATCATTTGTTGGTATTCTGATTCGCCGGCGAAGAGTTGGTAGAGTGCCAGAATGACGGAATTTTCCGTGGGCTTGGGATCTTCTACAGCGGCGGAATCGGTCTGAATCCGCATGATGAGTTTCTTGTTCGGCTTCTCGTCGCCAAAGATGGGGAGAGTATTATTGTAGCTTTTGCTCATCTTCTCGCCATCGAGTCCGGGGACCTTGGCAACGCTTTCGCGAATGCGGGCCTTCGGCATGACGAGAGTGCCTTCGCCGTACTGGTCGTTGATTTTTCCGACGAGATCGCGGGTCACCTCAAGGTGTTGTTTTTGGTCGTCACCGACGGGCACGATGTTGGAATCGTAAAGCAAGATGTCCGCCGCCATGAGCGCGGGATAAGCGAAAAGCGCGTGGTTGGCGGAAATGCCTTTCGCGATTTTGTCCTTATAAGAGTGGCAGCGTTCGAGGAGGCCCATGGGACAAACGGTCGAGAGAATCCAAGCCAGTTCGTTGACTTCGGGCACCGCGCTTTGTTTGAAAAAGACGCCACGTGACGGGTCGAAGCCGCAAGCGAGAAAGTCGATCGCCACGCCGCGGACATTCTCGCGGAGCGTGGCGGGATCATGCGTCGTGGTCATCGCGTGGTAGTCCGCGATGAAGTAATAACCGTCGCCTTCGCCTTGGGCATCGATGGCTGGCTTGACCGCGCCAAAGTAATTTCCCACGTGAAGACGTCCGCTTGGTTGCAGGCCGGTCAAAATTCTCATACGCGGGACTTACGCCTTTTCCGCGAAAAGCGGAAGAGTAAACCGTGTATAACCCACCGAATCTGCGGCGCTTTTTAACTGTTGTTAGAGCGGTTCCATGCCATCTTCCGGCCATCTTCTGAAAATATCTTGGAAGAAAGCGGCGGCTTGGTCCCTCCAACGGCAAATCAATACCTAGCAATGATGCAACGATCACTGATTCTCCTCCTCACCTTTTTCTTCTCATCTCTGGCCAATGCGCAGTTTGGTGGTGGTGATAAGTCCACCTTCAAAGCGGTATCTCAAGTTACTGGGATTGCTCCGGGCGAGACTTTCAAAATTGCCCTGCAACTCAACCATCCCGAGCACTGGCATTCCTATTACGTAAACCCCGGAATTCTTGGGACTTCGATGAAGGTTGATTGGGCGCTCCCCGATGGATTTACGGCGAGTGAGACGATTTTCACTATTCCCCGGGCGATCGAAACGAAGTCAGGTGGGCTTGATACCGTGCTCTATGGATACGAAGGAGAAGTTGTTTTTTACTACGAGATCACCGCTCCAAAGGAATTGGCTCCCGGAAAAGATCTCACAATCAGCGGAAAAGCAGGTTGGCAGATTTGTGATGAAGGCAGCTGTGTTCAGGAATCCGGAGAGATTTCCCTCGTAATCAAATCTGCGGCCGCGACCGTTCCTGATGCCGCTGGCGCCGCGGTTTTTGAAAACCCTCCGATTGCCAAACCAGCGGATGGCTGGACTTTTGAAGCTGTCGAGGAAGAGGGCTCGTTCTCTCTCACTGCGACCGCTCCGGACGGAATTTCGATTCAGGAAGATGGGATCTACTTCTTCTCTTCCGACCAGCAAGTGGACAGCCAGTCATTGCAGGACGCCGAAGTTGATGGGCAAATGATCATTGCGTATTTTGACCGCAATTTCGGAAATGAAGATCTCTTCATCGATAAAGGACCGACTCTGGAAACCATGTCGGGAATGCTAGTTTACCAAACGGAAACCGGCAGAGCGGCGGTAAATGTTTCGATTCCGCTCTCGGCAAATCCCGATGCTGCCGACCCTCCAGTGGACATGGCTCCGGCTCCGGCAGTTCATCTGGAAACGGTGAAAGCCACGGCAGAAGAGATCGCGGCGGGAGCGGAACTTTACGATGTCGATGCCAAGCTTGAGATCGTCCTGCCTGGTGGAATTGAGGAAAAGAAAGTGACTTTTGGATCCTCTCTTTTCTTCGTCTTCATTGGCGGTCTGCTTTTAAATTTGATGCCCTGTGTGTTTCCAGTTCTTGGCCTGAAGGTCATGGGTTTTGTGGCTCAAGCCGGAGAAGACGAAAAGAAGATTAAAATTCATGGTCTGGTATTTGGTCTGGGTCTTTTGGTGACGATGTGGATTTTGTCTGCTGTCATTATATCCCTCAATTTGAACTGGGGAGAACAGCTGAGTAATCCGATTTTCCTCGGCGCAATTATTGTTCTCCTTTTTGCGATGGGCCTGAACCTCTTTGGTTTGTTTGAAATTGGGACGAGCCTCACCGGGGTTGGTGGTGAATTGCAGGGTAAGAAAGGCTACTCCGGATCATTCTTTTCAGGAGTGCTTACGACTCTCATTGCCACGCCGTGTTCCGGACCATTTCTCGGAGCGGTGATGGGCTTTGCGCTCTCGCAACCCAAGCCAATTGCCTTTGCCGTTTTCACCGTTTTTGCACTTGGTATTGCCAGCCCCTACATCGTCCTCTCGTTCTTCCCCGCATTGATCAAAAAGCTTCCCCGCCCGGGAGCCTGGATGGAGAGCTTCAAGCAAATCATGGCCTTCCTGGTCTTTGCGACGGTGGTCTTTTTCCTCAAGAGTTATCTTACCCTCGTGGGTGAGGAACACTTCAACTACTTTCTCTTTGCTCTGACCTTGATCGGGCTTGGGGCCTATCTCTACGGACGTTGGGGAACTCCAATTACCTCAAAAACCAAACGAATGGTGACGGGGTATGCTCTCTCCGGTCTGATGATTTTCGGTGGATTGACCTGGGCCTATTCGGTGTCGAAAAAGCCTAAGGACGGGCTCGCCTGGCAGGAATGGTATCCCGGAGTGATTGAGCTTTCTCGAACCAAAAAACGAATTGTCTGGGTCGATTATACCGCTGATTGGTGACTCACCTGTAAAGCAAATGAGGGCCGTGTGTTCTCAAGCAAAAAAGTTTTGGAGCGTCTTGAGGAACTCGATGTTCTTCTCGTAAAGGCGGACAATACCCACGGTGACCCGGCCATTAACGCTGATCTTGAACGCTACGGGGAAAATGGACGGTCTAATTTGCCCGTGAACATCATCGTGCCGGCGGATCCCGATCAGAAACTGATTATCATGCCTGAATTCTTCGGTGCCGAGGAAGCACTTGAAGCGCTCGAGCAAGCCACAAAGTAAGAGGATGCAACGATGGCGATTCCTTGTCCGGATTGGCTCGGAGCAAATCCCGTCCTTTGGTGAATTTATCTGAATTATTGGATCTCGAGGAGTTCCGAAATGCTCTTCGTGTCGCGACCGTAAACTAAAGGAGGCTTCCTGCTCCTTGTGGGATCTTGGAGGCCCGCTATACTTTCGCCACATGAGAGGCATTTCATTTATCTGGAAAGGCGTTCGGCATTACCGGGCGGCTTATGTGGGCGTGGTCGCTGGGGCGGCGGTGGGGGCGATGGTTCTTTTGGGGGCCTTGATGGCGGGGGACTCGGTGAAGGAGAGTCTCGCCAAGGCAGCTGAGTTGCGGACAGGAAAGGTGACGCAGATTTTTTCCGGCGGAGAGCGGTTTTTCCGGGTGGATTTGGCCGAGCGGACTGGGGGGTCGACACTACTCTACTTGAAGGGCCAGGTGAATGTCGGTGAGCGAGGCGAAGGACAGGTTCAGATTTTAGGAATACAGGGAAACTTTTGGGAGTTTGCGCCAGAAGCTACGAAGCTATCGCTCTCGGAGCGGGAGGTTGCCATTAGTTCGCAATTGGCAGCGGCATTGGATTTGAAGGTGGGCGACGATCTCGTCGTGCGCGTGCAAAAGCCGGGATTACTTTCCCGCGATGCACCGCTTTCGGGCGAAGGAGAGACGATCGAGTCTCTTCGTGGCACGGTGGCGCATATTGTGACGGATAAACAATTCGGGCGCTTCAGCTTGGAGCAATCTCAGGTAGCGCCCTCGACGGTATTTCTGCCTTTGGGCCGTTTGCAAAAAGAGCTGAAGTTGGAGGAGAAAAGTAACCTGCTTTTACTTGGGCAAGAAAACGCATTCGATGCCGACTCACTGACGATGGGCGACTATGGGATTTCGATTGTGGACGTGCCGGGAGCGGTTGAAGTGCGATCAGAGCGTATCTTTTTCGAGCCGGGAATTGCCGATAAGATCTCCGGGGAACCGATTCTCACATACTTGGTAAACACGCTTGCAACGGAAGTTGCTGAGACGCCTTACTCCATGGTCACGGGAGTAAGCGGTGAGTCGGCGGCCTTTCTTCCAACGCAGCCGGGAAAAGATGAAGTGGTCATCAATGAATGGCTTTCGGAGGATTTGAAGGCGGGCGTCGGAGACGAATTGACGATGGATTATTTCGCCATCGAAGGAGGGAGCAAGTTGGTAGAGCGAAAGGCGGTTTTCACGGTGGTCGGGGTTGTCCCGATGGAAGGCCCGGCAGCGGATAAAAACTGGATGCCCGACTTTCCGGGAGTGGCCGATGTCAAAAGCGCGCGTGATTGGGATCCGGGTTTGCCCCTGGACCTAAAACGCATTCGCGATAAAGACGACGACTATTGGGAAAAGTACAAGGGAACGCCGAAGGCCTTCGTATCGCGGGAAACAGCTGAATCGCTCTGGGCAAATCGTTGGGGGAATTCCACCGGGATTCGCGTGCCGGGCGGTGACCTTGAAGCGGTTTCAGCGCAAGTGCGGGGAATCTTAAAACCTGAATTAGCCGGGATGCATCTGCAGGATTTTTCGGAGCAAGCGAAAGAGGCCGCCAAGTCACCAGTGGATTTTGCGATGCTCTTTCTCTCGATGAGTTTCTTTCTCATTCTCTCCGCGATTGCCCTGGTGACGATGCTCTTTCGTTTCAATGTCGAGCAACGTGCGGAAGAAGGTGCACTGCTCGCCGCGGTGGGAATCAAGGCGAAGAAGATTTCAAATTGGCGCTTGGGTGAGGCCTTTTTTGTCGTGCTGATTGGCGCGATCTTGGGAGCGGTTCTGGCGATTGGATTTTGTGCCCTTGTGCTGAAAGTGATTGGGTCAATTTGGGGCGCGGGTGGAACGGTTTTCGACCTACACTTGAGTTCGGGAACGGTGGTAAGCGGATTGTTGATTATCGTGTTTTTGTCTTTGCTTTCGGTTTGGTTGACGACGCGAAAGCAGGCGAAGCAAAGTGCGAGTTTCCGCTTGAATTCGGGTGCTGAAGAACAGGTTGGGACGAAGAGCAAATTTTCCATGGTCCTGATCGTTCTTGGCGTTCTGATGGTGGGCGGGGGGATTGCGATGAATTTCGCGGTCGGTCCGCAAGGCGCGTTTTTCTTGATTGGCTTCGGTGTGTTGTTGGGTGGATTGGGAGTCTTCCGAAAGAAGTTGGGGAGCATCGGTTCTTTGGGCGAACTCAGCCCAGAGGGCTTGGCCAAGGTGAATCTGAGCCGACGGGCGTCCCGTAGTTTGACCGTGGTGGGCGTGCTTGCAGCAGGGGTTTTTCTGGTGCTTTCCGTGGCGTCGTTCCGCAAAGGCGGGGGCGATAATTGGGAGGATTTCAAGAGCGGGGCGGGAGGTTTTGCCTGGTGGGTGGAAACCAGTGCGCCGGTGAATCGTCCGGCAGACGCCGAAGGGGAGGTGGAGTGGTTCGGGTTAAAGTCGGAGAGTGTGGTGCCGTTTCGGATTGGGGCGGGGGACGATGTGGATTGCTTTAATCTCAATGCCTCCAATCGACCGCGACTTCTTGGAGTGAATGTGGACCAGCTAGAGGATCGTTTCAAAACAGATGCCGATTGGTCGAAGCTGAAAGGGGGAGCCAAAGCCTTCGTTGATGAGACGACGATGATGTGGGTGCTGAAAAAGAAGGTGGGCGATGAGTTGATTTACGAAGACGAGTGGGGGAACGAATTCCCCATCGTGATCGCGGGTGTGATCAAAGATTCCATTTTTCAGGGAAGTCTGGTGGTCGATGAAGAAATGTTGGTGAAGAAATTTCCCTCGATGGGCGGCTACGAATTGTTCCTCGTGGCGGACGAAGAAGCCCGCGAAAATCTGCAAATCGCCACGGCAGATTTGGGTGGAAAAGTCACCGCTACGAAAGATCGGCTCGCCGCTTTTCACGAAGTGGAAAACACCTACATCGCAATCTTCAACGTGCTGGGAGCGCTCGGGATGATTCTCGGAAGTGTGGGTGTGGGTGTGGTCACGGCGAGGAATTTAGTGGAGCGAAAAGAGGAGTTTCAAACTCTCAAAGTGTTGGGAATCTCGAAAGCCTCACGCAATGAGATCATGAAGAAGGAAGTGAGTTCGATGGTGACCTGGGGGCTGGGAATCGGTCTGGTCTCGGCGCTTGTTTCCGTGATCCCGGTTTTGGGCGGAACGGTGGGAGTTTTGGATCTCTTGTGGATGTTGGGCTTGGTGGCGTTGATGGCTGTTATCGCGATGTTTGTGGGGACCCGGCCGTTTCGAAGCGCGATAGACTAGCTTTTTCTGCTGAACTACTCTCACTGGTATGATGACGAAGTGAAAGAGCATCCCGAGGTGGAAGTCCCGGAAAAATTGAAAAGTCAGTTCGCCAAGAAGGCTCCCGTGACGACGGGTTGAATGTTTGGGTCTTCGTAGAGAATGCGGAGGGAAAGGTCCGGACGGATGTTGGCGAGTTGAGCCGGTTCGTCGATCAGACAGGCCGCGGTGGCAAGAGGATCAGTGAGCTGTGCGAAGGGGGCGATAACGGAGGCAGCGCGGCGGGAAGTCATTCCTAATCCGGTTTTGGGATCGATGAGGTGGGAGTATTTGTTCTTTCCAATTTGGACGTTTTGGTAGAGGTCGCCGGAGGTGGAAATGGCACAGTTTTTGAGGAACATGGGTTCGGAAGGAGTGAGGCGAAACGTGCGGAGGGCGATGCCCCAACCTTCTTTGTCCGGGGGGGCGTCTCCGAGGCGAATGTCCCCGGCAGCGGCGACGAGGGTTTGGTTGTATCCGGCGTTTTTCAAATGTTCGAAGATGAGATCCGCAGCGTAGCCTTTGGCGATGCCGCCAAGATCGAGTTGCATTCCGTTGAGAGCGAGAGTGGCGGTTTGATCGTCGGGATTAAGGGAAAGATGTTGGTATCCGCTGACACTTTTGGCTGCTTTGAGCATCTCTTCATCGGGGAGGATTCCCGAGTTTTTTGACTCGCGCCAAAGGTGGGTGAGTGGCCCCAAAGTAGGGTCATAGACTCCTGCGGTGTCGATCGCAAGTTGGTGGGCGAGAGCAAGAACTCCGAAGAGATGTTCGCTTAACTTTACCGGTTCTCCGGCGGCGGATTTGCAGAAGAGGTTGAGTTCCGAGTCGGCTTCGTAGTCAGTGGCTGCCGTCGCAAAGTCTGCCGCAATCTCGAAGGCTTCGTCCATGGCCTTGCGGCCGGCTTCATCATCGTCGACATAGGTGACAACCCGGAAGAGAGTCCCCATGAGCGGACGTTGGCTTTCCTTGCGACGCAGAACGGCTTCTTCCTCTTTTTCCCCGCAGCTGGTCAGAAAGATGAGTGAGGCAAGAGCGATCGACTTCATAGTGCAGCAGTAAATTCGGTCATGGTGGCAAACTGGAACTCGGCCTCGTCAAAGTTGATACAAGCCGTAATTCGATTTGGGATGGCGACCACTGGACATCCGGCGAGATGCGCGGATTTCATGCCGTTGAGGGAGTCTTCGATGACGAGACAATCTGAGGCGGGAAGATTCATCCGTCGGACCGCCTCGAGGTAAAGGTCGGGAGCGGGTTTTATTTTTGGGGCGTCGCCTTTGCAAACGATGGTTTGGAAATAGGAAGTGAGCCCGAGGTGCTCGAGCCAGCCGTCGACCCAATTGTGGTCGGAGCTGGAGACGACGGCACAGGGGATGTCTTGTTGTTGGAAATGGGCCAAGGACTCGCGAATTCCGGGAACCGCATCGAGTTTGCCGACTTCTTCTCGGATGATGACGTTGCGGGCCGGGTTGATTGTTTTCCAATCGAAATTCAGCCCGGTGAGAGATTCGAGGTAGGTTTCGGGTGACCAAGTGTCGAAGTCCGACCCAATGCATTGCACGTAGGTCTCGAGGGTGAGTTCCTCTCCGTGTTCGAGAAAAAGGTCGCGCCAGGTTTCGTAAATGGGCCACTCGGTATCGAGGATCACTCCGTCGAAATCGAAGAGAACGGCGCGGGGGTTGAAGGAGAGCGACATTATTTGGCTTGGTAATCGGACTTTCCGCCGGTCTTGGTGACGAGTTTGAGATCGGTGATAATGATGGCCCGGTTGGCGGCCTTACACATGTCGTAGAGAGTGAGAGCCGCGGTCGAGGCTCCGGTGAGGGCTTCCATTTCCACGCCGGTGCGTGAGGTGGTTTTGGCAATCGCGGTGACGAGAAGGGTTTCCTCGTCGTGCGGAGTAATCTCGATCTTGGCGGAATCGAGCGGGAGAGGGTGGCAGAGCGGGATAAGATCGGAGGTTTTTTTGGTGCCGGAAATGCCAGCGAGAATGGCGGTGTGGAGGACGGGACCTTTCTTGTTTTTTAGTTCGCCGCCGTCCATCTGCGAAATGAGTTCGGTCCCGATTTTGACGAGACAGGAAGCTGTCGCGATACGGATGGTTGGAGTTTTGGCGGAGACATCAACCATGTGGGGTTGGTTACTCTCGTCAAGATGAGTCAGGTCGGCCATGTGCGGAGCTTGGCTCTGGGATGGGGGGAAGTCAATTGTGGGGCCGATAGGACTTATGGAACCTATTTCAATGGCGTCTCGCGGGACCGTATGGGCGAAGGCGCCATTTTCTCAGATCAATCTTCGGTCCACTGGATGCACTTAAAATGAGAGTCTCCAGATCAAAGGCGAATCTCCCCATACATCTCTCTTGATCGTTTCTGCCGAGCAAAGACTCACGGAGGTGATTACAGCGGTGATGAAACGAAGGACTACTTTTGGGTGTTGCGAACGGGTTGGAAATCAGGAGGAACTATATTTGTATGACATTCATACTCCCAAGAAATCTTCTCTTAACGAAAATCTGTCTTTTCATTTTTGGAAAATCACTCTATCTGAAGTCAACAAGTTGTCTCGCGAAGGGAATTGTATGGCTTCGGTCGTATCGACCTTCCTTCGTTGGGTAATATTTGTTGTTGTGTATGAAAACCCATCCGTGTCCGCACGGGTGGGTTTTTATTTCAGAGCGGCCGGCGACAATTGCTTCCTCTCCGCGAGACAGCAGTCATTCTTGATACTCTCTGACCAGTTCTTCCAAAGTTTTGTTGTTGGCCGAACCTCTCCAAATGAGGGGGTTGTTAATTCCCTTACGGAAGGATCGGCAGGCATTTTGGAGGAGGATTTCAGTGTGTTGGGAAACGAGCCAACTCAGAAACGCGGCGCTCTCCGCGTGACCGGAGAGGGCTTCGGATCGGACTGGATTCTGGGGAAAATTCCGGGCCCAGGTGGAATCGGGAATCTCGCGCTTTCGGAGGTAGTCAACTATTCCAGTGGCGAACCAACTTGGAGCATCGTTGGAGAAATTCTGAAAGTGGGTGATGAGATGTTTGAGGAGCAAATCCTCTGCATCAGGTGCCGAGAGGTTTCGGAGTTCATCCGGATTGATTGTTAGGACTCCCTCGCGTGTCTTTGTTTTCTCGCCAAGGCGGATTTTGAATTTGACGGAATCCTCCTGTCCAATCAATCCCGCGACTTCCATAATTCGTGGGCCTGAGGAAAAGAAGCGTTGTCTCATTGCTTTAATCTGTTGGCGGAGCTCCGGATGATCGGCGAAGTTGGCTTCGAAGGTAAGTTGGGCTCTGAAAGGACGGCCCTCGTCATCGACTTGGCTGAACTCGGTGAATCGGACGTCATGGACGACCGGGGGAAGGAGTTTTTCTGCAAGGGAAAGCTCGTTGACGAGTATCGGCTTCGCCTGAGCGGCGGTGACTTTGAGGCGAAGAAATTTTGACCCCTCGGGAAGAATGATGGCAGCGACTCCATTGGCAAGAGTCACCGGGGCGCTCCATTTTATTCCGTCGATGGAAGATTCCAAAATGCCATTTTTCAGGACACCTTGTTCTTCGCCTCCGGTTGGGAAGGTAATTTTTCCTTCGACCGGGAAGGGGAATTCGAAAGTCAGGTGGTTGCCTTTACTGACTCCTCCGTGAGATTGGAAGTAGCTATCGAGGTCGCCATCGAAGGCGAGTTCCGGCCAGCGATCTCCGTTGTGTTTCATGTCGGTAGTGACCTTGGTTCCCTGAAGGGCGGCTCTTTTCGGGGGGAGGTAGATATCGGCGACCTCGAGATTGGCATTTTGGTAGAAGTTGAGAATGGGAAGCATTCGGGTTTGGAATTGTTCGAACTTGTCGGTTGAGGGAGCCGACCAGGCGGCTTCGGCGAATGCGGCGAGGCGGGGGAAGAGTTGGTAGATGAGCTTGTCTTCGTCGTGAACCAAGGGAGACCACAGGGTGGCTTGCATCGCGGGTGATTTCTGAAATTGATAGACCTTTGAGATTGAGATCATGGGAGTGGCGGCCTCGCGGGTGGGGTCTTCGGCGAGCTCGAGTTCTGGGGGACGTTGATAAGTTGAGAGGTCAATCGCGGGGACGCTGGCGGGATCAAATCGCTTGCGTTTGTGGGTTGCCAGGATGGCGTCGATTTTTGTCAGGAAGTGGCCTTGCAAAGCTGCGGGAGAGTCAAGCTTGTTGGCTTTGAGGTAGCTTTGCGCCCGCGGAGAATTTTGCCATTCGATCCAGGGAACGTCTGGGGCGTGAATTCTGATTTCCTTTGCAGAAAAGAGAGTAGCAACTTCGGCAAATAGCGTGCTTAGGAAGGCGAATGTTTCCGGGGAGGGAGCCAGGGTATCGGGGAATGTTCCCCAGGTGAACTGCACTTCTGGATCGTAGTCTGGCAGGTCCTTGTTCCCCAATTCGGGGTAAGCGGCAAGGATTGCGGAGGCATGGGTGGGGAGGGAAAATCCGGGGATGACCTTGATATGAAACCTAGCGGCGTGCGACAGCAGTTCTTTGATGTTGTCCTGGGAATAATATCCTCCGTATTCCTCCGAGTTTTCGTCGTCTGGGTGGTCGGTGTATGGGGGTGTCGAATTACGGAGAGAGCCGATTCCGGTCAGCTTGGGGAATTGTTTACTTTCGAGCCGCCAGCCTTGGTCGTCGTTGAGATGAAGGTGGAGTTCGTTGAGTTTGTGGTAACTCATCCAGCTGAGAAGTGATTTCAAGGTCTTGACCGGGAAGAGGTGTCGGGCGGTGTCGATGAAGAGAATGCGACGATTTGCTACCGGGGAGTCTTTGATCGTGAGACAGGGAATTTTTGACGATTGTTGCGGTTGGGCCTCGATGGGGAGGAGTTGGGAAAATGTTTGAATTCCGTTAAGAATGCCTTCTCCGTCTCTTCCGCGAATGACCGCGGTCTTTGGATTAATGGTGAGGGTATAGGCACTTGCGGGTAGGGACTCGTCGATTTCGAGAATGATTTTTTGCAGGACCTGGCGGCCTTGCCAGGGTTTGAGAAGACGGTGTTGCAAGCCGGTGAGTTTCCCCAGAGAAGAGCTGAGGATTTGAGCTTCCTGTGCAAGAGAGTCGGGAGTTACGATTGCGGTGCGGTAGTCGATGGGCATGGTTCCTTCGCCGGGGGTGGTTTCGCGAGGTGCGGGGACTTGGGCTGCCAATTGGGAACTGAATACCAGAAGCCAAAGGAGGAAGTGACGAAGCATGGCGGCACGATGGCGTGGGGATGAATGTTGTGCAAGTGAGACATTGTTAAAGCTGGTTGCTTGACCCCGCGCCGATAAAGGGAATATTCCTCGTCCATGAAGTTATCTCTTCCTCTCCTCGTTCTCGCCTCATTGCCGGCGTTCGCTGAACTCAAAGTCCCTCAGTTCTTTTCTGATGGCATGGTCCTCCAGCGTGATGACTCCGCCAAGATCTGGGGTTGGGCCAAGCCCGGTACCGATATCAAGGTCAGCCTCGGAAGTCAGGCTCTCACGGCCAAGACGAGCAAGTCGGGTGATTGGGTGGTGGATTTCAAAGGACTCAAGGCCTCGGATGCCAGCCAAACCCTCACCATTGAAGGAGACGGAGGTAAGAAAGAAATCAAGGACGTCTTGGTCGGAGAAGTTTGGCTCGCCTCGGGGCAGTCGAATATGGAATGGCGTGTTTCTGCCAGTGATGGAGCTGAGAAAGAAATTGCAGGAGCTAAAGATCCTCTTCTCCGAGTCTTCGTTTCGTCCAACGTCGCCAAGGGTGAGCCGCAGAAAGATTGGAGCGGAAGCTGGAACCCGACGGAGCCGGACAATACCAAGAATTTTACCGCAGTCGGTTATTATTTCGCAAAGCAATTGCGGGCCGAACTCGGAGTGCCGGTGGGCATTATCGAATGTGCCTGGGGCGGCAAGCCGGTGGAAGCGTTCACTAGCATGGAGGCCTTGAAAGCACTCCCTGAAGCCAAAGGTGTCGTTGAAAAAAGGGCGAAGGCCGAAGCTGCCTGGGACCCGAAGAGGGCCATGGAAAATTTCAACAAGCAGAAAGCCGCTTTCGACGCCAAACTGAAAGAATGGCAAAAGGAGAAGAAGGGTAAGAAGCCGCGTGGTCCCCGTAAGCCCAACGATCCCGGCCAGAATCCCAGCCTCGCTTCGACAATCTACAACGGCATGATTTCTCCGCTCGCGGGTTATGGGGCCAAAGGTGCGATTTGGTATCAGGGTGAGTCGAATGCCAACGGAGGCACTGCCAGTGTTTACGAAGAACTCCTTGGTTGCATGGTTGCCGATTGGCGCAAGCGCTGGGGGAATGAGATGTCCTTTTACTGGGTGCAACTCGCCAACTTTCGCGCGCCAACCACCACTCCCGGAGTTGAGAGTGATTGGGTTGTGGTGCAGGACGAAATGCGCCGCGCGCTCAAGTCGATTCCTAAAGGTGGCATGGCTGTCATCAATGAGATCGGAGCCGCCAATGACATTCATCCACGTAACAAGCTGGACGTCGGCAAGCGCCTCGCACGTTGGGCTCTCAACCAGGACTACGGGAAGAAAGACGTCGTCGTTTCCGGCCCGCTCTATTCCGGATCAGAGATCAAGGATGGCAAGATCATCGTTTCCTTCGACCATGCCGTTGGCTTGAAGTCCCGCGATGGCAAGCCGCTGCAACGTTTCGAAATTGCTGGAGCTGACGGCAAGTGGGATTGGGCGCAAGCCACGATCGAGAATGGCAAGGTCATCCTTTCATCCAATACCGTAAATGACCCGAAGAAGGCTCGTTACGCCTGGGCTACCAACCCAACCGGCGCCAACCTCGTGAACGCCGAAGGCCTTCCTGCGAGTTGCTTCACCACGGAGTAAGTTTAGCTTGAATCCCCAAACGGGCCGCTCCTTGGAGTGGCCCGTTTTTGGTTGATGAGACGATTGGAAAGAGAATTTTTTTACAGATTCCCTTTCTTCATTTCACTCACGGCGTGGTCGACGGCTCGGGCGGTCATGGCCATGTAGGTGAGTGAGGGATTGGTGCAGGCGGCGGAGACCATGGCGGAGCCGTCGGTGCAGAAGACGTTCTTCGCACCCCAAACCTGGTTGTATTTGTTGAGGACGGATTCCTTCGGAGAGCTGCCCATGCGGGCGGTTCCCATCTCGTGAATGCCAAGTCCGATGGAAGGCGTGTTGTTGTAACCGCGAACGTTTTTGGCACCCATTGCTTCGAGCATTTCCATGGCGTCGTTTTTCATGTCCACGCGCATGTTGAGCTCGTTCTGCTGGAATTCGGCATCGGCAACGACGAGGGGAAGTCCCCACTTGTCGGTCTTCTCTTTGCTGAGCGTGATGCGGTTGTTGTCGTAGGGGAGACATTCTCCAAAGCCACCCATGCCGACGCGCCATGGGCCGAAGGAGGTGAGTTCTTTTTTGAAGTCCGCGCCGAAGCCACCGATGTAGCGGGACCATCCCTGGCGCTGGCCGCGTCCCTGATAGCCAAAGCCGCGGAGGTAGTCGCCTTTTGCTTTCTCACTGAAGTTGCGGAAGCGGGGAATGTAGAATCCGTTGGGACGACGACCGAAGTGAATCTTGTCCTCATGGGTGTCGAGGGTTCCGCTGGCCCCCACTCCGAGGTGGTGGTCCATGAGGTATCCGCCGAGCGATCCGCTCTCGTCCATGCCATCGGGATAACGCTTGGAAGTGGAGTTCATCAGGATGGCGGTCGAGGCCACGGTGGAGGCATTGAGGAAGATGATCTTGGCGTAGTAATCTACCGTTTCCATGGTGATTTCGTCGATGAGACGCACGCCAATGGCTTTCCCGGCTTTGTCATCGTAGATCACGGAAGAGACGATGGAATGCGGGCGGAGCGTCATCTTGCCGGTCATTTCGGCGGCTTTCAAGGTGGCGGCCTGACTTGAGAAGTAGGCGCCAAAGGGACATCCCCGGCGACACATGTTGCGGTAGAGACAGGTACCACGGCCGAGAGCCGTTTGCTCTTTGGTGGGCGCGGTGAGGTGTGCGACGCGACCGGGAATGAGGGTGCGGCCTTTAAACTTTCCTTCGATGGCTGCTTTGAGATCGAGCTCGGCTGGAGTGAGGCCCATCGGGGGTTGGAATTCGCCGTCGGGCAATTGCGTCAGCCCCTCTTTGGAGCCGGAGATACCTGCGAATTTTTCGACGTGGGAATACCATGGTGCGAGTTCCTCGTACTTGATGGGCCAGGGAATGGCGATGCCTTCCTTCGCATTGGCCTCCATGTCCATCGGGCTGAGGCGGTAGCTTTGCTTGCCCCACATCAAGGAACGTCCGCCGGTGTGGTAGCCGCGCATCCAGTCAAAGCGCTTCTTTTCCTCGTAGGGATGATCTTCGTCATCGACGAAAAGGTAGCCCGCGTCGGGGCGCACGGTGTAGCCGGTGCGGGCCTGTTTGTGCTGTTGTTTGAGTGTTTCTCGCGAAGGCTTGTTGAGGTGGTTGAGCTGCCAGGGCGCAGAGTTGCTCGTCTTGTAATCGACGACGTGTTTGATGTCGTGACCACGTTCGAGGACGAGCGTTTTGAGCCCTTTTTCGGTGAGCTCTTTGGCGGCCCAACCTCCTGAGATTCCCGAGCCGACGACGATGGCATCGTAAGTATGTTCGGCTTTGCCTTTAATTGAGAGATTCATGATCTTGGTGATTTAATTGTTACATGGCCCAGGCCTTTTGGCCGGGTTTCAGAGGCATTGAGGGAACCCACTTGCCCGGGACGAGATGGTATTCGAAGGCCTGGGTGGCTCCGACTTCGGAACTGCAGTAGCAGAGCTTGGTGAGGTCCTTGAACTGCTCGAGGAAAGTACGGCGTTGCCAGCCTTCCTTCTTGGCGCGTTTCTTTTTCTCGGTCTGCGTCTCATTGTTCATCTTATTGAGGAAGAAAACCTGCTCCTCGCCGCTGAGTTGATCGATGCTCTTGCCGTGGGCCTTTTGGCAACGGCGAGCGAGATCGGCGAGACCGTCGATGATGATGTCTTGGTCTGCCTCCTCGAAACAATCTTTCACGATGACTTCGATCCATTCGGGGACGCCGGCTTCGATTGCTCCCGGGGTATCGGTTTCAGGAATGATGGCTTCGGCAATCATCGCGACCTGGGCGCGCTGCGCGGGGCGGAAAAAGTTGAGATCGCCTTGGTTGAGGTCTTCTCCCAGTCGGGCATAGACCGCTTCCGGCAATGCGATGGCGCCACCGACCGTGGTGGCGATCATTTTCATTAAGTCTCGTCGTTCCATGATAAAAAGAGCTTAGAGAATGAGAAAATCGGCGCGAGGAAAAATCTCCCGGCATCGATTCTTGAAAGGGTGGGGGATTTGGAATGGTTTAAGGGCCATGATGAAAACGATTTTTCGGATGGGGCTGTTTTTGGCAGCCGGATGGAGTTGGGCGGCGGAGAAGCCGAATATCATTTTGGTGATGGCTGATGATTTGGGCATTGGTGATATTTCGCCGACTAATTTGGAGTGCAAAATTAAGACGCCGCATTTGCAGAAGATGGCAAAGGAGGGGATGACTTTCCTCGATGCGCATACGCCGAGCTCGGTGTGCACCCCGACGCGTTACGGTTTGCTGACGGGACGCTATAACTGGCGGTCCCGGCTTGCGCGGGGCGTGCTGAGCGGACGGAGTCCTCATTTGATTCCGGCGGATCGTCCGACGCTTGGGCATTTGTTGAAGGGAGCGGGTTATCATACCTCGATGATCGGGAAATGGCATCTGGGATGGGATTGGGCCAAGGACGGGAATGAGATCGACTTTACCAAGCCGGTGAAAAACGGGCCAAACATCAATGGCTTTGACCAATACTACGGGCACTGTGGGTCACTCGATATGCCGCCCTATGTCTGGGTGGATACGGGCAAGGTGACCGCGCAGCCGAAGCGCGAAGAAGGGGTGACCAAGAAAGAAGATCCCTACGGCTGGTATCGCAAAGGACCCATCGCGCCGGATTTCAAGATCGACGAAGTCTTGCCTCATCTTTTCGACAAGACAATGGAGCGCGTGAAGGAACGGGCGAAGGAAGATAAACCCTTCTTTATCTATCTCCCGCTTCCGGCACCGCATACGCCCATCGTGCCCGTGCCTCCGTTTAAAGGCGCGAGTGGTATCAATCCCTATGCAGACTTTGTGCAGCAAATGGATCATCACATGGGGGACTTGATTGCGGCGGTGAAAGCAGCCGGCATCGACGAAAACACCATGATCATTTTTACGAGCGACAATGGTTGTTCGCCTGAAGGGAATTTCGAAGTGCTCGGGAAGAAAGGGCACGATCCCAGCGGCGTGTATCGCGGACACAAGGCTGACATCTATGAAGGCGGACATCGCGTGCCTTTGATCATGCGTTGGCCCGGCAAGGTCGTCGCGGGAGTGAAACGGCAAGACCTCGCCTGCCTCACCGACATCTACACCACTCTCGAAGAAATTACCGGGCAGGAGCGCAAGGCACTGGGCGGCGAAGATGGCTACAGCTTGTGGCCGGTTTTAAATGGGAAAAGCAAGACCGCACGCAAGAGCCTCATCAGCCATTCCATCGGCGGGTCATTTGCGATTCGTGAAGGTTTCTGGAAATTATGTCTCTGCCGTGGAAGTGGCGGCTGGAGTGCTCCCCGTGAAAATGTCGCCAAGAAAGAGGGCCTTCCCGAAATGCAGTTGTTCAATCTCGAGGCCGATCCCGGTGAAACTAAAAACCTCCTCAAGGATGAGCCGAAGAAAGTTAAAGAACTCCTCGCCCTGCTGGACAAGCAAGTCAAAGAAGGTCGCTGTACTCCCGGTGAAGCGGTGAAGAACGACCGCGAGGTAAAAGTGAAATAAGCTGCGAGCAGAGAGTATGCGGGTTGCTAGCCAATTTGGAGAGTGGGTTCCCCGCCCGCTTTTCTTAAATTTTGTGCACTAAAATTGCGCTGACGTGTGGAATACCACCGAAGACCCAGCCCCACACCAACCCAAGTCATTTTGCGATTATTGATTATAAGGAAATTGATAGCGGCACTAACCGCCGAAGGACGATTCGAGTTCTCTTTGGTTTCTGTAAAGTCAAGAATATCAAACCGAGTAGACTGGAGTTGCTGATAGACA
>NHEN01000133.1 GCA_002172625.1 Verrucomicrobiaceae bacterium TMED86 | reverse complement strand
GGATCGATTGCCGACGCCAACGATTACGCGCAGCTAGCCGAATTGGAAATCCAGGGCGAACTCACCACACGCGCCTGGGCCAAAGGTTGCCAAGTCATGAATGAAGGCCCCGGCCACGTTCCGATGCAACTCATCGAAGAAAACATGCAGAAGCAAATCGATTGGTGTCACGAAGCTCCCTTCTACACCCTCGGACCGCTCACCACCGACATCGCGCCCGGATACGATCACATTACCAGCGGTATCGGAGCCGCCAATATCGGTTGGTATGGTTGCGCCATGCTTTGCTACGTCACACCGAAGGAACACCTCGGCCTCCCCAATCGCGACGATGTTCGTGAAGGAGTGATCACCTATAAAATCGCTGCCCACGCCGCAGACCTCGCCAAGGGACACCCGGCTGCGCAGGAACGCGACAATGCCATTTCGAAGGCCCGTTTCGAATTCCGCTGGCGCGACCAATTCGCGCTCGGACTCGACCCGGCCCGAGCCATTGACTTCCACGACGAAACACTTCCCGCCGAAGGTGCCAAAACTGCGCATTTTTGTTCGATGTGCGGCCCCACCTTTTGCTCGATGAAGATCACCGCCGACGTCCGCAAGTATGCCGAAGAAAACGGCTATACCGAAAAAGACCTCGTTGAAGCGTAAAATGGCGAAGCCTATTGTCCTCAGCATCGCCGGGTCCGATAGCTCGGCTGGTGCGGGACTTCAGGCTGACCTCAAAACATTCAGCACACTGGGATGCCATGGGTTGACGGCTGTGACCTGCGTTGTCGCTGAAACTCCGCTTGAGGTTCGGAGCATCCACCCGATCCCCCTAGATATTTTCAGAGATCAGCTGGAGATTCTTTTCGAGAGCTATCCCATCAATGCGATTAAGACCGGGCTCCTTTGCACTCCGGAACAAGTCGCGATCGTCTGTAAACTTCTGCAGGACCGGGACATTCCGCTTGTTGTCGACCCGGTCATGGTTGCATCCACGGGAGATACTCTTCAAACAAGCGACTCTCTTGGTGCTCTCAAAAAACTCCTCACACTCGCAACCGTAATTACCCCCAACTTTCCAGAAGCTGAAATTCTGTTAAACAGAAAAATCCAAACAAGTAACGATCAAGAATCGGCGGCCCATGCTCTCGCCAAACAGTTCGCTACCGCCTGCTATTTGAAAGGCGGACACTCTACATCAAACCAAGAAATCTGTGACCTCCTCGTGGAACGAGATGGAGTAAAAAGAGCATTGAAAGCGCCCTTCCAAAAAATCCCGCAAACACACGGCACCGGCTGCACTCTGGCTGCAGCCTTTGCAGTCGGACTTGCTGAGAAGCGAACAATCTTTGAAGCCGCACACCAAGCGCACCAATTTACCCAGAGAGCGATCCGCGATTCCCACAGTTGGAAGGCGCCCGGCACAGACCTGGCGATCATGCACCTCGACCAAGTCCAAGGGCAGAACTAACCACCCTCCAATAAATCCTGTAGTTTCCGCAGTAGCTCTTCCCGATCATCGTTACTCATGGGTTCAGCTGATCGTCTCGTCCGACGAATAGGCCGACTTTGTTTCATATCGATTTCTTGCGGTTCCTTGGAGAGCAATTCCTTCATCTCCTCCCCCGGAAGAATCAAAGTACTAATTCTTCCGGCTCTCGCAATAACCACCCCAACAATTCTTCCCTCCAAGTCCGCCACCGGCAGACCGGTATCTTCAACACCCAATTCCATGTCGGATTGCAGGACATTTGAAAAATTTGATCTCACCCGGTTCTGCTCTCCATCCATTGATTTCATGCGACGGGATTCATACTGCTGAACCTGCCTGGGCTGAAGGGTTGGGAATACCAGTCGAGGCTTCCCTTCCCGCACAATCAACAACTCGGGTTTCTCACCGACCTTCAGACGTCGCAACATCGTCGAGACCTCGTAATACCCCTTAACGATCTTCCCTTTGATCTTCAAGAGGGTATCACCGGGGATGATCCCGGCTTTGTGAGCAGCCGAATCTTTGAAGACACTCGCGATAACAACCCCTTCCCCCATCTCCCGAGGGTCAATGGCAACCCCAAGATAGCCTTGGTCGGCCTGACGCAAACTCCGTTCATGCACACTCAGAACACCCATCGCCTGCGCCTCGCCATCGGGTCGAATCGCGGTCAGAAACGAACCTTCCTCCAATGTTGAAGAGTCAGCCCACTGCGCCGCGGGCGCTCCCAGTCCGGGGGCGCTCAATACAACCAAATCATGGTCCGGATAGGCTCCGATCACGGTCAGACGCACACTTTCGTTCTCCTTATTTAGTGTCACCAGATGCGCCTGAATCGCAACCTCGCTTGCCTTAGCAATCACACGATCTTTGCCAATGGAAACGCCATAGGCAATCCGGCTCCGGAAAGAATAGATCGGAAAGACCACTTCCTTGCAACGGTGCGACACCGCACGCAGGGCACCAAAGACTTCAATGGCTTGCCTGTTAGTGAGCGCAAGATCCTCCTTGGGGATTTGTGGTACTCGCATCTGTCCATTAACAAGCAGAGGCACCACTGCCAGAATCATCGTAGCTATCGTTCTCATCGTTCTATCGCAAATAAAGTTCGTAGACCTCTCCAAGAGCCGCCAACTTCACAATGAAGGTTTTGCTTTCTTCACCGCGCTTTACGGTAACCCCCACTTCATCTCCAGGTTCCAGATCAATTAGGACATCGCGCATTTCTGTCGGGTCATCAACTATTTCGTCGGCGACTTTGAGAATCTCATCTCCGACGCGCAAACCAGACGCATACGCCGGCGAGTTTTCAGGTACCTTCACCGCGCTCATTACCGAGTTCTCGTTACTCAGAACCAAGCCTAGCACAGGGCGTTTTTCATCCCGATCGATCCCTCCCAGTCGCCCCCAAACGTCACCATTACGCATCTTGTCCCACGAGCGCACATATCCTGAAATGCCCGCGTGGTTGTTGATTTTTCGATCCTTTGCAATATGCGAGTGAATTCCAACGACCCGACCCTCAAGATCGAAAAGTGGACCTCCACTGTCTCCTCCCACCACCGTGCAATCGGTGGTAATGAATCCATATTCCCCCCTCGTCATGATTCGCCCAAAGCGGACCGGAGGACGTCGGGTTGGGTCAAATCCCTTCGGATGCCCCATCGCTACAACAAAATCTCCCACCTCAAGCTCGTCTGAATTTCCAATTTCGGAGAAAGGCCATGGCCCAGCACCAATCAGTTGAGCCATTGAGGCATCCCGGGTATCATTTGCCCCCAACACTTTGGCTTTCTCCTGCCTCCCATCCGGGAAAATGACAGTCATCTCCTTACTGCCCGCAGTGACATGGGCGGCGGTCAGAATCAATCCATCGGCACTGACAATCACACCGCTCCCCGAGGAGCCTGATTTTGTTGAAACCAGGGAAATAGTTGCGCCAGTGTGGCTTTTCACCACCGCTTTCACCTTTCTCTCCAGAGCGCGAAGGTCGCTCAAACTCTCAACTCTAGGGGCCGCATTAAGGACACTCGAAGCGATCAAGCATAGTGTTGCAATCAATGATTTCATGGTCAAATAAAGGAATTCCTTACCAATCAATGATTCCTTTGTTTTGAGAAAATTCAAGTGATGATCTCAAAACAAAGTCACTGTGAGATGGCGCCAAATCCTTAAGCGGCATCTTTTTAAGATGATCAGGAAAAATCCNGCCTTGGACTCCGCTTCCAGATCCGTAAGCTCAGGTTATCAGATGCCAGCCAGGAAGAATGCCCGCAAAAAAGTCGCCAGCAAAAAAGGCGCCAAAAAAAAGGGATCGGTCGTCTTCAAGGCCCGTCATTTCTTCCTTTCTCCGTTTTACGNCATTGGGTGGATGACAAAAAGAATGCCCACCTGGCTGAAATGGCCTTCCCGCCTGGCACTCTCGGCAGGAGNGATCGCTAGCTCGCTGGCGATCTTTGTCTCAATTGTCTATTATATCATCGCCAGCACTTTCGATCTTGANGAAGTCGTCACCATGCCGGCCCGAACCGAGATTCTCGACCGGAACGGCAACATTCTCAAAAACAGCAAGCGACAGGAAGTCGGCTATCTTCACGGAAAAAACCGCCGCATTGTCAGCTACGACGAGGTTTCACCCTATTTCGTCGACGCCCTCATTGCTCGCGAGGATGCCCGCTTCCGGGAACACGGGGCTGTTGATCTGAGAGCCTTCGGCCGTGTGGCTTTCCGTTTTATCACCCGTGGAAAACTTGAAGGTGGTGGCACAATTTCGATGCAATTAGCTCGAAACAGCTATCGACTCAAGAAACGGGGCGAGAGTTTCCCGCGAGGAGTTCATCGAAAGATTCTGGAAACCTTCATCGCCGTCCGAATCGAATCCCGATTCAGCAAAAACGAGATTCTCGAACATTATATGAACCGCATTTTTTGGGGCGGTTCCATTCAGGGCATCGAGGTGGCCTCAAAAACCTATTTCAACAAAAAGGCCAAAGACCTTACCCTCTCCGAAGCCGCTGTGCTCGCTGGGATCATTCGCGCCCCCAATGCCTTCTCCCCACTCCGATACTTGGACAAGGCTCAGGTTGAACGCGATACCGTACTCGACCGTATGGTGCACTATGGCTCCATCGAAAAATCTGTCGCCGACGACATTAAAGCCACCAAGCTCACCATCCCCGCTGCCGCCGACCGNCTGACCCANGGGAGCTATGCCCTCGATGCNATCCGACGGGATCTNGAACGGATTCTCGAGGAGGAAAACATCCGCGACGGCGGGCTAATCATCACGACAACACTCGATCCCGACCTCCAGGAGCTCACTGAAAAAACAGTCGAGAAACGCCTTCGTCACGTCGAGAATTACCCCGGATACCGCCACCAAAAAAGATCTGCCTGGAACGGGCAGGGAGATCCTCAATACCTTCAAGGTGCCGTCGTGGTCATCGAAAACAAGACCGGGGCGGTCTTGGCTCTCGTGGGCGGACGCAATGCGAGCGAATCGCAATACAATCGCGCCCTGCAAGGAGGGCGCCCCGTAGGCTCCATCTTCAAACCCTTCATCTATCTCGCTGCATTTAAGAATGGCTTGAGTCCCCGGGCCTCCATCAGCGATGCACAAATTCTCCCGGGCGAAATCACCGGAGCACCCGGAAATTGGTCTCCCAAGAATTCCGACGAAAAATATTACCGCTCGGTCAGCATTTTTCGTGCTCTCACCGACTCAAGAAACACGTCATCCATCCGCGTTGCAGAAAAGGCAGGTCTTGATGACATCATCGAAGTCGCCAGNGTTTCGGGATTCAACGTCGATAAAATCGACCGTGTTCCTTCATCCTATCTCGGCTCCTGGGGCGCGCCGGTAGAGACAGTTGCNAGCGCCTTCAGCATCTTTCCCAATGGCGGCCAACGATTCCGCCCCTACTACATTCAATCGATTAAAGACCGCAAAGGAAACATCCTTTGGGAAAACGGCCCCATTCCTTACCGCGCCACAGAAGCCGGACCNGCCTGGGACGTTTCGCGTATCCTTGAGCAGACCAACGAGATTGGAACCGGTCGGGCGATCCGGCATAAATACGGTTTCCGCAAGCCTTCGGCTGGAAAAACTGGTACTACCAACGACTACAAGGACGCCTGGTATGCCGGATACACTTCTTCCCTCAGTTGCGCTGTCTGGGTCGGACTGGACACTCCGGCCCCCATTTTAAAAGGAGGATATGGTTCCACTCTCGCTCTGCCAATCTGGGTCGACATTATGAAAAGCGCCGACCCGCTTGGATACAAAAGTGACGCTATTTCGCCGGCTACTGCCGAATTAGTGACTCCTGACACACCGGACCAACTCCCTCTGAATCCCAATCTACGACAGGACGAGATTCGAGACGCTCTTCCTCTCGATCAGTGAACGAGCTTAATGAACTTCTTCTCGGCTTTGTTCGCCACTACCGCAAAGAGCTGATCACCGGCTTCGAGAACATCATTTGGTCCCGGGACAATTGCTTGCAGTCCTTTGAGCAGGCCAACAAGAACACAGCCCTTGGGCCATTTAATTTCACTCACTGTTTTGCCCTGAGCTCGTGAACCCGACGAGACGTGGGTCTGGATAACCATTCCATCTCCGAGTCGCCGTACCATGTGATAACGCTCAGTGGTGACGTAACGCGAAATTTCTTTCCTGGAGGCTTCCCGCGGGCTGACCGCGGCAACTACTCCGAAGTGTCGTCCTGAAGCACTGATCGCCTTCGCATAGTCCGCGCGGTGAATCAAAGTCAGGCAATTCTCAGCCCCCAAATTGTGCGCCTGAAGGCAGGTCATGACGTTATCCTCATCACTCCCGCTGGTCGCGACAAAGAAATCAACTCCACCCACTTCTTCCTCCTCGAGTTCCGCTACTGATGTCGCGTCCGCATTGATCACGGTCGTGTTGGAAAGTCTCTCTGAAAGATCTCGCGCTACTTCCGGATCCTTTTCAAAAATCCGCACGCGACAATTCCAGCTCTCCAACATCTGTGCCAGCGCAAAGCCATATTCCCCGCCTCCAAAAACAACCACTCTGGGACCCTCCTTAGTGAGAACTTCTTTTTGAAGCTTTTCCACAAAGGTCCGCAATTTACGCGGAGCTCCGAATACCGTGACAATATCACCGCTCTGCAATTCTGTCTCGGCATTGGGAACCTCATGCTCATGTCCACGGCTCACCAAGGCAATCCGTGTATTGGCCGGAAATTTGAGATCTTTCAGGGGCATTCCGATGACATCACTTTTGCTGCTGACACGAACCTGCTGCAGTTCGATCCGCCCACGCGCAATTTCTTCCACCACGAGGGAATCCGGATTGCGGATAAACTTGGCCAACTCAATCGCAGCGAGACGCTCAGACGAGAAAATATGATCGATCCCAAAATGCCCCCTAAAATCAAACAGCCACTCCTCCCGCTGCAAGCCCGGATGCACTCGACTGATCACACGCTCCACGCCCATCGACTTCACCATTGAAGCACTGATAAGATTCACAGTATTGTCACTCGTCAGCGCAAGAAACAATTCGCACTCCCCGACGTTCGCTTCAGAAAGCGTGTTTACACTGGAGCCATCGCCAATGACAACCTTCCCTTCAATCTCGCGTTCAAGTTCAGCTCCACGCTTGGCATCGCTTTCGATCACGGAAACCTGGTGTTCTTTTCGAGAAAGCTCAATCGCGAGATGGCGGCCAATTTCTCCGGCTCCGACAATGATGATATTCATGGCAACTTATTAGGAACGTTCCTTATTATAGGCTTCGATGATTCGACCCACAACGGCGTGACGCACAACATCATCCGTGTCAAAATAATTAAAGCCAACGCCCTTAACGCCTTTGAGGGCGTTTTCAGCTTCCAGAAGTCCCGACGTCCGATGCTCCTTCAGATCGATCTGTGAAGAATCTCCGGTGACGACACAACGCGACCCTTCCCCTAAACGAGTTAGAGCCATGAACATTTGCTCTCGGGTTGTGTTTTGCGCTTCGTCCAGAATGACAAAAGACTTCGAGAGCGTCCGTCCACGCATGTAAGCCAGTGGAGCAATTTCGATACTGCCGTCTTCCAGACGCTTATCACCTTCCTCAAATCCCAACATATCGTCGATGGCATCATACAGTGGACGTAAATACGGGGCGACCTTGTCTCGCATGTCTCCGGGTAGAAAGCCCAGGGCCTCTCCAGCTTCGACCGCCGGACGAGTGAGCACGACGCGATTTACCTCCTTGTTCTTGAGCATATGGAGCGCCATCGCCACCGCCAAATAGGTTTTACCCGTTCCTGCAGGACCTAAACCAAAGACGACCTCATTTTTCTGCATCGCATTAAGATACTCCAACTGATTCCGGGTCCTTGCCACCACGGGCTTTCGCCCGCGAGCTCCCACCAACTGCACACTGACCAAATCCGAAACACTACCTTCTTCATCTTCACTTAAGGCGATATCCACTGCTGTCCGAAAATCCCGGGGTGTGATCTCCCCCCCATTTCGCCGCGCTTCCTCCAAATCCCCGAAAACCTGTTCTACAATGGCACAGTCCTCGGGATACCCCCGAGCCAGCAACCAACCGTCGCGGGTGACGATTTTCACCCCGGCTTCCTCCTCCAAATACTTTAATACCTTTTCATCATGAGCAAAAAGAGACTGCAGAAATCGAGGGGTCTCGAATTCCAACTTGATCTGGCTTTCTTCACATTCCGTGGGCACAGGGATAAAATATGACCGCCCAAGGGTTCTGGCGAGGCGGAATCTCAGCCCTTTTGCTTAACTCAAATTAATGAAAGTTCATCCTTGCCAAAGTCACCATCGCTTCCTAGCGTCCGCGCCCGAACCTGACCCTAGATCTTATGTCCAAGCACAACTCACTGAAACGACAAGGCGGCGCCACTGGTAAGCGCTCAGTAATGAAGCGCTTTGAGCGCGTAAAGCTCATGAAAGAACGCGGCGAATGGCAAGAAGGCAAAAGCGCCATCGGCCTGCCCAAGACCAAAGCTGAGAGTTAATCTCCGCTGGGAACTTTTTCACGAATACTTTCATAGCGGAGCCTCATTGCGGGCTCCGCTTTTTCTTTTGTCATGACACCTGAAGGAATCCGACTCAATAAATACCTCGCTTCCGCCGGAATCGGTTCCCGTCGCGGTTGCGATGCACTGGTCCAACAAGGTGAAGTGATCGTCAATGGCGACGTCTGCCTCAACCCAGGATACCGCGTGCAACCCGGAGATTCCGTTCGGGCTTCAGGAAAGCGTATTGAGCCGCTCTTGGTCCAATCCATCGTCCTCCACAAACCTCCCGGGCTGGTCTGTAGCCGGAGCGACGAAAACGGACGCGCCACGATTTACGAACTCCTCCCGCCCAAAATGCATCACCTCATGCACGTTGGTCGACTCGATTTGGAATCCGAAGGACTCCTCATCCTCAGCAATGACGGCGAGCTCTCCCAGGCCCTGACCCACCCAAAGCATAGCATCGAAAAGGTCTATCACGTCACCGTGCAGAACGCCTTCGAGAACTCCATTCTCTCCCAGTTTGAAAAAGGCGTCCACACCGAGGGCGGCAAAGCTCGTGCCTCCTCGGTCAAACGTCTCTCCTCCCGTCGTATGGAAATGACCCTCAAAACCGGCCTCAAGCGACAGATACGCTATATGGTCCAAGCCGTAGGCCATCGTGTGAAGCGTCTCGTTCGAATTCGGATCGGCGACCTCAATCTCGACAATCTCGCTCCAGGAAAATGGCGCGCATTGGAAAACGGTGAACGGGAATCCCTTCTTTCCCTCGCCAAGGCCCCAAAGAAGTAGGGATTTACCATAATCCGGCATTGTGCCTTAATCATTCATCTTGTTAAGTTTTCTCCAGAGAAAACATGAGCGATAATATCGAGAGCCACCTGAGCGAAAACCGCATCTTCAAACCCTCCAAGGAATTTTCGAAAAACGCCCGGATTAAAAGCATGGCGCAATACAAGCGCATGCATAAGGAATCAATCGAGAAACCCGGCGTTTTTTGGGGCCGCGAAGCCAAAGAACTGACCTGGCAGAAAAAGTGGACCAAAGCCCTCGACTGGAAGGCCCCTTACGCCAAGTGGTTTGTCGGCGGAAAACTCAACGTCTGCGAAAACTGCGTTGATCGTCACCTTACCAATGGCCGGGCCAACAAAGCCGCCATCATTTGGGAGGGGGAACCCGGCGAGTCCCGCACCCTCACCTACCGCCAACTTCACCGTGAGGTTTGCCAATTTGCCAACGTCCTGCTCGCGCAAGGCATCAAACCGAAGGATCGGGTATTGATCTACATGCCCATGGTTCCGGAAGCGGTCATCGCGATGTTGGCCTGCGCTCGCATTGGAGCTGTTCATTCGGTCGTGTTTGGTGGGTTCTCTGCCGAGTCCATTGTGGATCGACTTTCCGACTGTAAAGCCAAGGCCGTCATCACCGCCGACGGAGGTTACCGCCGTGGTGGAGTCGTTCCTCTCAAGGCCAACGTCGACGAAGCACTCAAAAAATACAAAGCCGTAGATACCGTCATTGTTCATCAGCGCATCGGGGACAAGATTCCCATGAAACGCGGGCGCGATGTTTACTGGCACGATGAAGCAGCCAGGGTTCCCGCCAAGCATGTAGCCAAAGCTTTCGACAGCGAGCACCCGCTTTTCATTCTCTACACCTCAGGATCCACCGGAAAACCCAAGGGAATCCTCCACACCTCCGGCGGTTATCTCACCGGCACTTACTCCACCTGCAAATACATTTTCGACATGCAGGATGACGATGTCTACTGGTGCACCGCTGATGTCGGCTGGGTCACCGGCCATTCCTACATCACCTACGGACCTCTCGCCAATGGCGTGACTCAGGTCATGTATGAAGGTGCCCCCAATCATCCCGACTTCGGTCGCTTCTGGGATATCGTCGAGAAATACGGCGTCACCATTTTCTACACTGCTCCAACCGCCATTCGCGCCTTTATAAAAGCGGGAGATCAATTCCCCGATTCGCGCGATCTTTCCTCGCTCCGACTCCTCGGCACCGTGGGTGAGCCGATCAATCCGGAAGCCTGGATGTGGTATCACGAAAAGATTGGCGGCGGACGTTGTCCCATTGTCGACACTTGGTGGCAGACCGAAACCGGCGCCATCATGATTTCACCTCTCCCCGGCTGCACTCCCACCAAACCCGGAACGGCAACACTGCCCTTCTTCGGAGTCGATGCTGCCATCCTCGACGAGACCGGCGAAGAATGCGCTCCCAACGAAGGAGGCAAGCTGGTCATCCGAAAGCCGTGGCCATCAATGCTACGCAGCATCTATGGCGACAAGAAGCGCTATCGCGACACTTACTGGAACGACTACAAAGGGATGTATACTGCTGGTGACGGAGCCCGCACTGACAGGCAAGGCAACTTCTGGATCGTCGGCCGTCTCGATGACGTCCTTAATGTCTCCGGCCACCGCCTAGGGACTGCCGAAGTGGAAAGCGCCCTTGTCGAACATAAAACCGTCGCCGAGTCTGCGGTCGTGGGACGTCCTCACGAAATCAAAGGACAAGGCGTCGTGGCCTTCGTTACTGTAAAAGGCAATGTCAAAACTTCCGAGGCACTCGCCAAAGAACTCCGCAACCACGTTGGCAAAGTCATTGGAGCAATCGCCAAGCCCGACGAGATCTATTTCACTCCCTCGCTGCCCAAGACCCGTTCCGGGAAGATTATGCGACGCCTCCTCAAGGAACTCGTCGCTACCGGAGAGGTTTCGGGAAACATCACGACTCTTGAGGACTACAGCGTCATCGCCGACCTTCAGAAGAACCTCAAAAAGTAAGATTTATCATGACCCGCACCCGATTCGGCTTCGCCGTAATTTTTCAGTCATTCGGACTCCTGCGCAAAACCAAGCGTATGACCGATGCGGCTTTTGAAGCCCATCTGATGCAGGATGGCGAAGAATTACTCGGGAAATACTGTTGGAAGAACATCGAAAACATCGAAGAGCTCTCGATGGAATACTGGAACATCCGCCGCCTCGAACGAGAGCAAAAAGAAATTCAGGAAAAAATCGACGATGCCGAAAAAATTCTGGGAAATGCCCACCAACGTCGTGCCGAAGCCGCTGACCGTTCCAAAGAAATGGGGCAAGGGCTTTACGAACGACGCGAGGAACTTTTTGAGACCCTTGATAAACTTAAGATCGAGCGGGATGACATCAAAACAGAGGCCCAACATGTCAAACGCAAGTACGAGGCTTTCAGAATGAAGGCCCGCGTCCTCAAAGAAGAAGGACAGGAAGAAACTGAGCAATATCGGGAATGCCGCGAGAGACTCATCAAACTCAAGGATACGTTTAACGAATTTAAAGAAGTCTTGATGGATGTGGAAAATCGTATCGACGCCGAACAAGGCAACCTTAACGAACTCCAGGCCCGAATTGATCAGAAGCTGCAAGGAACCAAGGACGAAACATCCGAAAGCTATTCTCAAATCAGTCGCGCCAACAAAGATATCACAAAGTATCAGGCCGAACTTGGTTTACTTCAGGAAGAAGACAGCGTGCTTTGTCGTGAAATCGGTCGTTATCTCAATGTCAACTTCAAGGATCCTGCCTGCAAAAAGGTTTATGCCAAACACTCGGGACTTCTGGAACAGCTGACGCTCCTACGTGACTCTGTCGCCTGGAATCGAAAATTAGTTGAACGAATCACCAAGTAAAATATACCTGCCGAAGGTGATGTTATTCGATAGTCACAATCACCTTCAGACCCCCCGCTTTGATCAACTTCGTGATGATCTGATCTCGGAGATGCGAAGAGTCGGCATCAGTAGATGCGTCATCAATGGCACCACTGAATCAGACTGGCCCAAAGTAAAGAGACTCGCTCAAGACCACCCGGACCTTGTGATTCCCTCATACGGATTACATCCTTGGCACCTCAAGCAACGCTCAGACCACTGGTTAGATACCCTTGTCGGCCTTCTCACAGAGTCCCCAAACGCCGCAATCGGCGAATGTGGGCTTGATCGTTGGTTCAAGGATCACGACATCGACCTCCAATTACCCATTTTTAAAAAACATCTGGATCTAGCTGTTCATTATGATCGCCCGATCACCGTTCACTGCCTGAAAGCCTGGGGTCATCTTCTCGCAACTCTCAAGAAAAGCACGGTGCTCCCTACTCGCCTTCTCCTTCATTCCTACTCCGGATCGCTGCAAACGGCGAGAGAACTTCTAAAGCTCGGCGCTCACTTTTCTTTTTCCGGATATTTCCTCCATTCAAGAAAGGCAAAGGTCCGGGAAATCTTCCGCCAGCTTCCTCCTGACCGCATACTCGTGGAAACGGACGCGCCAGACATGCGCCCTCCATCTTCAAATTATCAGCTTGAAGATCTCAATCATCCCGCAAACCTGCCAGACATCGTAGATCAGTGCGCCAAAGTTCTCAACATTCCTGTTGAACAATTTGCGCAAAACTCACGTAACTTTTTTAACATCGCATCATCACAGAAATGAAATTCCTCCAAACCCTTCTCATCTTCAGCCTCTTCTCGAACTCAGTCTCTGAGGCCCAAAACCCCAAAACTCAGGACGCCAAAAACAAGAAAATTAAAGTTGCTCCCCCGAAGAAGGATCCCGCGCTCGCCAAGTATTACATCAATCGTAAAACCTCACCGCGCGCGAAGACCACAACTCCTGTAGAAACCACACTGCCTCTTCAATTGAAAAAAGGAACGCGCATCGCCCTCATCGGAAATCTCCTCCTCGATGCCGAACGCCGCTATGGGCATCTCGAAACCCTCCTCCACCAACATCATCCCAACCACCAACTCACCATCCGTAATCTCGCCTGGCCAGCCGACGAAATCGACCTCATGCCACGCCCCGATAACTTCGGCGATCTCGATCAACACCTCACCTATTTCAAAGCAGATGTCATTATTGCCGCCTATGGATATAATGAATCATTTGCTGGAGAAGAAGGTCTTCCTGCATTCAAAAAACGTCTGGACAAATTTCTCACTCACCTCAAATCCCAAGCCTATAACGGTAATTCCGCACCTCGGATTATTCTCCTCTCCCCACATCTTGCCCCTGATGGCTATTTCCACAGCCCCGAAAAAGAATTGGCGTTCATAGCCAGTCAAAAAAAACTCATCATTCGTTACGCAAGCGTTATGAAATCAGAAGCTCTGAAACATCAAGTTGCTTACGTCAATCTCATTCAAAATGCCCCCAAAAAAGCCACCGCGCTTCCCCAAACTATCACCATCGACGGCCATGCTCTTAACCTCGACGGTCACGCCGAATTTGCAAACTCCACCTTTAAGGCCCTTTTCCAAAAAGATCCCACTGCCATCAACGAAGAGCTTCGCTCCCTTGTCATCGATAAAGCCACCCAGTTCTTCTACCGCTATCGACCTCTCAACACCTTCTACTATACGGGAGCTCGCAACAAATCCTACGGCTACCTCGACTTCCTTCCCGCAATGCGAAATTTCGATCTCATGGTCGGGAATCGCGACAAGGCCATTCACACCACCGCTTCCACCGGCAAGACCACCAAGCCAGACGATTCAAATCTTCCAAAAATGGACGATGTCCTCCTCTCACGAGGAGCTAACAAATTCCTCTCCGTTACCGACGAACTCAAAGCCTTCAAAGTCGACCCTCGTTTCGAGGTAAACTGTTTCGCTTCCGAAGAAGACTTCCCCGAAATGGCCTGCCCCATCCAAATGCGTTGGGACAACCGCGGACGCCTGTGGGTTTCCACCTCCGTTACCTATCCTCACGTCTATCCCGGACAGAAGCCCTGTGATAAAATCATCATTCTCGAAGACACCGACCAAGATGGAAAAGCCGACAAGTGCACCACCTGGGCCGCTGACCTGCACATCCCGCTCTCTTTCGTCCTTGATGGAAATGGCGGCGTGTATTGCTCGGAAGAACCTCACCTGACCCACCTCACTGATCGTGATGGCGACGGGAAAATGGATCACCGCCAAATCCTCTTCACCGGATTCGGCTGTGAGGACTCCCACCATGCGCTTCACGACTTCACCTGGACTCCGGGCGGCGACCTCCTCTTCCGCGAATCCATCTTCCACAACAGCCAGATTGAAACCGCCTACGGACCGATCCGCGCCAAGAACTCCTCTTGGTTTCTCTACCATCCTTCGAACAAAAAACTCACTGCCTTTGGAGCCTATCCCAACACAAACCCGTGGGGCGTCACATTCGATCCCTGGGGCAACCATGTCGCCTCTCACCCCGTCTTTGCCTCTACCTTCCACGCCACCAACCTCACCTATCCTGCACAACATCCTAGGGCCAATGGCATGCAAGCCTACTCAGGAGTTTGCGGACAAGATTTTGTCTCCCACGATTTCTGGCCCAAGGAAATGCAAGGCGGCTTCGTCAAAGCCCGCTACAAGCCCACCAACAAAATCGAGTTTCACACCTGGACTGAAGAAGACGATCACTTCTCGGAAAAGTTTCAATTCGACCTCATCTTCTCGACTAATCTTTCCTTCATCCCCGTCGACCTCAACTTCGGCCCACGAGGAGCCTGCTACGTCTGTGATTGGTATAATCCGGTCAAAGGCCACGCCCAATACTCCCTCCGCGACCCTCGTCGCGACCGCAAAGCCGGCCGCATCTGGCGAATCATCCCCAAAGGAGCCAAGCTCACCGAAGCTCCTGAAATTAACGGCGCATCGATGACAGAATTGTTAGACCTCCTCAAGTCCCCCCATTACCGCACCCGCTATCGTGCCAAGCTCGAACTCCGCGCACGCAGTAAAGGCTCTCAGTCTCTGACTTCTCCCGACAATCTTCTCGCGGCCTTGAATTCGTGGACCCCCAAACAATCTAATCCTCTCCATCTCCTCGAAGCTCTTTGGCTTTACCAAGCCCTCGACAGTCCAAATCTTGAGCTCCTCGAAAATCTCATCAAGTGCGACGACCACCTCGTCGCAGCTTCGGCCTTCGGTCCACTTCGATTCGTTGACGCTCCACCAGCATTCACTTCAAAGCTTCTCGCATTTGGAGCAAGCCACCCCTCTCAACACGTCCGACGCGAAGCCAGCCTTTGCGCGTCCTATATTGGAGAAAAGGATGCCCTCGAGGCCATCACACCCGTCCTCGAGCAACCCGCAGACACTCACCTCGCCTACGCCATCCGCTCGTCATTCAATTCAGAGAAACTCAAAGTTCATTGGCTTCCTGATACCCAAGAGAAACTCGCGGCTCTCGCCAAACCAAGCATCGAAACGAAAACAAAACTCACCCGGGAGCAGAAGCAATTCGATCGGCAGAAGAATCTTGCCACCGTCAAAATCGGAACGATCCCCGAGCGGCTTCTTTTCACTAAGGATAAGTTCACTGTTAAGGCCGGGCAACCGGTGAAGCTGGTCTTCGCCAACCCTGACGCCACCGACCACAACCTCCTCATTTTGGCCAAGGATACGCCTATCCAGGAAATCGGAGAAAAGGCCAACCTCATGGCCGCAGACCCCAAGGCAGCCAGGAAGCATTATATTCCCAACGATAAACGTATCCTGCACGCAACCAAAATGCTCAAGGTCGGACAAAGCGAAACCCTACGCTTCAAAGCCCCCAGTTCTCCGGGGACCTATCCTTTCCTCTGCACCTTCCCCGGTCACTGGACCATCATGAAGGGCGAAATGATCGTGGAGTAATTCCCTAGTGATCCTCCTTTTTCGGGATGGGTGCCCTCTCGGCACCTTCGAGAGTATGTAGCCAGTGCCAAATCGCCTCGAACTGCGGATCAGCCCTGCCCTCGTAGAATCCCGGGTTGAGCGCCTTTTCCTTATCAACGGTATACTTGGGCATGATGGTCAGCGGTTGGAATCGCTGCGGCCAATACATCCAAGAATGGTAGTAGCCCGGGCGAAGACGTTCTCCGGAAAGCTGAAGGTTAGGCCCCTGGCCCTCGAAGGCCTGCAAGGCGGGTGTCTCTCCAGCGGCATGACAAGTAATACAGGCGTATCCCCTAATGCCCGCAATATCGCCACCCATCTTGGCCAGTTCGGAGTCGACTTTGAACTCCGGCTTCCCGAAATCCATGCCAGCCCGATAAGCCAGGCCCATGGCGAGATACTCGGACCGACTGTGGAAGGACGGCATTTTGGCTCCCATCCAAGGGCGGACTTTTTGATTCTCTCCTTTGAAGAGAGATTGAAGCCAATCCCCACGCAGTTTCTCACCAGCCAACGAAATATCAGGTAGCTTGTTTTCACCAGAGTGACATGAGTGACACTGCAAACGCTCAACCGTGCGATTGGCGTACTCGTGAGGAACAAAGCGACGCAGCGCGGTGAAGTTCTTATTCCCATCAATATTCTTGAAAGCAAGAAGCGCTTGCTTGTCCTCGATCCCAAATCCCAACTCCGGAGCATTTCCTTCCTCCTCGGAAAGACATCCCTTCTCCATCCACTCGGCATTCCACATCTCCTTCAATCCGACGGCCTCGAACTCATACGTCACGCCCTTGCCAGGCTCGTGGCACACCGCACAACGTTGGGCGACCAACTTCTTACCTCGCGCGGCATCACCACCGGAAGCGTCCAGCGCCTTGGGCGATTTCTCTTCAATCCACGCCCCTAGGTTCGCGGCTTCGTCCTCATTCAAACGTAAATGAGGGAAAGTAGTATGCTTGGCATGCCCAGTAGGATTCAATAAATACGCCTGCAGTCCCCCCGAGGTGAATTTTGAACTATTGATCATCTTTTCGATCCACGGCTGAAGATGAAGTTCTTCAGCAAGAAGCTTTCCAGCTGCGACATCACCTTTCTGCGCTTTCAATTCCTTGCTCTTCAAGGTCGCCAAATAAGCCGCAATGTCATCAGCCTCGTCGGGAGCCACACTTGGGCAATAATCTTCCGGTTTCTTGACCCACTGCTCGAGCCATCCGGCATGCATGCGGTTTCCGATGTTTTTGAAATCAGGCAGACTCTCAAACAACTCTGGCATCACTCCGTCTTTGAAATAATTCTTATCCGCAGAGTGACACTTCACACATTGCGCAGCTGCGAAGAGATTTCGTCCCGAACGCGCCCTATCTTTGGTTGCGAGCATGGAATTTGAGGAATAACGATAGGCCGATGGCTTCACGGGCTCCCAGACGAATTCAGATCCACTCCAAAGGAAGCGTAACCGGCTTTTCCCATTGCTCGCTTTCTTGAAGTGGCAGAAAAGCGACTGCGGCCCGGCTTCCAATTCCATTGGATCGCATTCCAGCGGGAGGTTTCCCTCCATCACCTTCTTGCCGTTGATCTTCAAACTGGCCCAGCCCCGTCCCTCGAGACGGAAAGCCAACTTGTCACGAGCCTCCACGGCTATGTCACCTTCAAAGACTCCCTGATCTCCCCCAATAAACGCAGTGACTCCGTCTCTTTGATCCAAGGTGATCGCCAGTCGATCCACCACTACCGCATCATCCGCACTGCCTTTTGACGTGCTCAAAATCAATCCAGGCTCGCCTAGGGCCTCCTTTTTGATCACAGGAAGATTCGCAAGATCCAATCCGTGATCAGCAAAGGACGGGTGAAGATTGTGAATGGTATTCCAGATCGTCTCTTTAAAAGCCTTCTTTTTGTCGTCCGCCAAATCCATACGAATTTCCATCTGCATCGCCGGAGTCATTTTGGGTATGTAGAGGAATACCGATTTCCCATCTTTGAGAAGCTTCGCCGCGCGGACTTCAACGGAGTCCACCTGATTAACCGAGCCTTTTGAAGGTTCGACGAGAGCTTTGTCACGAGCGGCAGTATCAGGATCATCGATCGAAAACCGACCCGAACCGTATTGTGGACCCCAGACATAATCCCACTTACTTACGGCATAACGCCGGGGGTCATTGGCCACCTCGGCATCGAGCTTTCTACTGAATTCAACGCGAATGCCATTGTCATAAGCCTCCAACTTAAGCGGTAGGGGCTTTTCATCCGAGATAAAGCGCACCCGCTGAAAACCGGTTCCACCATTGGTCTGCCAACCACGGAATCCCATTAAGTAAAGATGACCCGACTTGGGGTGGAAACGGCCGCGCATTGCCGCCGTGGTCAACTCCACTGGCAAACGATAAACTCCTCCTTGCACCTGCCCATTCACCTCGTCGATGAGGGCGCGATAGATCGAACTCTTTCCGTATGAAATGTGGATCATTTTTCCGGCATGGTTAATCCAGGAACTATCTTTCGGAACCCAGAACTGACTCCCGCTCGAGTTATCGACATAATAGGGCAGCCAACAAAGCGGACGTTCATAGTCGGTCGGCGTGTCCGGCAATCTTCGCACGAATTTCTTATCCTTCCACTGACTTGGGACAACTCCATGGAAGCTGCCACCATCCTGATCACTCCAGGTAATCTTACACCGCGGAACATAACTCCCTTCGTTCTCACCTGTCGTCATCTCGCCATTTGGTCCAAGCCCCAAGCCGCCCGGAGCTCGTAATCCCCACGCTAACTTCTTAAGTTCTTTCCCGTCGGCGCTCACCCGCAGAATTGTTCCGTTGTGCTCGGTTAGCTCGGTAAAGCCCCGGCCACCCGACATCACGGGCGCACCTTTACTGAAGTAGAAGTTACCGTCCTTGTCGGTCTGCAGATCGAAGGCGAACTCATGAAATCCCGGTGTGATGAGAACATCGTTATTAAAACATTCGTAAAAGTCGGCTTCTCCATCTCCATTGAGATCATGAAGCCTTGTCAATTGATCACGCCCGTGCGTGTAGATCACGCCATTAACAATTTTGAGGCCAAGAGTCTGATAAAGCCCGCTCGCAAATCGACGCCAGGTAACCTTCGACAAATCTCCATCAATTCCCGAGGCAATCCACACGTCACCATTCCAAGTCGAACATGCCACGCGTTTTCCATCGGGGAAGAAATCGTAACCTCCAAAGCGAATATTCGATTCCCAGGGATTATCCTTGGGCAGCGGGATATCATCCACCACATAACCCGCTTTAGCATCACTCACCCGGCCTTTGACCTCGACTGTTTCCGGGAAGAGAGATGGTCCACCCTTAATGAAACTCGTGATACTGGCTCTCTTGACCACAGGAATTTCCACACCTTCAGGCGCATACACCAAATCGAAGGAGCCTTCCGCTCCCTTTGCCAAGGAAACCACCAAGCGACCGGAGTCAAGAGTCTCCAGAAACACTCCTTTGCAAGCTCCCCGAAGCTGAACCGCAATCTTGCGGCCATCCTCGAGAGGATCAAGGACGAGAATTTCAACCTCACTCTTCATCTTTTCAAACTTAAACGACCGCACCAATCCACCACCAAGACTCCAGGGCATTTCAAGAACATTGGACCCTCCGGCTGTGTAGCTCAGGACCGTGCCGGACTCGTGGCGATAGATCCCAAGATACTCGGCTTGTTCATCAGGAAGCGGCCCGTTCTTGGTCTTGCGCGGATCCTCCCATTTTCCATTTACTGCGATCCCGGGGCCTTTGTTTGTTGCGAAAAAGTAATCCTTTCGATTTTCGGGCAGATATGAGTTGTCGGCATGGCGACCACTCCAAGGAGTTCCCGCCATTTTTACCACACCATCAAACCCGGCAACCATTCTCAGTGTTTCAGTATCAAAAACAACAGAGCAATCTTCTTCGCCTCCGAGTTTGATCGCAATTCCCTTGAGGACTGCCACCTCTCCTTTCGGGCCAAAACCTAAAAAAGTATCGCTGATGAAAGGACCAGTATCCATCGCATCCCACCAGGCTGCCTCCGGATTGGCGGCCATCCACTCCTGGGTCAACTCCGCTCGTGTTTTCCCAAACAGACCTCCGGACGTCAGGACCGCCAAACCACTCAAAAAAATCGCACGCAAGAACATTGCCCGGAGCATGCCAAGAGATGGAGCCTCGATCAAACTCATAAAAACAAAGCATGGTATCGCTGTAAAAATCTCTTCTCCTGTTAAAGATTCAGTCTAAAAGAGGGCATGCATATCCGACTTATTCTCCTCCTTTCGGTCTGCACCTTCATCTCATGTACTAGCGCTGAAAAGAAAGCGGAGCTCGACCGCCAAAACATCTTCTTTGCTGAATTCTACTACGAACAAGGATTCCCCGAGCGCTCTATTGCTCATGCCAGGAAAATTAAACCCGATTCCCCCAACTACGCCGCGGCCCGGGATTGGATTGAAAGAGCCTCCTATGACGATGACGAGCCCGACTACTCCGAGTAATTTACGAAAGACTCATTTCTCATTGAAAGCCCTAACCGAAATCAAGTTCACTGATCCCGTCCCATGAAAAGAATCAATCATCTCCTGACGATCACGCTCCTGATGATCGTTGGAGCCCTCCCGGCCACAGCTACCGACTCACTCAAGGTGATGAGCTTCAATATCCGCTACGGGGCAGCGAAGGATGGCATTAACAAATGGGAGAATCGCAAGAATCTTGTCCTTGATACGATCAAGGATTCCAACCCCGACCTTCTTGGCCTCCAGGAGGTTCTTGGATTCCAAGCCGACTTCCTTAAGAAAAACCTCACCGGCTACGCCTTCCACGGAGTTGGACGTGAGGACGGAAAGGAAAAAGGAGAATACGTTCCATTGATGTATAAGACAAAGCGCTTTGTTCTGGAACGCTCCGGACATTTTTGGTTCAGCGAAACTCCCGATAAACCCGGTAGCAAGAGTTGGGATTCCTCACTTCCACGAATGCTCAGCTGGGTCGCTCTTCGTGATCTGAAAAACGAGGAAATCTTCATCTTTGCCAATGCTCACTACGATCATCGTGGAAAAGTCGCTCGTCTCGAATCAGCCAAACTCATGCGCAAGCAGTGGGAGTCTATCGAAGGAGATGTCCCCCTCGTCATCACTGGGGATTTCAATACGACCGAAGACGGAAAGCCCTACGCAGCGCTTGTCAATGGCCCGGACGACGCAAGCGCAAAGCTCATCGACAGCTACCGCGTCATTCATCCAAACCGACAGCCCGACGAGGCTAGTTTTGGTGGATTCAAAGGCGTCAGAAAAGGATCGCGAATCGATTGGATTCTCCACTCGGAGAAATTCACCACTCGCAACGCCACGATCAACTACAGCCAAGAAAATGGCCGCTATCCTTCCGACCACTACCCGATTGAGGCCCTCTTGCACTACCGGTAGGACAGCTTCGGTCTCTTTTTATTGCGGGATCCCCTCATTGTCTTAAATTTACGGAAATCTCTCTAATGTATTTCTGTTCCTGCGGCTCGGCGTTTCTCGCCTTTTCCCTCCTCTTCTCCACGGCCCGGTGCGAAGAGGTCATCCTTCAGTATTTCAATACCGAGTGGTCTGAGATTGAGCGGCGAATTCCCGAAGTTGCCGAAGCAGGCTACACCTCACTTTGGCTTCCTCCGCCTTTCAAAGGAGCGTCGGGAACATACTCGGTGGGCTTCGACACCTTTGATCGCTTCGATCTCGGCGACAAGGACCAGATGGGCACCATCCCCACGAAATATGGGACTAAGGAAGAACTCCTGAGCCTCATGCTTATCGCTCACCGATTTGGGCTCAAAGTCTACTTCGACAATGTCATGGCACATTGCGGCGGACCGCTCGGCAACAACACCGGCGTCGGCGAGCTCTTCCCCGATCTACCTGGATTTGTGCCCGAAGATTTCCACCTCGTCCGCGACGGCAATCAATGGCGCAAGGCCTCCGATTCAATCAACTATCAAGACGAATGGCAGGTTCTCAATCGCAATCCTTTTGGCTGGGACATCGCGCAAGAAGACCCCAACACCAGCTTCAACCCAAATGGCACGACCGAGGGCCAAGACTACCCCAAGTGGAGCGGCATTCGTCATCCAGGGCAGACACACCTCTACCTCGACAACGACCTTCCACTAGGGACGAATTTCGTCGGGGATACGGTTTACACCTTTGCCGACAAAGAGCCCTTTAACGACACCGGATATGGAATAAACAACACCGGTGCGGGCAACGGGAAGTTCGATTGGGACGATACGAATTCCAATGGGCAACACAATGCCGGAGAAACATCCGAACCCTACGCCGACACCGGCATTGACCCCAGCAACCCCGATCACCGAAATACCACTTGGGGGTTTGGTGATGGCATCTTCAATATGGGCGACCCCCTTAATGAAGACGTCAACCAAATGCTTTTCAGGCAAGTACGATGGTTCACCGATCTCGCCAAACCCGATGGCTTCCGACTCGACGCCGTGAAGCATGTTCCCTCATATTTCTTCGGCCAGCAAAGCGGAGCCAACAAAGACAACTCCAGCGCCGGATACAACGGACAGATCCAAGAGCAATTCAATCTCACCCGCGGTCACACCGACTGGGGAAACCACCGCAATACCGTTTACGAAAACGCCCTCAACCGCGACGACGCGCTCCTCTTTGGCGAGCACCTTGGAGCACCACCTGCCGACGGCGCATATCTTGAAGCAGGCATGCGTATTGCCAACGATGACTTTCTCAACGCCATCGGAGGGTTTTCCGGCATTGGGAACAGCCTCTCCGGTTATGATCAAAGGGCCTACGGACACAATGGTCGTTCCCCTGTCGAAGTCGTGGCCTATCCCCTGAGTCACGACAATAACTTTATGAACGGCGACGATCGTCCGGCCGCCTTCCAATACATGCTCACTCGCGAAGGGCTCCCTATCGTATACACCGATGGATACAACATTCAGGGTGGACCTGATTATTTCCCCAAGCCCTCCTACACGCCCTTCCTCGGCCAGTTCGGTCAGAAGTGGGTCACCGGACCTCTCAAGGTGCGCCGCGACTTTATTCGCGGCGAACAAATTCCCATATGGAATGAACAGAACTTCGCCGCCTGGGAAATGCGAGACAAACGAGAAAATAGCTCCATGACGGATTCCGACGGCACTGTTCTCCTCGTCATGATGGCACGCAATTACATTGATGGACAATTAGGCGACGACGCCGTTACCACTTTTCCAGCTGACGCCCATCTCCGCAACTACTCCGAATACGGGGGCAGCTTTACCGTAAGAATCGGCAACGACGGTCGACTTCGTAACGGTGAAGGGAATTTTCTCATCGTCCCAAGTGGTGGCTACTTCGCCTTTAGTTGGGACAATCCACGCATCCCGTCAGTGTTTGAGGGTGAAGATGACGAGGGCGCCCGCTCCATTGAATTTTATCAAGGAGGCAATCGCGCGCCCATGATGACTCATGTCCGTCAGGACGGACGCGATGGCGACGGCAGTTATACAAAAATGATTCCGCGCATCACAGACGTGAACAATTTACGCATTCTCGGGCGAGCCGATGGCTCCGCCGTTAACATGCTCATGAAGCTCGATGGCGGCATCGATTTAAACAACAATGGTCGCGATAATCCGCCGCCGGCGGATCGCTTTTTTGATCAAGGCCTGGATCTCTTTACTGGGTATGAACAAACGAAGTTCGTGCGACGCACTAATGAGAAATTCGCAGCTGCCGACGTCGCGAGAAACTCAACCGGCTCGGCCGGGTCCGAATCCTGGGAGGTAGTCATGGGAAATGCCACCGCGACTCTTTCCCGCAACAATGGCACCGCGATCAAGTCCGACACCGGCGCTGTGCGGTGGACTTACCACAATCCTGAGGCCAATGATGACAACGGCACCCCACAACTCGTTGTTACTCCCAACAACTTCGTCGATCTCCTCGTCAAGATCGGCTACACGGGCGACCCCGACGCCGCCTGGGTCTACTACACCACTGATGGCACGACTTACCCTGAAGGATCACTTGGCGTCGGTGCAGGCACAACTCAAGTCGCCGCCATGTTCCGAAGCTACGATGGAAATGCTGACGGCGAAGGAACTCCAACATGGTGGGCCGCGAACCTCCCTTCGTTTCCTGCCGGTACCATGCTGCGATACAAGATCGGCGTTCACAAAGACGGTGCTCCTGACCGCTTCCCCTTCTCTCAACGGGACATTGATCTCAAAAAACGCATGGAGACCCAATTCGAAATCACCGGATTCGATCCCACAACCGTCACCTACTACCCACACAACGACCACGGTGAAAAAGCGACCGGACTTGCTGAAGGATTTCACGTCCTTCGTAGCAAGGCCTTCCTGAACCGAAGTGGTCGCGCCTCGATCTTTCGAACCCAAACCCAGACCTTCTATTACGATCTCGCTCGTGCCGACGGCATCTGCCTTTTCCCCAAAGAGGACGATACAATCGGCGGGAGTAGCTACGGCGCGGTCGCGCTAAGCGATTCATCTGTAACGGAGGTTTGTTATCAGATTCTCGATAGTGATTCAGGCAACGACTCCGCCGGCAATGGAAACGGAACAAACAACTGGGCCAAGGCCAGCGAGCTCGCAGTTCCCAGCCAACTCGGAAGCACGGGCTTCACCAAGGAGTGGCGCTTCGACTACCAGAATATTCCATCCTCCGGATCTGCCACCATCAGGGTTCGCTTCAAAGAAGCTTCGTCTTCCGACAATCAAAACCTCACCGACGAAGCGGGACACTATACCACCGTTACTCATACCGTGAATACCGGCTTCCCCGCTAACTACCGAATCGCCTTCCCCATGAACGATGGTGAAGTCGTCGATGAAAACTACGTCATGAAAGTTCTCTTCGACAAATCGCTCGGCTTTGAAATCACGGACACTCAACTGCTCGAAGAATTCACCATCACGATCGATGGTGTTCCTTTGGCCGCAAATGCTCTTTCTATTCTCCGCGGCGAAACTCCCACTGACGACGCCCTCGCGGTCGCTCTTCCCAATAGCTACAATGGCGACCCGGAATTCCTTCACGAAGTCCGCGCCATCCACCTACGCGGCGACACAACCCTCACTGATACCCGCCTTGTCAAATCCGCCGTCGCCGCCTTACCCGATTCCGATGGCGACCAACTCCCCGATTCCTGGGAGCTCCTCTATTCTCTCGACCAGAATAACCCGACCGGGATCCACGGAGCACTCGGTGATTTCGACCACGATGGAGCAACCAATCTCATGGAATATCTCATTGGATCAAATCCAATTGATCCAGACGTATCGCCTTTCCTGACTCCCGATCTCACCGCGAATCCCGACAATACCGTTGATCTCAACTTCCGCGTCATTCCAGGCCGTCAGTATCGCGTTGAATATTCAGACAACCTCTCCGATTGGTTCTACGCCTCCAACCCAATATCCGTCGTTGCCGAGGATGACAGCCATTCCTGGAGCGACGATGGCACCACAACCGGGGGACTTCCCGGACTGAGCTCCCGGCGGTTCTACCGCATCGAGGTCTCTCTTCCCTGAATCCCACCCCAGAAATTAAAAAAAAGCGTTAGCTCGACAGAGGGGTTGGCGTATTACCTTTCCTATGAAGCACTACGCCATTGGCACTCTCGTGGGACTACTCGCTCTTTCCGGGGCCAACGCTCAAAAAGGCAACCGCAAAGGTCATGAAAACATGGCCAAGATCGTCCCCGACAAACTCATCCCCGCTGCTCCAGTCCTGGATGTCAACGACGCCCTTGAGGCCTTTACCATCCATGAAGACTTCGTGATCGAAGCGGTTGTTGCCGAACCTCTCGTGGACAAGCCGGTCGCTCTTGCCTTCGACGGCCGCGGGCGCATGTGGGTTTGCGAAATGCGCGGCTACATGGCCGACATTGACGGAACCACTGAAGACAAGCCACAAGGCCGCATCGTTATCCTCGAAGACACGACCGGAAATGGATCCGTCGACAAGCGCACCGTCTTCCTCGAGGACCTTCTCCTCCCTCGGTCCATCGCGATCGTTCCCGGCGGCATCCTCTTCGGTGACCAACAAAATCTATACTTCGTCGAAAACGATAACGATAAACCCAAAGGCGAACCCAAGATACTTGATCCCAAGTATGCCCAGGGTGGCAACGTGGAGCACAAGTCTAACGGGATGATGCCCGCCATCGACAATTGGATGTATAACGCTAAGTCGGCCTACCGATACAAATTTCAACAGGGCCAGCTCGTCAAAGAAGCTACTTCCTTCCGGGGTCAGTGGGGAATCAGCCAGGACAACCTTGGGCGCCTCTTTTTCAACTCCAACAGCACCATGCTTATCGGAGACCGAGTTCTGCCGAATCTCCTCGAGGGAAACAAGAGCGTCAAAATGAAGACCGGGATCACTGAGCGAGTTGGCAGCAATGCCGTTTACCCCAGTCGGGTCACACCAGGGCTCAATCGAGCCTACATATCCAGCCTCAATGGCTACAAGAGCAATACCATCGACCCAAAGACCTTTAAACTGACCAACTGCACCGCTGCTTGTGGTCCCGTGATCTATCGCGGTTCCAACTTCCCTGAAAAATTTAACGGCTGGTCTTTCGTCTGTGAATCAGGTGTCCAGATGGTCAAGGCCGTCAAAGTCGACTACTCCGATGGCCACATCAAAGGATCCCACCCGCTCGGCGAGAAGGAATTCCTCACTTCCACCGACGAACGCTTCCGCCCCGTCAATATCCACAACGCACCCGACGGCAGCCTCTACCTCGTCGATCTTTATCACGGCATCATTCAACACAAAACTTACATGACATCCTACCTCCGGGAGCAGACCCTCAGCCGGAAGCTTGAAGGCCCAGGACTCGGACACGGGCGCATCTACCGCATTCGTGCCAAGAGTAAGCCTCTCGCCAAAGTGCCCAATCTCGAAAAAGCTGACACCGATACTCTTATCGCCCAACTCGCCAGCCCAACCGGAGCTCTCCGCGACCTCGCCCAGCAACAACTGATCGGACGGCAAGCCGATCCAGCGCCAGTTCGCTCAGCCCTGGGCAAAGCCGTTTCCAAGAAAATGAACCTCGCCACCATTCACCTCCTTTGGACCCTCGAAGGACTGGGCGCGCTTCAGGCACGGGACATTCTCGCTACCATCGGGACCGGAAACGAAGACCTTATCGCCTCTGCCCTCTACGCGGCTCTCTCACTAAGTGATTCCGATCGCGCGCCGCTCACCGACAAGGTAGCCTCGCTCTCCGCGAAGCCCATGACTCTGCCTTATCAGGCCCGTATTTTGGCCTCAATCGACAATGAG
>NHEN01000132.1 GCA_002172625.1 Verrucomicrobiaceae bacterium TMED86 | reverse complement strand
CTAAAAAACGCGCTAGGTTTCCCGAGGCGCGTTTGTAGATAAGGGGGATGGGACGAGAGCTATGGCCCTTCGACGCACACCATGGTGACGTCGAGTCCTTCGTCATCGCCTTCGCCGATTCCTTCCACGCGGACATCTTCGTCGGAAAGAAGATCGATGAGGGTATCCTCAAGGCCTCCATCAACGAGGAGGTTGTTAAATCGTTGGGCGATTTCTTCAGCGTTGTGTCCCGTAAATGTGATGGTGACTGAGTCCATGCGCCTGATATAAAAGGCGATTTTGGATCGTGGAAAGAAACTTTTTAAGAAGTTTTTTCAGGAGGGAATCTCTTCAGTCTCTTAACTTTCAAGCGGCATAAAAAAACACGCTTCGGAATTCCGAAACGTGTTGAGGGAATTGAGATATTTGTCCGTTGGGTTAGCCGTTGGCAATCTTCATACGAAGAGTAGCCAGGCCGGTGATGGCAAGCACTCCGACGGTGACTAGGATTGCTGAAACAGGAAGGCCAATTCCGCCGGAAGGAACTGCGGCGAGAGGGCCGGATGGCGCTGCTGCTTCTTTGATTACAGGTTGAATCAAGTCGCCTTGGGTCAGAGCTGGTTTGCCAAATTCCCCTCTCTGCGCGGCCACCATTTCTGGTGTGACGGTAGCCGCGGAGTTACCCCAGGAATTTCGGATGAAGGTAATGACGGAAGCGATGTTCTCGTCGGACTGACCTGCTCCCATGGCAGGCATTGGAGCGGGGAAATTGTATTCTTGTCCGGCTACGGTGATTGGGCCGGAGAGTCCACGGAGTTGAATTCCAATCAGGTTTTCGGGAGGCCCGGTGACCCACTCTGAATTGGCAAGTGGAGGTCCGAGGTTGGCCACTCCCGCGCCTTCGGGGCCGTGGCAGGCGATACAGAGGTTATACTGGGTTTTGCCGAGTTCCATTACTGCGGGGTCGATGGTGTTTTCTTCGCTCACGGTTTTTTCAGTGGGTGTTTGGTTTTGAGATTTGTCTTTGGGAGTCGTGACGGGCTTGGGATCGTCCGTTTTGAGCTCTTCGGTTTTAGTGTTTTTGGCAAGGGTCAGATTTTGAACCTCATATGCGGGGGCCTTTTCACCGGATTCCTTGGTCAGAGTCAAGAGCCACGCGACAAGATCTCGAACTTCTTGTGGTTTGAGAATGGCCCCCATGGGTGGCATGGCAGAGGTTTGATTGGGCCTTACTTTAAGATCGGATTTCTGAATGCGCCAGCTTGTTTCTCCTTCCTTGAGATCAAAGTGGCTTTTTGTTTCCGCCAAAACGAGGCCTGCTTTGGTAGAACCATCGTTGAGGCTGAGGGTGGCGACGCCGAAACCAGGGGTGATTTTGGAGTTGGGGAGAATGATGGATTCGAGAAGTCCTTTGGCATTCTGGCGGAGGGCCACGCCCATCAGGTTGGGGCCTGCTTCGCCGCCTTCGGTGTGGCCGGACTCGTGACGGTGGCAGCGCATGCACTGGGCGGCTCCGTGGGACTGGAAAATCTTGAAGCCGTTCGTGGCATTCCCTCCGGCAAGGGCTGGAGCCCATTGGGCGAGCGGATCTTTTCCGGCGAGGGACTTTTGGTAGTCGGTGAGGGCGGTTTTCATAACCGGCTCGGGTCGGGAGCGGACGGCTTCCAGGAGTTCGAAGGTAGAGGCGGGGTCGCCCTTTCCGGCGGCGAGCTGGGTCATGCCATCGCGCAAGAGGGGAATGGCGTGCTCCGCGGGGAGAGCTGAGGCGATATTCCAGGCGGTCTGGCGTCGGGTCGTGCTCTTGGAGAGTAATGCTCCGCGGAGGGCGGCGACATTGGCGGCGGGATCACGGGTGGCGGCCAGCTCCAGGGCGGAGGTGGCGAGTTGGTCGTTGGAGGATTGGGCCGCTTCGGTAAGAATCTTGGCGAGTTCGGCGCTGGGTGATTTGGCGAGTAGCTTGAGTGCTCCGGCGCGGGTCTCGCCATCGACTTTTTCATCTCGGATGAGCCGAGTGAGGGTGCCGGAATCGAGTTTGTTGTGTGAGAGTTCGTATTTGAGTGCCAAGCCGAGGGTTTTGGCGAGAACAGGGGTGTCGGACTGCAGGAGGAGGTGCAGGTTTTTGGCGAGGGCGTCTTTGAACTCGTCGGGCTTGCGGGGAGAGACCGGCGAATGTTTTCCGATGGACTGGTCAACGACGTGGGGCTCGGTCCACACTGAGATGAGTCGCATCGCTTCGAGGCGTTCGGCTTGGTCGTTCTTCTGATGAGAGGCGAATTTGATGAGGCGGAGGAGGTTCTTCTCGTGGCCGAGGCGATAGGCGCTGTGAAGGAGTCGGCGAATCATCATGCGGCCCAGGGGGCGGCCGGGATTCTTGGAATCGGCGTTGTAGTCATCGAGGAGCGCGGCAAGAGCAGCCCGCACGCTGAAGAGTCCGGTGTCGTTGATGGCGCGGATGGCTTCGCTGGAGACGTGGAGGTCGGGGTCGGCAATAAAGCGCACGATTTCGGGATTCCGTAAACGGCGGAGGGCGATGACTGCGGCGCGGCGCACGGCGGCCGAGGTATGGGAGGCGAGAGAGATGATTTCTTTGGGCGTGGCGTTTCCGGTCAGGCCCATGATTCCGGCGTGGCGGAGGTAGGGGTCGCGGTCGTTATTTTCCTCGAGGAGGGCGACGAGGTGGCTGGTGCCGTCGGGGGCTGGCTTGCGACCAAGGGCGATAGCGGCGAGGGCGCGGACCCGGAGGCTGGGATCTTGGAGGAGAGGGAGGAGCGGCGAGCCGTCGGTGAGCGTGGATTCTCCAAGAGCCTGGGCGGCTTGTCCGCGGACGATGTGGTCGGCATTTTTGAGAGCCCGGATGAGGAAGTTGCTTGCCGGTTCGCTCTTCTCCTTACGAGCGAGTATTCCCAGTCCCCAGATGCCGTGAAGTCGTTCGGTGGGATTGAGCCGTTGGTTGGCGGCGGAAATAAAGATGGGCAGGGCGTCCTCCCGGTCTGCCAGATGGTATTGAGCGCGGAGGCGAAGGCGGAAGTCCGGGTGGGTGAGGAGTTTTGCGAGATCGTCGGAGCTCTTTTCGGAGATTCCGGAGGCGATGATTTTTGCGACTTCATCGCCGGTGTTGGATTGCTCCATGGTGTAGATCCGTCCGGCCTTGTGTGATTCCCATCCAGAGATGAAATCACTCACATAGAGCTTCCCATCATAGCCCCATTCCACGTCGGTGACGGCGGTGCCCCAGCTGAATTTGCCAAATTGATCGAGAGCGAATCCGGCGCCTTTTCGTCTGATGCCGAAGTGCCAGATGCCGGAGGAGGCTGCTCCGCCGCGATAGTCGCAGATGAGAAACTGGTCGCGGCTTTTGAGTTGGTATCCGGTGCCGGGGTAATAGGCCAGACCGGAAGGGCCGGAGGTGAGATTGGCGATAGGCGGAACGATGTGTGCGGGTTGGTCGGGGAAGTGGGGTTCCCACATTTTCTCCTGCATCCATTGGTTGATGGGATGGTCCGGGACGCCGGCGGTTTTGTGGAAGGAATGGAGGACCTGGTGGCCCATGCGCCATCCGGAGTCAGCTCCGTCCATCATAAAGACGACACGCGCGCGATCGCCTTGGTCGGAATTGTTATCGACGGTGATGGCGGTGCCGTATTGGTCGAAGGCAATTTCCTTGGGGTTGCGGAGGCCGAAGTGGACCACTTCAAAGTTGGAGCCGTCGGGGTCGAAGCGGAAGATGGCACCTTGGTTGGGGTATTTGTATTCGCGGCCTTCCCGGGTGGTAAAGTTGAAGCCACGGTCGCCGATGGTGGCATAAATGCGGCCGTCGGGTCCGAGAGCGAAGCCGTTGAGATCGTGGCCGGAGAGGGAAACGCGCACTCCCATGCCATCCTGGATGACCTCGCGCTCGTCCGAGATGAGGTCGCCGTCTTTGTCGGTGAGTGTCCAGATTTTGGGAATGCAGGCGAAGTAGATGGTGCCTTCAAAGGCCATGATGCCAGCGGCGGTTCCGTCCAAGATTTCATTGAAGCCCTCGGCGAAGACTTTGGATTCATCGGCCACACCGTCTCCGTCGGTGTCAACAAGGACGCGCACTTTTTCGGAGAATTTGGTGAGATCGGCGACAGGCTTTTTATGGTCCCACTTCTTGTGCATTGCAATCCGGTCATCGGTGGTCTGCGCGGCAATATCGTCCATGAGCCAATAGAGATGTCTGCGGTTATCCTCGACACTCGTCCCGAAGCGGTGGGTTTCGGCGACAAAGACGCGGCCTTGTTCATCGACTGAGAGAGCGGTGGGCGAGTGGACGTCGGACGAGGCGTTGTCGGCGAAGATTTTAACTTCGGTGCCGTCGGGAACGGAGAGACCGGGAATGGCATCGGAGGAAATGAGCCCATCTTTATCGGCATTGCCGCCACCGGAGGTCCGGGGAAATTTAGGCTTGGCGAGATCGGTGAAGAGGATGTGATCGGCATTGATGACACCCCAGGCTCCGCGTTCGGTATCGATGATGCGGAGTTGAGCCGTTTTCCCTTTGAGTCCAGAGACGTCCCAAATCGTGGGGCGCATCGTGAGGTCGTTTTGGCCGGTGGCTTCGTGGGTGATTTTGCCGTCGACGAAGAGCTGGACGGCTGTTTTGCCGGGGTGCTCGCCTCCTGAAACGAGGAAAGCGATGTTGGGGAGCTGAATTTTGAATTCGGGGGAGGTCAGTGAGCCGGTTGAGGCGTCGCCTTGGTGAGCCGAGCTGACGTAGTAGAGGCTGGCATATTTTTTGACGATGCCATTCATGCCGGTCGGGCTGGACGAGGTGGGGGATTTGCCAAAAGCGGCGCCCTCGACTTTCCATTCGCCGAAGCCATCCGATTCGAAGGCATCGAACAAAATTTCAGCAGCATGAAGGGAGCCCGAAAGGGCGAGGAGAGTGGTCAGAATGCGCATGATGGTAGGAAAAGTGATGCCCGAGGAGGCTGCTGCTGCCGATATCCATCGGGCGGGGCAGGGATTTGGGCAAATAGAAAAAACTTTTCGAGTGGAAATTTGTCTGTGGAATGAAAAATGGATTCAGGTGGAGTGCCTGAATCCATTGAAGTTCTTGGAAGAAGACGATGTCGGGGCCGATCCTTCGATTGATGAGCCGGCTTTCCTTTAAGAGATCTTTTTTGAATCTGGATTTCAATTTCAGGCGAAAGCCCTATTGAGATGAAAAACACACTCAAAAGACTACCTATTGTTCTCGCCCCCTTGATTGTTCTCTCGGGTGATCTTCGTGCCGCTGATCCTGCGGAAGCTAAAACGATTGGTCGGATTGTCCGTGAGCGGCCGGATCTGTCCAATTTTCTCCAGCTTCTTGAAAAGACCGAAGTTGGGTCGCAGTTGTCGGAACGCACAAATATCCGGCGCACGATTTTTGCGCCTACTGATGCTGCTTTCGCCAAACTTCCAAAAGACTCCCTCAAGACCCTCCTTGCGCCGCGCAATGATGACCGGCTCGAGGAGGTTTTTGGCTTCCATGTCTTGAATCGATCGGTTCCTCCATTTGGATTGGAAAAATACGCGGCCTTGCAGATGGCGACGGGGCAGTTTCTCTCAATCAACTATCAGAAGGGGATCATTGGCGACGGGAAGTTTATCGGAGAATCTATTCCTTGTTCGAATGGAATGATCTATCTGGTTGACCGTGTCCTGACACCGAATACTGATGATCTTTTCCAGCGCCTTCAGAAAGATGGGCGGTTCAAGATTTTCACCAAAGCAATTACGGCGAGTCGCCAGGGAAAGCTTTTCCAGAACATGCATGGGCTTTATACGACCTTTGCGCCGACCGATGAGGCCTTTGGGAAGCTGCCGAAGGAATTTGTTGATTCCCTGTTCCTTCCCGAGAACAACGAACGCCTGGAAGACATCATCAAGCATCATATCGTGGAAGGAGTACGGGCGGCCGGGAAAATTCCGGGATACTTTAGCCTTGGAGTTTCCGATGTCACTCCGGTTTCCGCTTTCGGGCAGCAAATTAATTTCAAGGTGAACGGTGATGGGGCTACGGTTGATGGAGCCAAGGTAATTGAGGCTGATCTCCCGTGTGCCAACGGAATTATTCATGTCATTGATTCTGTGATCCCTCCGGTTGAATCCGGGCTTTTGGATCTGCTCAGGGAGGACGAGCGCTTTACGACCTTGGTTTCACTTCTCGATGCCACTGGTCTCAGCCTAGCGGTGGCCTCATCGACGGAATACACCATCTTTGCTCCGGTAAACGAAGCTTGGACGAAAGAGCCTTATGCTTCCTTGGTTCGGGACTCCGGAGGGGATGCAAGAGAAGCCCTCTATGGAATTTTGGCCCGTCACGTCATTACTGGAAAGCATGTCAGCGAGAATTGTCGACCGTTTAGCAAGCTGCGGACTATCCATGGAGCGCCCATTTACCTTACTCGTTCGGGCGTTGATCGTCGGATCAGCAATGCCACCATCACGGATACTGATATCGAAGGCTTTAATGGATTGATTAATGCGATTGATACGGTGATCCCCGATCCGATGGAGCTTCCCGAGGGAGACATCAGCACCGTGGATGCCATTGAGTTTGTGCAGGAAACTCTGGCCAAGGCATCGCCAATTTATGGGAAGGGCGAGTATGAAGCTTGTTGGCGCTACTACACCGCGAGAGGGTATGAATTCTTGTCCAAGTATCGTCAGTTTCTTGCCAGCAGCGCTGCCAGTGAACTGGAGGGAGCGATCAGAGATGATCAACCGGTTTTCCAATTTGCTTCTGAAGCGTGGGCGTCCCGAAATACCTTCCGGAAGGTGTTGCGAGTGCTGGAGCAGCGGGAAGACCGAATCCTGGACAGCTATCTCATGCAGTCCCGGGAAAAGAAGCGGTTTGGGCGATAGAGCAGCGACGGCGCGCCCTTAACCCCGCCTTGCATCGAGCGAGGCGGGTTTTTCCGAGAGAGGGAAGAAGGGCCTCACGATGGGTCGCGCGCCATTTTCGACGAAGGGATCTGTCCTACCTTATTCCATGGATCGTGGGCGATGACTATTGCTTTAATTTTCCCACCGTGTCGCCGTCGATGAATTCGGCTTTGGTGAGAGTTTGGCGGAGGTCCTCTTTTCCGCGGCTGATGTTGTTGACCCATTGCACGGCCCGGCGAACAACCGGGCGGCTCTCCCATTCGATGTGTGCTACCGAGGGCTGGCACCAGGCGAAGGCAGGATCGTAGTCAGTGCAGACGAGGGAGACGTCGTTTGGGACCCGCAGACCTCGGTTGGCGAGAGAGTAATAGGCTGCATTGAAGAGGAAAGGTTCGTCGACAATGAGCGCGGTGGGAGGAGTGGGGCCGAAAAGGGAATCAAGAACAGTGCCAAATCCTTCCTTACTTTCCTCCCAGTCAGGGAGATGGAATTTGCTGGTTTGAATGCCAGCCTCTTCGAGGGTATCCAAAAATGTTTGTTCCAGTTTCCCGGGTTGGGGGAGGCGTCGTTGTTCCCGGCAGAGGAGAGTGATGCGGCGATGGCCCAGTTTCAGGAGATGCCGTGTGGCCTCGGACATGGCGGGAGTTTTGTTTGGGCCGGTGGAGGCGATGGGGAGTCCGCCACGCCGGCCGAAGAGAGCGAATGCGGGGGAGGATTGTTCTGAAAACCATTCCAGAACTTCCCGGGAGCCGGCAGCAATAATCCAAATGTCGGCGCGGACTTTCTGAACAAATTTTTCGAGCTGACTGACATCCATGTCGAGATCGATGAGAGTCTTTTCCGGGAAAAAGGGGACGTGGCCTGCTTCTTCGAGTTGATGTCTAATGTCGACAATGAAGTTGTCACCGCGGTCGAACCGATTGGGCACGAGGAGGGCGACGGAGAGCTTGGATGAGGGCTTTCGCGGGGCGGCTTGAATGATGAGGCGTTTGCGTCCCGCTCCCTGACCGGCAATGAGGCCTTCTTTTTCGAGCTGCTGAAGGGCAAGCTCTACCGTTTTGCCGCTGACGCCAAGCAACTCGATGAGCTTGGATCTCCCGGGCATGGTTTCGCCCCAAATCCCCTGATGAAGTTCGTCCCGGAGATAGTTCGCGACCTGTTCGGTGATCGATGGGAAGTGAGGTGTGGCCATGACTTTTGAAGACATGATCAAAAGAAGTCAGGTTGTCGATCTTGAAAAAAATTCACAGATATCAAGTGCACCGACAGTCTCCTCCACGAGATTTTCCGATGAATAATTACGATTCTTGCAAACTGGCTCTCATGGCCTCGATTTCTTTCATCTCTCTGGGGTGGGAACACGAGCGAATTTGCTCGCTCAGGAGTGTCGAGCCGTCCATAGTGAATCCTCATAAGAACAATCCTCTTTAAGCATGAAAAAAAATAACCTTTTAACCTTTTTTTTAGTCGCTGGCATTTCCTGTCTCAGCGCTCCGTTCTCTCAAGCCGAGCTTGTCGACGGCCTCGTTGAGTATTGGGCCTTTGACGGAGATTATGCCGCTGGATTAGATGTATCCAACGATGGCGTTCTTGTGAAGTCGGGAACGGGAGATGCCACTTTTGTGCCAGGGAAATTCGGTTCGGCTGTTGATTTGGAGAACAGCACTGATAACCAGGCCGTCATCAATGTAGGTGATCCGGCGGAGTTTGCTTTCGAGGCCGGAGGCATGAGTATTTCAGCCTGGTATACCACCGAGTCCCTCTACACTGGCTGGAATACGCTGATCAGCCAAGCTGAGGGTGGAAACTGGCGCATTGCCCGGCATGGGAGCTCGGGAACCAACTTCAAGTGGAGCATTAGCGGCCCCGCTAACGTGGCTGCCAATATCGATCAGCAAGACGGATCATGGCATCATGTGTTGGTCACTCACCCATCTCCTGAAGACGGCGGAGAGATCACGATCTACATCGACGGAGTCGTAGCGGGAACTGCGGCGAACTGGGCCTTGGGGAATGGTAGCGGATTTCAAATGCAAATCGGTGGCAATGCCCAGGCGGGCAACCGGGGATGGGACGGGAACATCGACGACGTCGCACTCTGGGATCGCGCTCTTACCGCGGAAGAGGTGGCCTTAATTTGGAATGAGGGTGAAGGAGCCAGCATCGAGAGTCTTACCCAAGGCCCTACCACCCCCTTGCAGATCGTTGATGTGGCGCATACCGACACGGGGGATAATATCCTGGTCGATCTCGCCTTCACTTCGAAAGAAGGGCGCTCATATTCCGTCTTTTCCACTAACGATTTGTCCCTGCCCCTCACGAGCTGGACCGAATTGAATGACGACGTCCCCGCTGCGGTGGGAGAATCTACCACCGTCTTCATCGTCAACTTCAATACCCAGTTTCTGCCGCTGGACGAGCATCAGTTCTTTGTGGTGGCTGAAAATCCTTAGTGGATATCTTCGGTGACTTGCCGGACCATTAGGATTTCTAGGTGTGGAATGTGGTTTCCTGCTTAAAAGGAAGCAAGTATTCGATCGGGAAATCCCTTTCGAGATTCGGGTGCGAGCTTAGCATGTCCCGACATTTTTTGTCACCCATCCACCACCTTGATATGAAACCCCGATTGTTCTCCTTCTTCGTTTTTTCCCTGTCCGTTTGCGTTGCTCAAGCTGCAACAATGTCCGCAAGTCCCACTGCTCCTAATGTGTCCGGGGCTGATATCGCCAATCTCAGCGAACCAACTGGAACAGATAAATGGTGGGCTGATGCCGCGACTTCGGGTCGCCCCAAAGGGCAAACATTCACGACCGGTGATATCGGAGTGTTGCTGAAATCGATCACCTATCAGGTGACGACTTCACAACAAGCAATGCCGACCAAGACTTACGCCATTCGGGTGGGCACAATTTCTGGAGAAACATTTACCGAGATTTACTCGGAGACCGCGACGCAGGATTTTGAGTGGCAAGGCGGCGAGTTCATGACCTGGAGTTTTGATGTGCCGGTCCGGCTCGATCCCAATACAGTGTATGGCATTGATGTGGGAATGCTTTCGTCAACATCGTCTTGGCAAAGCGGGATTCCTTATATCTACCGGACTTCCAATGAGTATCCTGATGGGACCCGTTACATGTCTGGAACCGGAGGCCGGGGTTTGGGTGACTCAACCATGAACAACGTCAGTGGAGATAGGGTGTTCCATATCGATCTCGAACATCCGCTTTCACCGTCTCCCGAAAGTGGAGCACTCATGGAGGCTGGAGATATTGAGCTGAGTTGGACCAATCTCGATCCAGACACCGGGACTGACGTATGGGTGGACCTGTGGTTTGGCACTGACCCCGGCTCCATGATCAAGGTGGTAAGCGCTGGGCTCAATACGACTTCTCACACTGTCAACGTTCCCGGCGGAGGAAATTACTACTGGCGCGTCGATTCCTATCTCGATGGCGCTCCGACGGGAACTCCCTTGGAGAGTACCGTCTTTGATTTCATTGTCATCGATTCTGATGGCGACGGCTTTCCCGATGATTACGAGCAGGAACATTCGGGAAGCATCACGGGATTGAATCGCGAAGATGATCTCGAAAATGGTGGTGCTGGTGACGGCCTGACCAACTGGGAGGAATACCAACTGGGCACCGATCCGACCATCCCGGACACTGATGGTGATGGCCTCGATGACGGTCCCGAGCTGGCAGGTGCGGGTTCGCGTCCTCCCACCGATCCCACCAACGATGATACCGATGGCGACGGAGTGAAGGACGGTGCAGAATCCAACGACGGGACCTGGAGCAGTGGAATAGACACGGGAACAGACCCCACTCGTGCCGATACCGACGGAGACGGGCTTTCTGATGGAGCCGAGAATAATAGTGGGACCTTTGTCGATGCCGATAATCTTGGAACCAGTCCTTTGAATCCCGATAGTGATGGCGACAATGCAGACGACTGGTATGAAGTGGCGGCATCCTTTACCGATCCGACGGATGCGAACGTCAATCCGGGCATTCCCTATCCCTTGCCGGATCCCGATGGTTCCACCGGCAGCGCGGACAAGCCGGTGAAAGTCTACATCATGTCCGGGCAATCGAACATGGTGGGTTTTGGGCGTCTCAACGGAGATCAGGGAGCGTTGCGCTACATGACAAATGTGGAGAACAAGTTTCCTGATATGATTGACGAGGATGGGAATTGGACCACTCGCAACGATGTGAAATATCGTGGCGTCATTAGCGATATCGGAAATGGAAATCTTTCTCCTGATGTGGCGGGATCCAGTTTTGGTCCCGAGTTGGGATTCGGCTATGTGATGGGCTGGTATCACGATGAGCCGGTCTTGTTGATCAAGAGCTCAATCGGAAACCGCAGCATCAGTTGGGATTGTCTCCCTCCGGGAAGTCGGGGTTTTGATTACAATGGCAACACCTACGCCGGATATGGACAGTCGCCCAACACCTGGCCGATCGGCGGAGGTCCTTCGCCCTTTGTGTGGTATGCCGGAAAGCAATACGACGACTACTTTCTCGATGAGGCTGACATGGGGCCGACAGCCTGGGCCGCAGATGTCGACTATCCGGATAACTGCCAGGTGAAACACGATGGTGTGACCTACATCAGCAATACGGACCATCTCTCCAGTGCGGGCAATGCTCCGGGAGTCGGTGGGCAATGGGATGTTTATTCGATCTTTAATGTCGTCGATATTCTGGATGACTTTGCCAACCAATATCCTGAATATGCCGATCAGGGATTTGAGATTTCCGGATACGTTTGGTGGCAGGGCCACAAGGATCAGGGGAAGCCTCACGCCAGCAATTATGAAGCCAACATGGTTCGGCTCATCAAAGCGATGCGCGCGTATTATGAAACCCGTTATCCCGATAGCACCATTCCTAATGCTCCCTTTACTTTGGCTACCATTGGTTTTGGCGGTTGGGATCTCAGTGGAGATGGATTGACGGTTGCTGAAGGTCAGCTCGCTGTCAGCGGCGAGACTGGCAATTACCCTGAATTTGCCGGGAATGTGAAGACGATCGAGGCTCGTGGCTACTGGCGGGATTCCGCCGAATCTCCCGGAAATGCCGGGCATCATTACAACCTCAACGCGGAAACTTATCTGCTCACCGGCGATGCGCTTGGACGGGCCATGGTGGAGTTGCAGGAGAACATTTCTCCGCAGGAACTGGCGGTGCAGTCTCTTGATCCTATCGGCGGAAATCAATGGGAAGTGTCGATCACCGGACGTCCGGGGACGGACTACATCCTCCGCTCCGACCCCACTTTGAATTTTGCTCCGGGAATTCTCCTAGAGAATCTGACCCAGGCAAATCCCGGTAGTGATCCGGGTGAGATTGGTGGAGCGAACAACAGCGTGGTGACGACGGATCCCAGCGGTCGCGCCACGGTTCAGATCAACCTTTCCGGCGGAGCAATCGATTTTGTGCGCGTGCAGCTTGCTCCGTGATTTTTCCGGAATCTGTAAGTGTGGCCCCGAGTGATGCGTTAAAGGACCAAGCCCGGATTTTCGTGTAAGTCCTGGCAGAGTAAGATGGTGAACAAAATTGTCAGAACAGCGGTAATGGTCGGTCTGGGAATCCTTCCGGCGATGGCCGGGAGGGGGCCGGAGCTTGTCGCGAAATATTGTTTCTCGTGCCATGATGAATGGGAGCAGAAAGGTGATCTGCAATTTGACAATCTCAATACGCTCAAACCCCAGGCCCGCCTCGATATTCTCAACAAGATGCAGGAGCAGCTCTTCATCGAGGAGATGCCCACGAAGAAGGCCAAGAAGCAACCCTCCGAAGTCGAACGTGCTGAGATGCTCAAGTGGCTGTCCACCGAGTTGGCAAAGCACAACGCCTCCAAGTTGGAGGACAAGTTGCGCAAGCCGGAATATGCTAACTTTATCGATCACGAAAAATTATTCTCGGGAAAGTATGCCGATCAGAAGGCCTTCACTCCGGATCGTCGTTGGTTGATCAGCGAGTTCATCTTCGATGCCAAATTTAACAAGCTCCTCAATCACAGTTCCAATAAGACCATCGATGGGAAAAGACAGTCGGTGATTGGCGACAACAACCGCAGGGTGAATCTCACCAACCCTTTCCTCCTGCCCACCAATACCGGGGTGCGTTACTACGCTAATACCACTCTGGATGGCGGGCATCTCCTCACCATGATCACCAACGCCAAAGAAGCGGCGGATTACATGGTCTATCTCACGAGGCGCGATCAGCGTTACCTTCCCTCGGCGGTTGCCTTGATGAAGCAGGAGTGGGATCACGAGAAGATTCTCGAATCACGGCGAGGGTTTTTGAATACCCACATCGAGCGGATTCTCAAAGATTTCTACGGAGATCAACACAAAGCTCTCCTTCCCAAGTTCGTCCCGGTCGAGGCCAGGGAGATCGTGCTGGCCGAGGGAGCCAAGAAGGCGCCGTTCCACGCGGCAAACCCCGGACGGGAGGAGTTGGTGGTGATCTTCCGCTCAATGAGGAGATTGGAGGAGAAAGGAGATAGCCTTGAAGAACTCATCAACAAGTGCCAGCGGGAGTGGTTTAATTTCGGCGACAACGAACGCAAGATCCAGGCTCGGGTCACCTTCATGATGAATTACATGGAGGAGTGGCGACAGCAGATCGAGCAACACAAATACCACGACCGGAACAAGCCGCACGTCTACAAGCCACGCGATGCCGCGGAGATGGCCATTATTTCCGAAACGATCAAAAAGCACCGGCAGAAGGGAGACCGCTTCAATCTCATCATCGAAAAGTGCATGGCCGATTGGGAGGAAGGGTTTCGCGAGGAACGTGAGGCAGCTGGTGCTCCGGATGCCGAAGTCGTAAAGGGTTTGGTCGAGGAACTCTTCGTGAAGATCTTCGAGCGTTCACCTTCGCCGGAAGAAGCCCAAAAGTATGAATTGCTGGCAGGCACTTTTGTGAAAAGCCTTGGTCGCCTGCCCGCGATCGAGAAGTTGATTCAAACGCTTATCCTGCGATCCGAATTCGTTTATCGGGGCGAGTTCGGGCAGGGAGAGGCGGACGAGCATGGACGCAAGATGCTTTCGCCCCGCGATGCCAGCTACGCCATTTCCTATGCCCTCAGCGACAGCAGTCCCGACGCGGAATTGGTGAAAGCGGCAAAAGAGGGTCGGCTCAACACGCGTGAAGATTACCAACGCGAGGTCGAGCGGCTCCTGAAGAAAAGAGATCAGTTCTACGTCATCGATGAAGGGGTTCAGCGTCTGCAGCTTACCGCAAGCATCACCAATACCCCGATTCGTAAGCTGAGATTCTTCCGCGAGTTTTTCGGATATCAGAAATTGCTGCCCGTCTTCAAAGACAACAAACGTTTCGGCGGGAATTACGATGGCGCCAAAGGTCGTCTCGTCGGAGAGGCCGATCGCCTTGTGGATCACATCATTTCGAAGGATGAGAATGTCTTCGAGGAGTTGCTGGGAACCGAGAAGTTTTATGTCTTCCACTCTGGCGACAACGAAGCGATGACGGCATCCTCCGAGCGGATTGGAAAGATCTATCATTACTTCAAAGACAAAGACTGGAAGAACTTCGAGGAAAAGGATCTTCTCAAGCATAAGGAATTCCTGGCGGAGGTGAAGATGCGCGGGGTGGACGTGAAGAACCTGGGCCAGAAAGGTCGCCGTAATTCCATCCGCGAATTCAAAACTGCCATGGAGAGTTTCACTCTGCGCTTTGACAAAGGTCAGACCGCTGCCGCGCCCTTCGTCTCATTTCCCGCGCATGGTAAATACAATGCCGACACCCGCACGGGATTGCAGCTGCGTTCTCCCGAGGTAGCCAAGTTCTTCAATATTAAATTGGACCACTGGAATTATCCCGGAGTCCAGCCCGCCAAGGTCGCGCGCCGCAAGGGTATGCTGACTCATCCGGCCTGGCTTATCGCGCATTCGCAGAATACCGAGACCGATCCCGTGATCCGCGGGAAGTGGATTCGCGAAAAACTCCTCGCCGGAACTATTCCTGATATTCCCATCACGGTGGAAGCGGTGATTCCGGAGGATCATCACAAGACGCTCCGCAGCCGTCTGGCGAAAGTCACCGAGGTTGACTATTGCTGGCGCTGTCACGAGCGAATGAATCCGCTCGGGTATGCTTTGGAAATGTACGATGACTTCGGACGCTACCGCACCGAGGAATCGCTCGAACATCCCGACAACCTCATCACGAAAGGACCGGATAAAGCCAAGCCGCATGTCGACTTGCGCGATACCTACAAGACGCTTCCGGTCGATGCGAGGGGCGCCCTTTCCGGAACAGGGGACAAGTCGCTCGACGGTGAGGTCAAGGACGGCATCGATCTCGCCGGGCGTTTGGTGAAGTCGGATCGCGTCCGCCAATCTATCATTCGCTATGCCTTCCGATATTTTATGGGACGCAACGAATTCCTCTCCGACTCGAAAACTTTGATCGACGCGGAGCAGGCTTACCTCAAGAGTGAGGGCAGTTTCGATGCCGTCATCGTGTCCTTGCTCACATCCGATTCCTTCCTCTACCGAAAATCACTTTCCCAAAATACCAGTCATGAATAGCAGAAGAGATTTCCTTAAAAAGTCAGGCCTCGGTCTGGGTGCGCTCTCCCTCGGATCGTCCCTGAGTGCGCTGGCCGCCGAGACCACCGGAGGCACGCCGCGGAGGTTTGTCTTCATTCGCAAGTCGAATGGCATTCGTCCGAAGGAGCTGGCCTTGCCGACCTTCTCTGCCGAGGAAAAAGCCCTCGACGACAAGAGGCAGCCTTTTGAGGTCGATCTCGACAAGCACGAGTTGCCGGCTTGGTTGAAGTCTCTCGATGCGCACAAAGCCAATCTGGGAATCCTACAGGGGCTTTCCTGTAAGATGAGCGAGAACGGTCACTGGTCCTATTCCTCCGTGATGGGGGCCTACAAGTCCGGACGGAATTCGCTCAGCGGGATCAAGCGCGCCACCATCGATTTTGAATTGGCAAAGCTCTTTCCCTCGCCTTTTGGACACGTTGAACTTTCCCTCACCGGAAACTACAGTCAGTTCCGCACCGGGATCGTCTCGGGATACTCCGCGCCCGCTCCGCACCAGCGCAACTACTGCTACGCCGATCCGCAGACCGCTTACAACGAATTATTCAAGTCCGTCACCAATCCCGGCGCGGTTGATTCGGACAATGCCATGCTCGAGTTTTTGCAAGGCGAGGAATCATTCAAGGCCGGAGCGCTGCAGGGATACGAAAAACTGAAGTTAAGCAATCACATCGCGTCCATCGAATCGATCCGCGCCCGGAATAAGAAGCTGGAGAAAATGTCGGATGCCATTGCGAAGCACCTGCCGGAGATCGATCCCATCCATGCCGATGGCGGTCCGAATGCCAGTACGCCCGAGAAGCAAAAGGCCATGACCGATATTCTCATCTCTTCCCTCGTGACCGGCCTGACCAATGTTGTGACCTACACCATTGATGAATTGTCGACTCCGATCAAAGGGATGCCCGGCAATGAAGGGGATCACATTTCCATTCATGAGTTGGGTCACAACGGAGGATACAGCGGAGTTTCGGCGGATAAGATTCGCGAGAAGATCCGCGTCGGCCACATGGATCAGGTCGCGGGGATCGTCGAGAAACTCAAAGCCGTTCCCGAGGGCAAGGGCACCATGTTCGATAATACCGTCGTGATGTATTTCCCGGAGAATGGGGAAGGCCACCACAGTCACGGAACGGAAGCACCCTTCGTTGTTCTCGCCGGCGACAACTGCAACCTCGACATGACCGGCCGCTACATCCGCCTGCCCTATCACGCCACCGAAGGGCACAAGACGATTGGTAATTGGTANACCACCCTCCTCAACGCCCACGGTAACCCCATCNAGCANTACGGNGACTTCGACCTGGAAACCGCNNGNAAGAAGATCGACCAGACCGGAGCGATCAAGCAGNTGATGGGGTAGTTCCCCAAATAGAAATCCGGGNCTTTGGACCGNAATCCCTGCAGGATTGTTTTCCGTGACGTGGGACCATTAATCCTTCGGGAACCTATTCTGTCCAGGAATTCCCCTGCATCAATAAGAGCAGGTTAGCTCGTCGAATCAGGTGGTCATTTGTGTGGCGATTGTATTGGCTGCCAGAGGCTTTGGGCCGAGTAGTTTCGAATCATGATTTCCGCATTTCAATTTTCGCGTTTGACCAAGCTCGTTTTGTTGACGGGCCTTGTTGGCTTGTCCCCGGCTAAGGAGCCATTTTACAAAGAGACCCCGCTTTTCTCGACGGCGCCTTCTCCCAAGAAGTCGCTTCAGTCGGTCGATCGCTTCGGTCCGGTGGGGATTGGCATCGAACTCATTCAACCAGCCTTCACGATGCGGGTGAAGAATGTCGAGGAAGGATCGCCCGCCGCAGAGACCGGGAAGTTGGAGAAGGGGCAGATCATCGAGCGGATCAACGGGGAGAAGTTGGCCGACATCGATCCGCGGATTCAGTTGGGAAAGATTTTGGCGAAAGCCGAGGCGACCGACGGCGTGGTCAAATTGACGATCAAGGGCGAAGCAGAAGCGGTGACGGTGAAAATTCCCGTCTTGGGAGCCTACAGCAAGACCTGGCCCTTGAATTGTGCCAAGTCGGATAAGATTGTCCGGCAGGTCGCGGAGTATCTCTCGACGACCGACGGCAACAAAGGGATCGCCGATATCGGGATGTTGTTTCTCCTCTCGACCGGGGAGAAGAAAGACCTCGAAGTGGTTCGCAACTGGGCCCGCACGGCGAAGGCGCATTCCTATCCTTGGTATGTTGGCTACGGAGGGCTTGGCTTGGCCGAGTGTTATTTAAAAACCGGAGATCCGGAAATCCTCACTAACATCCAGGCCTGGGTCGATAGCGCGGCGAAGTCGCAGCATAACGATGCCTGGGCCGGGCGGGGGAGTGCCTTGACTGGTTATGGTAGTGGTCACCTCAATGCGGCGGGAACGCACGTGGTCACTTTTTTGATGCTGGCCAAGGAATGTGGCGCGAATGTTCCCGACAAAACTTTCCACGGGGCGCTGCGGCATTTCTATCGCTACGCCGGACGCGGAAGCAATCCCTACGGAGACGATCGCCCCTATTCGAACTTTGTTGACAATGGCAAGAACGGGAAGCTGGCCATCGCGATGGCGGCTGCGGCTGCGCTGACGCCGGAAGGTGAGAACTCGGTCTATGCCCGGGCACGCGACACCGCGGCGATGATGAGTTTCTACAACACGACCTTCATGTTGCACGGTCACACCGGCGGCGGGATTGGCGAGATCTGGCGGAGTGCCTCGATGGGATTGCTCTACGAGAAAGCGCCCAATCACTATCGCGAGTTTATGGATAACCGTCAGTGGCACTATGATTTGTCGCGGCGCTACGACGGATCGTTTGGCATCATCGGCGGAGCCGGTTACGACAAGGAACAATGGGGCATGGCTTATCCGCTATCCTATACCATGCCGCGCAAGACGCTGCGTATCACCGGAGCGCCGCCGACCAAATGGTCGAAGCAATACAAGTTGCCCTCGCGTCCCTGGGGCACAGCCGAGGATGATGAGTTTTTGTCNNTNGAAGCAGTGCCCGATGCCAATGGCAGGAAACAGGATCTTTCCGGCGAGAAGCTGGCGCACGATTCCAGTTTGCATTTCCTCCGTCGATTCCACGGANCGGAGGAACCGAGCGATGAGGAAATCCGGAAGTACATCCATCATCAGGATTTCGCCATCCGCAATATCGCGGCTTACAAAGCAGTGGGGATCAACTACGGCTACATCGGCAAGAAGACCGGTGGCGGCAAAGTGCGCCCGCATTTGGTGACGGAGTTTTTGAAGCACCACGACGCGCGCGTTCGCCGAGTGATGTTCGGTGCGGTCTTGTCAGAGGGAAGCGCGGTGACACCTGAGGTTTACGAACTCGCGGTGAAGGCGATGAAGGACCCCGAAGAATCGTGGTGGGTNAAGGACGCCGCGATTCAGCTCGTGGGCCGTGGCACGGTGGAGCAGGTCTTTCCCTTGGTCGATGACCTGCTTCCCTATCTGACGCATGAGGAAGATTGGCTCAAGAATGCCGCTTTGAACGCGTTGACTCCGGTGGCGGCGGACGAGCGGTGTTACCAAAAGATTCTTCCGGCGATGGGCGAGTTGGTCAGAAAGAACCAGCGCGTCTCGGTGACGCTGGGATTTGGTTCCGCGATTCGGGCTAAGATTAAAGAGGCCGCGCCCNNGGTGCAGAANCTCGCAGCGGAGACGCTCAAAGANACNTTCCTCGGATTCGAAGGAAAGAAATCCAGCCCCGCCGGTCAGAACCTCAAGCCAACCTATGACTACCACCTCGATGCCATCGCGGCCTCGTTGGCAGAGGTGCCGGGCGGGCTCGATGTGCTTTATGAAATTGCNAANGANAAGNANCCNGANGAAATTCTTCCTTTCAAGGAACTCTACCTCGCAGCCGACTCGACGAAGTTTGGGCCCAAGCTGAAGAAGGCGATCACGCCCATCATCATGGATGAGTTGATCCCGGAGTTTGTCGGGAAGAATCGCAAGCGCTTGCTTCCGTTGATGGCGAGCGAAGCGCAAAACGGATACCCCGGAGGAAAAGGGGAGCCTCTCGATGAATTGGCATCGCTCTACCAACGTGCGGGTCACGAGGGATACGAGTGGAAGATGTTCCTGGATCTTCGAAATGCCGAGTGGTCGTATCATAGCTTTGATCCCATCGCAGCGGAGCACGTGCCCTTCGACCAACTCGTCTCCCGGTATCGCGAGGTGACCATGCCGAAGGGGATGGAGGAGTTTTACGGCCTTGATTTTGATCCAAAGAAAGTCGGCTGGAAAACGGGTAAGAGCCCTTTTGGAACATACGATGGCAAGATTCCGACCGGGCCGATCACAAAGTGTAATCCCACTTGTGTCGGGCCGGGATGTTACGGCGCGACGCCGATCAATACTCTTTGGGAAAAGGAAGTTCTCTTGATGAGCGGAACTTTCAAGATTCCTCCGCTCAAGGAGGGGCACCGCTACCGACTTCGCGAGAATAGCGGGGATCACGTCGGAGCGGGAGGTGGCCACAAGATCTTCGTGAACGGCAAAGAGTTGGTCGAAGCAAAACAAGGTGGCGGACGGGGGTCTGGTGGTCGTCCCAAGGGCGCCTATATAACCAAGGAATTTCTCGATGACTTCAAGAGCGGCGAGGTGACCATCGCGGTGAAGACATTCATCCGCTACAANGCCAAATATAGCACCAAGCCCAGTTCCAAGGTTCCGCAGGGGAAGTTTAGTCTTCATCTCGACGAGCAAAAGCTTCCTCCAATGGGCGACGAGCTGGTGACAAAGTCGGCCAAGGTCGTTGCGATGACTTCTTCGGACTGGCAGTCCAAGTTGGATAAAGAAGATGCTTCGCAAAACCCCGACGACAACCTTTTCCGCTGGGATGGCAAGGTGATTCCNAACGAGAAGATTCTTGGGTCATGGCAGACTGTTTCTCTCGTCGCCACGCTTGAGGATTTCAATCCCGAGAAACCGAGGGATGCCAACCGGGCCCGGATCAAACAAGTGACCTTCAAAAGTGATGGGAACNCCGACGAGCCGATCAAGGTTTGGTCTGGTGATACCTTGATGGACCTCGAAAAGTATCAGGCCTTGAAGATGAAGATCGTGACCATCGATGGAGGTGAATACCTTCTCGTGGAAGAGGGCGAATTCAGCACCCGGCACAAGCCGGACTGGAAATCAAAGTGGATTATCTTGAAGAGGAAATCTTAGTTGGATTTGAAGAGGGAAATTTCGGGAAGCTCTGGGTATTCCGAGGTTAAAAAATCGCAGAAGCGGAGCCTTCAATGGCCGCCGAACAGGATCCCTTCTGCGGTGAGATTTTCTTAGTCCTCGCAGAATGACGGAGAAGAACTAGACTCAAATTAAAAATGAAGCATTTCGGATTTCTCAGNATTATCCTCGCCTGTTATGGCGTGGCATTGGCTCAAGACACGAAACCGGGATATGTCGTTGATGCGGACACCGGGATCACCTTGCCGGAGGGATTTGATGCAGAGGTTCTTTACCAAGTGCCCAAATCGCAAGGTTCCTGGGTNGCGATGGCCTTTGACCCCAGGGGNCGGCTCATTGTATCTGATCAGGATGACAAGGGGATCTTTCGCGTGACTCTTCCGACCGAAGGAAAAGAGATCGCCGTTGAGAGCCTCAAGGGTTTTCCCTACGAGCCGGTGAAGTGGGGGAAGCGTCGTGTCGGTGGTGCGCTGGGGTTTCTTTACGCTTTCGACAGTCTTTACATGACCACGATGACGGGCTTTTACCGCTGTCGTGATACCGATGGAGACGATCAGTTCGACGAGTTCAAGTTAATCAAAAAATTGCAAATGGGCTACGAGCACTCGGCGCATTCCGTGATCAAGTCGGAGGACGGAAAGGCGCTTTATCTGGTGAGTGGAAACTACGGCCGGATTCCGAAAGGGATTTCTTCGAAGCAGCCGTCGGTTTGGGAAGTTGACTCGCTGCTGCATCCCATGCCCGATGCGATGGGACACGCTGTGAGCATCAAACCTCCGGGCGGTTGGGTCTGCCGGATCTCGCCGGACGGGGAAGACTGGGAGATGATTGCTTCGGGGTTTCGGAATCCTGTCGATTTGGCGATCAACCGGGAGGGGGAAATGTTCACCTTTGATTCTGATTTGGAATTCGACGTCGGAAGCCCGTGGTATCGTCCGACGCGAATCAATCACGTGGTTTCGGGCGGTGAGTTCGGTTGGCGCACCGGAACGGCAAAATGGCGCGAGTATTTTGCGGACAGCAATGGCTCGGTTCTCGATGTGGGGCCGGGATCCCCGACCGGGCTCAGCTTTGGGCATCACTCGTTGTTCCCGCCTCAGTATCGTGACAAGCTCTTCGTGTGCGATTGGACTTTTGGAACAATCTTTACGGTTGAGCTGGAGGAGAAGGGATCAAGTTATGAGGGGACGAAGAAAGAATTTCTGAGCGGGACGCCTTTGAACATTACCGCGATGCGTTTTGGTCCCGACGGCCAGATGTATTTTCTGACGGGTGGGCGAAATACGGACTCAAAGCTCTATCGCATCAATTACACCGGACCGAATGTCAAGGGCGTGGTGAGGAGCTTGAAAGCCAATCAGGGAATGCGTGATCTGCGTCATCAGTTGGAGAAATTCCACGGCTCAAATGAGGACGGTCAGGCTGCGGTGGAAAAGGCGTGGCCGCATTTGTCGCACGATGACCGAAACATTCGCTATGCCGCAAGGATGGNGATCGAGAATCAGGATGTCGCGTTGTGGAAAGATCGGGCCTTGAAGGAGACGAATCCGCGAGCAGTGATTTACAGTTCAATCGCGATGTCCCGTCAAGGTGANGCGTCGCTGAAGAAGTTGCTCACGTTGGATTTTGCGGCCTTAAAAAAAGAAGACCAGCTGGCTTGGTTGCGAGCTGCGTCACTTTGTTTCATTCGCCTGGGCGAAGCGGAAGAGGTGNATGCGAAGAGAGTGATCGGGGTTTTGGATCCGCATTTCCCGGCGAAGGATGATGACTTGAATTCCGAGTTGTGTCGTATCTTGAGTGATCTCAATGCGCCTTCGGTGGTGGAGAAGACGATTGCCTTGATGAAGACAACCAAGACCAAGGCGATGGCCTACGACAAGGAGATGTTGAAGCGGTCCGAGTATGGTCAGGAGATTTTGAAATCGATGGCGAATACGCCGAACGTGGAGAACATTCACTACGCCTATTGCCTGCGCCGGGTGCAAGATGGTTGGACGCTGGAGTCGCGGAAGTTCTACTTTTCCTGGCTCAAGGACACCATGACCAAGAGTGGCGGGAAGAGTTTTGTGGGGAGTATCCGAGCGATTCGGGAGGACGCCATCAAGCACCTCACGAAAGAAGATGCAGCAGCGGTGTCATGGTTGCTGGGCGATGTCGAGACGGTGGACTTGAGCAAGCTTCCAGTCGCGAATGGTCCGCCGGTGGCCTGGACAGTGGATTCGGCGATGGCTTTGTTTAAAGAGGATCTTCATGGCCGCAATTTTGAGAACGGGAAGAAGATGTTCTCTGCGGGTCGATGCATTGCCTGTCACCGCTTTCAGGGCGAAGGCGGATATAGTGGCCCGGATTTGGGATCGGTGGGACAACGCTTCTCNATNCGNGANATGCTNGTNTCGATTTGCGAGCCGAGCGATTCCGTCTCCGAGCAATACTACGCNAGCNNGGTGANNNTGAAAGATGGCGGGAGTTTGTATGGTCGGATCATTTACAAAAACGAGAAGGAGATCGCAGTGGCGCCCAATCCTTACAACCTCGGTGAGCTGGTCAAGAAGTCGGTCGAATCAGTGAAGTCCATCGAGCCCTCGCAGATTTCCATGATGCCTCCCGGAATGATTGCCTCAATGAACAAGAATGAATTGAGAGACCTCATGGCTTATTTGATTTCCGGCGGCAACAAAAAGCACGCGGTGTTTCGGAAGAAGTGAGGATGGGCTTGGAATAACCTGTCCTTGAGGGGACAGGTCTGCAGGTGGAATACCATCGTCTTCAGGATAAGGAAATGCGAATTCCACGGCTCGCTTGTATGACTCCCAGACAATATCATGGATACCAAGAACGANANAAGCAGCCCCGAAAGCGCCGTCCAGGCNCTGATTCAATCGCGATGTTTGGTATTTTGAAAAAAATGCAAAAGGCTGTTTAGAATTTAGAATTGGCTCGGTTTAAGGGATAAGGCGCGTNAAGANATCTGGGTCGAACCNGCTCNTTGCGGCGGCGATGGCGATCATTGATCGCGCTCTCAACAATCACTCAAAATAATTTTATGGAAACCAAGAACGAAACAAGCAGCCCCGAAAGCGACGTCCAAGCGGTGGAAAAACTCGGTGAAGCGAGAGATGGCGTGGTCAAGGAACTGCGGAAAGTGATCGTGGGCATGGAAGAGGTCATCGATGAGATGATGATCTCTATTTTTGCGGAGGGTCACTGTCTCTTGGTCGGGGTTCCCGGTTTGGCGAAAACCCTTCTGGTGAGCTCCCTTGCCAAGACGCTGTCACTGTCTTTCAAGCGGATTCAATTTACGCCCGATCTCATGCCTTCCGACATTACCGGCACCGAGTTGCTTCAGGAAGATCCCGAGACCCACGCGCGTCAATTCAAGTTCATGGAGGGTCCGGTGTTTACCAACCTTCTTCTTGCCGATGAGATTAACCGGACCCCACCNAAGACCCAGGCGGCCCTCCTTGAGGCAATGCAGGANAAGCGNGTNTCCTCCGGTGGTGTGGACTACAAACTCGACAAACCTTTCTTCGTGTTGGCGACCCAGAACCCGATCGAACAAGAGGGAACCTATCCTCTGCCCGAGGCCCAGTTGGACCGATTCCTCTTCAACGTGATCGTGAAATACCCGAATCGCTCCGAGGAAATCGACATCATGCGCAGTGTCACCAGCGACGAAAAAGTGGAAATCAAGGAAGTGCTCGATGGATCAACCATCATGGAGTTCCAGCACCTCGTTCGCCGGATTCCGGTGGCTGATCACATCTTCGAATATTCGGCCTCCCTGATCCGGGCAACGCGGCCCGACGAGGAAGAAGCTCCCGAGTTCGTGAAAAAGTTCATGGCNTGGGGTGCGGGACCACGGGCNTCGCTAAACTTGATTCTGGCCGGCAAGGCGCGCGCGGCGCTCCGCGGTCGCTGCCATGTCGCCATCGAGGACATTCAGGCGGTGGCCCTTCCCGTGCTGAGGCACCGGATCATCCCGAACTTCGCAGCCCGCTCGGAGGGAATGACCTCGGACAGCCTCGTCGAGATGCTGCTCAAGGAGATCCCGGCCGATGAAAGCGCCTCCTCGAGCAAAGCAGGGTAGCGACACTTCGTTGCGGCTCCTGATTTTAATCGGCTGATTTTCGTCATCCAAGAATGTCCCAGCACCTACCTAATCTCAACTATCTGGACCCCGAGCTTCTGCAAAAGCTCGGGGACCTGGAGTTGATCGCGCGCGAAGTTGTCGAAGGCTTGCGCGCGGGCTCCCATCGGAGTCCGCTCAAAGGATTCAGCACTGAGTTTGCCCACCACCGGCAATACGCGCCGGGGGATGCCATCCGTGATTTGGATTGGCGGGTTTACGGACGGACCGAGCGTTATTATACCAAACTCTACGAGGCCGAGACCAATTTCGATTGTCATCTCCTCATGGATGCGAGTTCGTCGATGACCTACGGCTCGGGGAAGGTCAGCAAGCTGGAGTATTCCAAGTATCTCGCCGCGGCGCTGAGCTACCTCATCCTCAATCAACGGGATTCGGTTGGGCTGAGTGTTTTTGACTCCGAGATGCGGGCGCACCTGCCGCCTCGCTCGGCGATGAGCATCATTTTACAGATCGAAAAAATTCTCAAGGAGATCACCCCGACACCCAAAACGAGCATTGCCAAACAACTCAATGACATCGCCCTCCAGATTAAACGACGATCGTTCGTGATCCTGATTTCAGACCTCTTCTCGGATGTGGGTGACATCATGCGTGGATTGCAACGTCTTCGCTACGGCGGTCACAACGTGATTGTATTTCACACTCTTGATCCCCACGAGTTGAAGTTCCCGTTCAAAGGGACCTGGCAGTTTGACGGGCTGGAAGGCGAGGAAGAGCTCATCACCCAGCCCGAACGAATCCGGGAAGATTACCTGACGAACCTGAATGCCTATTTGGAGCAATTGCAATCCGGGTGTATTGGCAGCGGGGTGGATTACACTCTGGTGGAGACAAGTCGCCCCCTGGATTCCTTGCTTAGTGAATTTCTCGAAACCCGCTCATTGAATATGATGGGCCCATCAGTGGGAGCACGTTCATGAGTTTTTTGAATCCATGGATGTTATTGGGAGGCCTGGGAATCGCCCTGCCGATCCTCGCCCACCTGCTCGCCCGCCAAAAGGTCAAGCGGACCGACTGGGCGGCGATGCAGTTCCTCAATCGCAACGTGCGCGTGCGCTCCCGGCAGATTCGGCTCCGTGACATCTTCTTACTCTGCTTGCGTTGTCTCG
>NHEN01000131.1 GCA_002172625.1 Verrucomicrobiaceae bacterium TMED86 | reverse complement strand
GGCTGACAAGCACGCCGATACCATTTTCCCCGGTTACACCCACCTTCAACGGGGACAACCCGTCACGGTCGGCCATCACCTCCTCGCTTATGTGGAAATGCTGGTCCGGGACAAGGAACGTCTCGTCGACACGCGCAAGCGGGTCAACATCTGTCCGCTCGGATCGGGAGCCCTGGCAGGCTCCACGATTAACCTTGATCGAGAAGCTATTGCCCGGGAGCTGGGATTCGATGGCGTGACGACAAATTCCATGGATGCCATATCCGACCGGGATTACCTCGCCGAGCTTCTTTTCAACTTCGCACTCTGCGGCGCGCACCTTTCCCGGCTTTCCGAAGATCTCATCCTCTGGAGTTCGGCGGAATTTGGGTTTGTGACCCTTTCCGATGCCCACACCACCGGATCATCCCTGATGCCGCAGAAGAAAAATCCTGATATTTGCGAGATCACCCGCGGAAAATCCGGGAGACTCTATGGCAATCTCGTCTCCGTTCTCACAGCCCTCAAAGGCCTCCCACTTACCTACAACCGGGATTTACAGGAAGACAAGGAACCTCTCTTCGACTCAATCGACACACTCACAATCGCCCTCAAGGTGAATACAGAAATGGTTACGGCAATGGAAATTAACACCGAAGCCTGCCAAATTGCCTCATCCGACCCCATGCTTCTTGCAACTGATCTCGCCGACTGGCTCGTCAAACAAGGCGTGCCATTTCGAAGCGCCCATGAATTGGTCGGCAAAGCCGTCGCCGAAGCCATCGCCACGGGGACACCACTTGATCAAATTGACCTAACAAAAGTGGATCCAGCGTTCACCAGTGACGCCTCCTCTGTCTTCTCCCTTACCGAAGCTCTTGCTGCCCGAACTAATCCCGGTGCTCCGTCCGTCGAGAACGTCCGAGCTCAAATCGCTCGCTGGAGACAATCCTAGCCCATCCGTCGGATTGCTTCACACACCGCCGGGAAAAGCTGCTTCTTACGAGATACAACACCCGGAGCGGAGAACTCTGTCGTTGCCACCCTATCAAAGGGAAGCTTCATCAACAAATTGTCGTGTCCAACCGCAAGAATCGTACTGTCGTGACGACGAATATCCGTCACCATAAGCGCACACAAAGCATATCCCTTATCGTTGCGCAATCGCTCCAATTCTTCCACCAATTCATCCTTTCGATTGGAAAGACCTTTGAAGCTTGTTTCTTCAACTTGAGAAAGGCTGAGGAAGACTCCCTCTTCATTAAATTCCTTCCGATCTGTCCCCACGATTGCCTTGGCATCCGCATGAAGCAAAAGAGAACCGGAAGCAAAGAAAGCCTCTGCAAACTCATCCGCATCAACACCGGCCAGGGCTGAGAGCCATCTTAGCATCTCGCGATCCACCTCCGTGGTCGTTGGCGAAGTCAGATTCAAGGTATCCGACACCAACCCCGCACAAAGGCAAAGCGCCACTGAAGCGTCCGGCTCCAATCCCTTTTCCCGAAAACGACGGGCCACAATCGTTGACGAACTCCCGACCGGCTCATTGATAAAGCGGACCGGATCACGCGTCGTCAAATCCCCCGACAAGCGGTGGTGATCCAAAATTTCGATAATCTTGGCCTCTTCCACGCCTTTAACAGCCTGTGAAAATTCATTGTGATCCACCAGAGAAAGCCGGGTTCGCGGCGGATCAACCAAGTCGGACTTTGAAAAGACGCCCATCAATCTCCTTGTTCCTGCCTCGACGACGGGAAATAGGTCCTGATCTGAATTTGACACCTCTTTACTGAAGCGGCTCACCACCCGGTTAGAAGCCAGCGCCATGAAATCGTCGCTAATAATATTGCGCACCTTCCGGGCACAAAGCGCCAACTTTACCGCCGTTGCCGTATCGTGCGGAGTGCATAATATGACAATCCCCTCCTCCTTGGCGCGTGCTGCGAGTTCGGAATCAGGCGAATAACCTCCCGTCACAAGCAAAGCTCTCGCACCATACTCAACCGCTCGTTGATGCACCACCGGACGGTCTCCGCAAATCACCAAATATTGGTGAACATTCCCCTCTTCCTTGGCCACTTGCAGACGCCGCTTCACGGTATCCTGACTGGAAGCTCCCACCATCATGATGAGATCTTCTTCCTCATTAATACACTCAGCACCAAACTGGTCGTTGGCTCCAAGAGTCGCAGCAATATTCTCGAGACTAGCCCGGAGAAGCTTCACATCCCGACCATCAGTCGCTGGCGGAAGAAGTAACTGCAACAAATCCAAAAAGTGCAATAATCCGCGAATCTCTCCGCCATTGTTCAAAACCGGAACCGCCCTTACTCCGTGATCGACCATTAACCGATAAGCCATCAGGAAAGTATCATCCTGCCTCACCGCCACGACGCTCTTGCGACTAATCGACCCCGCCGTCGGCCGAACGTCATCGACCAGGGGCGGAGCTTCCAACCCCGCTTTCTCCAGAACAATCTTCACTCGCGGAGGAACCACGCCGCAACGTGCCGCCACCACATCAGACTCACCCAGAGCCTTGAGGTATGCCGCATGCCCTATCGCCGCGCAGATCGCATCCGCGTCAGGATTTTGGTGACCCAGAACATACCAAGGCGGGGTCATGATCCGATCAATAGCCACGCCAAACTGTGAGTGAGCATCCTAAAATCACCAGGGCCAACGCCAACCCGGTCGAAGAGAGCACCTTCCAGCGACCTTTCGTCGCCGTAGCCCAACTTACTCCATCGCGGAAGAGGTAAGGCATTCCGACATAGAAGAGGCCTTTGATAATCATTCCATAGGCCACCAACGGCATAAGGCCTCTCATCGGTGCCGTCTCAAAATCTGCCGCATAGAGAATCGGAGCCGCTGCCATGAGAAGGCAAAGCCCCAGGCCACGCACAAACAAAAACTCCCTCACATACATGATCATCCCGACACAGAACAAAGGGACTCCCAGTTGGAGATAAGGTTTCAATTTGGTGAACTCACCAAGGTCCATCGATAGGGACCCCATAAATGAAAGTGACCCCTTCACATTCGGCGCAACCAACAACCAGAACCAAACCATTCCGACCGCCATGGCATAAGTGCCAGCCTGGTGATTCCGATGCGCCTTCTTCGCCCAAGCCATTAAAGCTTCGGATTTAAAGAGACAAAACGCGTACAATGCCGTCAAAACAATCCCCAGCACCATTCCGGTCATACTGAGAGATAATTCCTGATAGGGATGGGGTCCGCCATTCATGCGCCGCCAAGCTAGAGCAACTCCTTAGAGGGTAAAGCCCAAAGGTCCGATTCCATCACATGATTTCCGGTGTCCCGTAGAGGGTAAATCCGGTCGAATCCTCGATTTTCACGTCCAAAATTTCGCCTGTCATCCGTTCGGCGTCTCCGTCGAAGATGACAATCTTGTTCTGGCTCGTTCGGCCGCTTAAACGCTCCTTGTTGGTCTTGCTCGGCCCCTCACACAAAATCGTCTGGGTCGTACCTATCAATTTCTCATGCTTGGCCCTCGTAATCTCGTCCTGAACCTTCAGCAGGCGTTGATTTCGCTCCTCTTTCACCGACTCGGTCAACTGCCCGTCCATCTCCGCCGCCGGAGTGTCTTTCCGTTTCGAATAGCGAAAGATAAAACTATTGTCGAATCCCACATGCTGAACGCAATCAATGGTATCCTGAAAATCTTCCTCGGTCTCAGTGGGAAAGCCTACGATAATATCAGTTGTGATTGCGAGATCCGGACGGGCTGCTTTCATCTTATCACAGATCGTCAGGAATTTCTCATTCTTATACGGGCGACGCATCGCCTTCAAAATCCGATCACTACCACTCTGCATCGGAAAGTGGATGTGAGAGCATAGCTTGGGCAAATAGGTAAACGCTTCTACCAAATCATCACGGTAACCAATCGGATGCGGGCTCGTAAAACGAATCCGATCCAATCCGCCAATCTCGTGTACCTCTTCCAACAACTGCACGAAGGGTGATTTTCCGTCCACTTTATCAAATTCAGTCCGACCGTAGAGATTCACGATCTGTCCCAGTAGAGTCACTTCACGTACCCCTTCGCCAACAAGCCTCTTCACCTCCTCCGCAATATCCGAAATCGGTCGTCCCCGTTCTTTTCCGCGCGTATCCGGGACGATACAAAAGGAACAACGCATATTACATCCCTGCATGATGCTCACGAAAGCCGTCGCCCGCCTCGACTCCCGCGGAATGTGATCACGAATCGTGTTCTGACTTCCCACTTCTTCCTCGGTATCGACCACACGCGCAGAGATCACCTTGTCAGCATTAACCTGCACCACTTCGTCCTCCACTCGCTGGGTTACCAACTCTGCGCCCACCTCATCCATCCTCGTCTCAAGACGACGATTCAAGATACTGTCCACATAGTCAAAAACGCGATGATACTTTTGCGTTCCCACCACCAAGTCAAGATGCGGCACCCGTTTAAAAAGCTCCTCCCCACGACTCTGGGCCATGCATCCCATAAAACCGTATACAACGTGCGCCCGCTGATCACGATACTTCCCCATCATCCCCATCTTGCCCAAAGCCTTCTGCTCGGCCTGATCCCGCACACTGCACGTATTGATCAGAATCGCATCCGCATCATGCTCGGTAGGAGTCAGAGTATAGCCACGCTCGGAAAATGTCTGGGCAACCTGCTCAGAATCACGCTCGTTCATCTGTCATCCGTAAGTCTTGATAAATACCTTGGGCACGCCCCCCCGTAGCGCTCCCGCCCCCAAAGCTCAATCCCGAAATCAATACGGCGCTTTCAACGCTCCTGGTCAGCTCCTGTAATCCGCGAATGAATATGATTTCTAGCTTGGTTCTCCCACTGTCCACTGAATAATCCTCATTTGATAAGTTCTTCTCATGAGCCCTCTCCTCCGGTCAATAATCATGGCAGCTATCGCCTACCTTCCCGCCGGTGCCGCAGTTGATTTCGCCAAAGATCTCGTCCCGGTCCTGGAGCAAAAGTGCCTCTCCTGCCAAAACCCAAACCTCCGCAAGGGCGGCCTCTCCATGGCTACTCTCACCGAGATCTTGGATTTCGACGAAGAAATGATCGTCAAAGGCGGGCATACCGGAAGCTTGCTCTACCAAGTCGTCATCACCGAACCCGGCGACAAAGAACCGGAGATGCCGAAAAAGGGAGCAGCCTTGACCGACCTCCACGGAGGCGTCATCCGAAACATCCTTGCCTAGCTATTATAAAATTTCACATCCACATGATCACTCGCCTCCTCTTTCTCGCCTGCACTCTCACTTCCGCAGCCAAACAGCCCAATGTCCTCTTCATCGCCGTCGACGATCTCGCTGCGTCTCTGGGTTGTTACGGAAATCTCGTGGTCAAAACACCACACATCGACCGCCTCGCCGCCCGGGGCGTCCGCTTCGACCGGGCCTACAATCAACTCCCGCTCTGCAACCCCAGCCGGGCCTCCATCATGACCGGGCTCCGGCCCGATCAAATCAAAGTCTACGACCTCGACGAGCATTTTCGCACTGCCGTTCCCGATGCCATCACTCTCTCCCAGCATTTTATTCAAAATGGCTATGACGTGTCCCGTGTGGGTAAAATCTACCACTACAACGTCCCCGCCAGCATCGGCACCGACGGCTTCGACGACAAACCATCCTGGCAACGTGTCATCAATCCCATCGGCCGCGACAAAACCGATGAACACCTCGTCTTCAATGCCGAACCGCACCGCAAGATCAGCGGTGCCCTTAGCTGGCTCGCCGCCGATGGCACCGACGAAGAACAAACCGACGGCATGATCGCCACCGAAGCAATCAAACTCATGACAGAACAACGCGACAATCCCTTTTTCGTCGCCGCGGGCTTCTTCCGGCCCCACACGCCCTTTGTTGCTCCAAAAAAATACTTCGACCTCTACCCGCTCGAATCCATTCGCCTTCCCTATGCACCAAAAGGCGATCGCGACGACATCCCCACCGCCGCCTTCGCCCACAACAATCCGGTCTCAAATTACAGCCTCGACGAACTCACCTGCCGCAAAGCACTCCAAGCCTACTACGCCTGCGTCTCCTTTATCGATGCCCAGGTTGGTCGCATGCTCGACGCTCTCGAAAAAAATGGTCTCGCTGACAACACCATCGTCGTCTTCTGGAGTGACCACGGATACCACCTCGGCGAACACAATGGCATCTGGCAAAAACGCACTCTCTTCGAGCAAGGAGCCCGAACCCCTCTCATCATCCGCTCCCCCGAAGCCAAAGGCAACGGCCTGGCCTCTCCACGCGTTGTCGAATTTGTAGACATCTACCCGACCCTCGTCGACCTTGCCAAACTCCCTCAGCCCAAGGCCCAGGAACTGGCCGGACAAAGCCTCACGCCCCTCCTAACTGATCCCATCGCCAAATGGGACAGTGCGGCCATCACCCAAATCCTCCGTCCCGCTGACAAACGCCTTAAGACTCCCGTCATGGGCCGCAGCATCAAAACCGAACGGTGGCGCTACAGCGAATGGAATGAAGGCAAGGAAGGAGTCGAACTCTACGATCATGCCGCAGACCCAATGGAATTCAACAATCTCGCCATCAATCCCGATGCAGAGGCCAAAGCGATCATCTCAAAACTCCGCAAACAATTCCAAAACAAGGCCTCCGGAAAAGTCCCAAGCTCTCCTTTCAATCAACCCCGACTCTGATCCTATTTTCTTGTGATGAGATGGATTTCACTATCTGAGCACTGCTCTATTTTAGTCCTTCCTCACTTTTCCACCGGGCGGCCATAACTATCGACTTCAATTTTGGCAGCCGCCGAAACCGGACCTTTCATCATTTTGGTAATNGCACCTTTGAGTTTTCTNCGAGCCNCTTCGGCCTCTGGTGTCAATTTGGAAAGATCCANTTGNTCTTCCNTTAAATCTNCACCTGANATCTCATACATCCGCCCATCTGAGAAGAGCTTGTAGTCATGATCCAACGCAAAGATGGATCGGGAAAATTTTTCCTTATCCCAACCAGGACGAGGATCATACCAGAAGAAAGCCCAGTCCCGCACTGGTCCTTTGTCACCGAATAACTGTGGCTCAAAACTCATCCCATCAATCTGCCAATCTGAAGGAACTTTCTTCCCCGCCAGAGCTGCCAGCGTCGGAAGAAAGTCCGACGATTCCACAAGATCAGAATTTAATCCCGATTCGATCCCATTCGGCCAATTCGCAATCAAAGGAACACGAATCCCGGTTTGCGTAGTGCGGTTCTTTCCACCCCGTACTTTCTTTCCCTTAAACCGGGAATAGATCCGTTGATCTGTTCCATTGTCTGAATAGAAAAGAATCAAGGTATCGTCTCGGAGCCCCAGCTTCTCGACTCCATCCACGAAGCGACCCACGATGGTGTCCATGTATTCCACCATATCCGGAAAGTATTTTTCATCAGCTTCCAGCCGGCGGGAAGAATCTTTCCACGCCTCGGAACTCGGCGTTGGATTCATCGGCCAATGAGGCAAGGCCATTGGATAGTAGAGAAACATCTTCTCATCCCTGTTCTTCCCCATGAACTTCAACAAGAAGTCCACTGAGAGATCTTCGCCATACTGCCCCTTCAACTCCTTGTGCAACTCCCCATCCGACAGGTAGGTCGGATCAGCATAGCGCGAGCCCTTGTCCTCGGTATGGAGAGAATGGAATAGCGCATAGGAATCAAAGCCCGCGTCTTTTGGATGCATCCCCTTGCCCCGACGTTCATCGGCATTTGGAAAATCAGGCGGATCATACGACTGCAACTGCCACTTCCCCGCCATGCAGGTCTTGTAACCAAAACCCTGCATCATGTGCCCAAAGGTCTTCTCCTTCGGCGGCATGATGCCAAAATACATCCAATTACGATGATTTTCCCGCCCCGTCATAATCTCCAAACGAGTCGGAGTGCACAAGGGCTGGGAATACGCATGGGTAAATCGCAAACCCGTCGAAGCCAACCGGTCGATGTTGGGCGTCTTGTAAGAAGTCCCTCCATAGGAACCAAAACACTCGACCCCAATATCATCGGCCATAATCAGGACAATGTTTTTAGGATTCTTTGCAGACAAAATACCCCCGAAGACGAAAAAGGATATGGTTGTGACGATTTTCATGAAAACTAGCGGGAGCGTCCTGCATCAATGATGCTCTGTAGCTTGGCTTTCAACTCAGCGCCAATCTCAGGATTCTCCTTCATGACGTTCTTCTTCTCAGCCGGATCTTTACTCAAATCGAACAACTGGAATTGCGGCACTTTGTAATTCGCGAGTTTCTTTTCCACCACGGTGTTCCGTGACGACTTCTTATCGTGACGGTGTAACTTCCAATCCCCTTTGTCCGAGACCACGCGCATTCCAAAAGTTCCACGAGCGCCATTATCCTGTTGGACCAAATGATCGCGCCCCTTGGCTCCCTTTTCTCCCAGGAGAGCTCCAAGGATATTCTGACTATCGACGCATTGGTCAGCAGGGATAGTCTGTCCGGTGAGACTTGCAAAGCTGGCCGCCATGTCGATGGTGCAGACCATCTCGCTACTGATTGCGGGCTGAATCCTACCGGTCCAGCGAGTGATGAAGGGTGTGCGGGTTCCTCCTTCATACACACTGTATTTTCCTCCGGTATAGGGACCGGCCGCACGATGCTCCCCAAGTTTCTCCAGTGCATCATCTTTGTAGCCATCGTCCATCACAGGACCATTGTCTGAACAGAAGATCACGAGGGTATTTTCAGCCAGCTTCAGGCGATCAAGAGTCTTCATCACTTCACCCACGCACCAATCCATCTGGATAATGGAATCCCCACGATAACCCAACTTGGTCTTCCCTTGAAATCTCTCGTGAGGAATTCGCGGCACATGAATATCGTGTCCAGAGAAGAAGAG
>NHEN01000130.1 GCA_002172625.1 Verrucomicrobiaceae bacterium TMED86 | reverse complement strand
TGACCGCGTCGTCGGAGGTTCCCTCTCCTGAAACGGTATAGGAAACCGCCCCACCTCCTGCTTCTCCCCCTCCTGCCTGGGATTGCGATCTCACCTCAAGTTCCGTCCAATTGCTTCCACTCGAGACCAGAGGAGAAAGGTCGAGCCAACCATTGGGCACCGGAGTTCCGGTGGTCGTGTTGGTAATGGAACCCGCAAGGTTTGAATGGGTTTTGAAGGCTCCGTTGGCATTCGAAAAATCTTCGGAAACAACATTCAGTAAAGTCACACCGGCGTTGATGCGGAGTGACCCGCTGAAATACATCGGCGAAGAAGTGGTCCGGTTTGCCACCTGCACCGCGACGACATTTTCTCCCTCCACAAGAACATCGGAAGCTCTCCCGAGATTAAGGGAAACCGGGCTTCCCTCGGTGGAATCCTCATTGAATGCCACCTGATCAGAAAAGATAAACATTCCCGGCGCGCCGAGATTACACCGGGCCACTTCGATGCCATTCACGAACACAATGATCCCGTCATCAAATTCCGTAGTCAAAATCAGATCGGCCAGGGAAGCGGACTGAGCCGCCGAGGCGTTGAACGCTTTGCGAAGATAGAGCGAAGGAGTCTTTCCCTGAAGGGCAGAAGACAAGTTGGTCGAAACCCCGCCATACCCGAAACCAAATGGACTTGGCCCAACAAGCCACCCCGAGTCATCGAACGCTCGTTTAAACCAAGGGATGCCGGGCCCGAGACTTGGCTGCCCAGAATCGGAATATTTCAAAAGTCGATCCGACGAGGCACCGCTGATTTCGCTAATCACAACCTCCGCCGAACAGACGGACGATAGGATTACCAGAGCAGAGAGAGGTTTAATAATATTCATAAAAAAGCCCCCGGAGGCGCAGCACGGCCCGGGGGCTGAAGAAGAAAAATTCTACCGACGGCGACGAAGCAGAGCCAATCCTCCCAGTAGAGAAAGGAGCGCAGTGCTTGGCTCGGGAATCGAAGTTACCTGAAGAAACTGCGATGGATCGAGAACTCCATCTGAATAGCGGACCTCGTCGATGAAAGTTCCATAGGTCGCTCCTCCTCCTTTACCGACTTCAATGAGTGCATCGGGGTGCACGTAACCGCTGGAATCGGTATCCACAAGGGTCCGGGTCTGCATGAGTTGGTAGTCCATGTAAAAACTCCACTCATTGGTTACCGTATTCAGAGTGACGGCAATGTGATGCCAGCCTGGAAGATCATTGACTCCATCCCCTTGGGTCGCCCAGTCAGAGTCACCAGAGTAACTGGCAGGATTTCCATCGCCCAACGGAGTGTCCACCCAGAGACGATTGGCTCCCGTAATTGCAGCTCCGCCGGTCGCTCCGGCGACAAAATTGGAATTATCGCCATCCGGAGTATCAAGGCGGGCCCGCCCACGCCCAAAGGGACCTGAAGCACCGTGGTCGAAGTCAATCTGCCAGCGATGTGATCCGGATTCCTGTCGCCTCATAAAATTGTGATAGCTGGCGGGTTCTCCGGTCAATTGAATAAACATTTCAGCCGTAAACGAAGTGTTGAAGGCCGCGTCGTTGACGGTCCGGATCCGCGAATTTGCAACCGAGGCATCGAGGGAGAGGGTATTGGGAGACGTGAGTCCGCTCACCGGATCAAAAATGTATGCTCCGGGAACATTGTCGGAGTATTTCGGGCTACCAGCGCGAGAGGACTGGCCGAAACCATTTCCAGAGCTGTCGACGGCGGCGGTCACATCGGAGCCATTGCTACCTTCCTCAAGACGCCAGTAGGCTGTCGTGGCAGCCGGGAGTGATGAAGCAAGTGTCAGGCTGCAAAGAACCATACATTGGGATGTTTTTTTCATAGTTATTTTTTAATTGTTTGGGGCTTATTCAATCTCGCGAACGCGATAGAAGATCTTTGGAGATCCTCCTTCAAGTTCGGTATCAACAAAGGTGTAGGTTTCTTCCGTGGCTTCCTCTTCCTCAAGCAACTCGAACCACGTTTCAAGATCGGTGGAATAGTCGAGACTATACTTTCGACCAGGAACGGTGCTCCAAATGACGGTCGCCTTGGGAGCGGCCGCATCGTAAACCAGAGAGGTGATTTCCAACGCAACAGTCGGAGGTGTGACAACCTGGAGGAACTGAAACGGAAGAAGGACTTCTCCGGAAAAACGAACCTCATCAAGCAACAAGCCATAGCCAGCGTTGGTAAGCTTTCCAAAATCGAAGGGAGCGTCCGGATGGGTGTATCCATCAGCTTCGCTATCCGAAAGAGTCCTGATTTGCATCAGCTCATAATCGTAGTAGAACCCCACTTCGCCAGTGTCCTCGTCGAAGGTAAGCGCCGCGTGATGCCAGACCTCGTTATCATTAACTCCATCTCCATCATTGGCCCAATCCGAGGGATCGTCGTAGCTGCTCACAAGACCATCTCCCGGATCGGTATCAACCCAGATGCGAAGGTCGCCGGGAACGTTTGATCCACCCTGGGGACCCACTACAAAATTGATGTTTTCGTCGATTCCCGCCTCGTTCTGGTTGTTGGACTCCCCACCCGGAGTGTCCCACCTGCTGCGCAGGCGACCAAAGGCTGCGGTGTTACCGTGGTCAAAATCAATCTGCCAACGAAGGTCACGCGCCTGACTTCTCCTCAGAAATGCGTGATAACCTCCGGGTTCATCGATCACTTTCATGAAGAACTCCAGAGTGAACGAGGTGCTCAACGATGGATCACTCGCGACCCGAAGGCGTGAATTGGCTTCAGTCACATCGAGCGAGAACTGGTTGCTCAATGTTGTATTGGAGATTGGATCGAAAATTGCGGGAGAGGGCACATCGGATGAATACCTGGGAATCCCCTGATTCGGGACGGCGGAATTGGTGGGCCCAACGGAGTTCTCAGCCAAAATCACATCACCTCCGTCAACCGCTCCTTCTTCCTCAAGACGCCAGTGGGCAACGGTGTTGCCAGCGCCGACGATGGGTTCCCGCAGAAAATCTCCCGGTGTCAAAACGGCATCGGAATAGCGCAATTCATCCATCAAAAGGCCGTATTCGGACCCGGTCAGTTTGCCGAAAAAGATGGGCGCAGCGGGGTGGGTATAGCCATCGCCCTCCGTGTCAGCAAGCGTCCGGGTCTGGCTCAGAAGATAATCAAAGTAGAACTTAATTTCGCCGGTATCCTGATCAAACGACATCGCGACGTGATGCCACTCGTCAATATCATTCGTGCCATCTCCCTGAAGAGCCACATCGGCATCATTTGGATTGCCGTTGGTGGTATCGTAAACGTAATCATTCGGGTTCCCGGTATTCTGAGGTCCCACATCCAGTCCCTCGGCATCCTTAGCTCCGGTATCGACATAAACCTTGGGAGCAGCAACGTTGCCCTGCGGACCTACCACGAAATTGACATTTTCATCCACGAGAGCATCGGCCACTCCGTCCACTACTCCGCCCGGGGTGTCCCAACGAGACCGAATTCTCCCGAAGGCCGAATTCGCACCGTGATCAAAATCAACCTTCCAGGACAGATCGGATGTTTGGACCCGCTGCAAAATTGCCTCGTAGCTGCCCGGTTCTCCGACGTATTTCACGAAAAATTCAACTGTGAACGAGGAGTTGAAATCAACGGCATCCTCGATGCTGAGCTGGGAGCTTCCCGCGGAAGCATTGAGCGAAAATTGGTTTGTATACGTTGTCCCCGAAACCGGATCGAAAATCTCCGCTGCCGGGACATCGTCCGAGTAGAGAGGATTACCACCGGCAGCCAAGGCATCAAAAGTTCCCGGTGAAGTCGTATTGATCGATGACGCAAGCGGACTATCCAAAGATGCATCAACTTCGTCAAAGCGCCACAATCCCACCGTATCAGCCTGAGCCGCCAAACAGGCTCCGAGTGCAAAAGTCACACACTTTTTAGACATAGCGGCTGGACTTTATTCAATCCAACCCACCTCCCAAGCCAAAAATTACGGATTGGGCAAATTTCTAAAATCACATCACAATGGACGCTTTCGTCAAATTCCGTTGGCCTTTGCCACCTTTTTCCGGCCTAGCTTGCGTCATCCTTTCCCTGCGATCAAACAAGCTCGAATACGAAATAAGCTCCTTTCCCCCATGTATTTCGCCAAACCCCAGTTTCCGCGACCTTCCCGCCAAAAGCAAATTTCTAGCAGTCTTGCAAAATCGTTATTTTTCTCTAGCTTTTTCACCACATGAACATAACTAAAACTGGGATAAACACTGGAATCATTTTAATAGCGCTTGCTCTTCTAGGTTACTTTGGAGGTGGCATGCAAAGCTGGACCGCTTTAATTCCAGCTATAGCTGGAGTTCCCATTCTTTTGGGCTCCCTTCTTGCAAGGAATCCTGATAAACTAAAACTTGGCATGCATATCGCTGCTACTTTTGGACTTCTTGGTTTCCTCGCGCCCCTGGGGCGCATCATTCCAACTGCGATCAAAGGCGGCTTCGAACTCAAACTCTCAACCGGTTGCATGATCACGATGTCTCTCGTCTCAGCAATTTTTGTGGTTCAATGTATCAAGTCATTTAAGGCGGCGAGGCAAGCGCGCTCAAAGGAATCCTAGATAAAACCAAAGACTACCGAAAGCAGGATTTCTGAAAGTCCTTCAGCATCTTTCTCCTTTTTCATCTCCCACTTTCAATCAATAGCTGGCCTCAAGACTCTCCCCCGAGGAATGAATTCCTAGCAGGAAGAAACAAATATGATCACTAAAGACGAACTTCTACAAAAGCTCACCAACTACACAGTCGAACATGGCATGGTCGTTCTGGGTGCCATATTGATTCTTATCATCGGCTTCTGGTTCGCTAAGATCCTATCACGCGCGACTGCGAGGATAATGGAAAGCAAAGTCAACCTGGATCCGCTTATTGAAAAAGTAATGGTTCGATGTGTTTATCTGCTCGTTGTCGCCCTTACGATTATCACGGTCCTCGGACAGTTCGGCGTTGAAACAACAAGCTTTATTGCGCTGCTCGGCGCCTCTGGGATCGCAGTTGGCTTAGCCCTCCAAGGCACTCTTAGTAATGTGGCGTCTGGCATCATGCTGCTAGCACTGCGACCTTTTAGCGTAGGACATTCGGTCAAAATAGGAGGTAAAGTGATCATCATCGACGAACTCGGATTATTTGTCACTCAAGCACACGAAGCAGACGGGCCATCAGTTATGATTCCTAACAGTAAAATCTGGGGAAGCGAAATCGTTAACTATTCTGTAACCGATAGAGATATGCGCCGCCTCAATGAGACAGTCGGCATCGCTTACGAAGACGATATCGACAAGGCAATTAGGACTATACAGTCCGTCATCGATGCCGATATCCGGGTGCTAAAAGACGAGCCGACCCGTGTGGATGTCGTCTCACTTGGCGATAGCTCAGTGAATATTATTGTGCAGGCATGGTATAAGCGAGAAGACTGGTGGCAGTCTAAGTTGGATTTTACAAAAAACCTCAAACTAGCGCTCGACGAAGCTGGCATCTCAATCCCTTACCCTCAGAGTGAAGTGCATTTAAAGGGAAGCGTTAATGGGTAGGCTGCCGCCAACTCGAATCGCAGACTCGAACCAAAGCATCTCACCTGAGCAAAAGCATAAAAACAATCCACCTACTCAGCTCCCCTGGACCTCCTGAAAGCAAACGAGCGAAAGGCCGCCCTCAGCAATATTGGAGGGATAAGTATGCCCACATGAAAATCCCCGCTGTGCTTCCGTCGTGAAAAAAAACCTAAAAAAGAGGCCGATTCTTCGGCCAACGGAACTTAGTCTATGAAATGTCCCGTTATGGTCACTCAGAATCCATTGAAGACAAAGGATCCTGTCTCACTCTCCGCGAAACACGAACCCGCAGTGTCTTCTTTAGCCCTCTCGATGGCTCGAAACACCACCGATCTCCAAATCATCTCATGACTACCAGCCGCATTCACCTTCTCCGCGCCTTTCCCTTTTTGAGCGCACTTTTTCTTCTTTGTGTCCTTGGTGCGGCATCCGGCGCAGAGACAGAGTCGAATTCGAAACCAAATATTATCCTCATCCTTGCCGACGATCTGGGATACTCAGACCTCGGCTGCTATGGTAGCGAGATCGAAACTCCCCGTCTCGACGACCTGGCAAAGAACGGCCTTCGTTTCACCCAGATGTATAACGCGGCGCGTTGCTGTCCGTCTCGCGCCAGCCTACTCACCGGACTCTATCAACATCAGGCTGGCGTTGGCTTCATGGTATACCGTGATTGGGGCCCGGGCTACGAAGGCTCACTCAACGAGAACGGTGTCACTCTAGGTGAAGCACTGAAAAAAGCGGGTTACACCACGTTCACGAGCGGAAAATGGCACGCAGCTGCTCACCGCAATCCCCCCGCCCACTCGCTCCCCGAGAACCGTGGCTTCGACCGATCCACGGTGGTTCGCACACACATCGACAGCTACTGGAAAGTACTCAGCAGCTGCGATATTTACCAGGATGGCAAACTCTTGATTCCCGGGAACAACGATGACACGACACTGAAAAACCCCTACCAACCGGAAAAGGACTTCTACACTACGGAATACTTCACCGACGTTGCGCTCGAATACATCGACGATACCCTGAAGGAAGACGACAAGCCCTTCTTCCTCTACTTGACTTATAACGCGCCTCACTTTCCTCTCGAAGCTCCGGATGAGACCATCGCGAAATACGAAGCGAAACTCCAAGATCCGAATTGGATCGCGGAATTTGGCGATGGCTGGGACGAGATGCGACAGAAAAAGCTCGCACGCCAAAAGGCCTCAAAAATTGTCCCATCCGGCCAACGCCTGCCCGAAATTCACTACTTCAACAACGTCAGCATCATGCCCGGTATGCAGACGGGAACCGATCGTAATCCTCTGCCGAAGTGGAAAGACATATCTAAAGAGATCAAGAATGAGGCTCGGTTTCGTCGGGCAATCTACAACGCACAGATTGATAACATGGACGAAAACATCGGACGGGTGGTCGACAAGCTAAAAGCAAAAGGCGTCTACGAAAACACGCTGATTCTCTTTGTTTCGGACAATGGTTGCTCCGGTGAGATGGGCGTTTTCGGAACACACTTCGAAGGCGGAAAATACGACTACGTCGAGGGCGAATGGCGGAACGGCGAGTTCACAGGACGAGGGGCAAAGGAGGAAGGTGCGTGGTCGCACAAGGACAAGCTCGGCGGCGTTGGTTACAAGAAGTCGAACTACGAAGAATGGAAGAAATTCAGCGGATGGGCCACATCCCAGGGTCAGGGTTGGGCTTCCTATTCGAACTCACCTTTTCGGAAGTTTAAGAAGTTTGCTCACGAGGGCGGGATCGCATCTCCACTAATTGTTCACTGGCCGAAAGGCTTCAGCGCCAAAGGCAAAGTCTCAACTCAGCCTTACTTTCACTTCGTCGACATCATGCCGACGCTATTGGACGCCGCAGGGGCAACGTATCCGGAGAATTTCGGCGACAAGAAACGGCTGCCACTTGAGGGAGTTAGCATGCTGCCGTATCTCCAGAAACCGGATCGAAAAATGGAGAACCGTCCAATTTTCTGGCAGCACGAGACCCATGCCGCGGTTCGCCAGGGAAAGTGGAAGCTCGTCACCGACAACGATCGTAGCGAGCCAATCATCTGGGAACTCTACGACCTGACCAATGATCGAAGTGAAACCCAAGACATTGCAGAAAAACATCCGGAGATCATCGCCAGGCTATCCGCAGAGTGGATTCGTTTCGCCGATCGCGCCAAGGTAAAACCATTCCCGGAAACCCGGAATGGACCTTGAACGCACTGGTCTTTTCCTGAAAAAAACTGAAGAATAGGGGCCAATTTTTTGATTACGTAAACTTAGTTATTAGGTGTATCCTGCGCGATAGATATAATGAAGACCACCGCATTACTCATTTTATTCCAACTGAGTATCACCCTTTTACTATCGAGTGTTGCCGTCGCCGATTTTGATCCTCGTCCGGCTGCCAAGAAGATTGACTCATTCCTCAACGCCCATCTCGCAGGCAAGGAACTTGCTCCAAATCCGACAATCTCCGACGAGCAATTTCTCCGCAGAACTTATCTGGCGATCATCGGGCGGGTTCCGACAATCGAAGAAGCCGACCAGTTTCTTGAAGCAACGGATCCTGAAAAACACTCTCGTCTCATTCAGAAATTGCTGGCCAACGACGCAGGCTACACCGCGCATCACTTTCAGTTCTGGGCCGACCTTCTGCGAGTCCAGGAAAGGGTTCACTGGACCATCGAATACAAAGAGTGGATCAAGAAGCAGATTGCAGAGAACACGCCCTATGACGACATGGTAAGAAAACTTGTCTCGGGACATGGTCTCGTCTTCGACAACCCAGCGGCAGGCTATTACATCAGGGACACCGGAATGCCGCTCGACAACATGTCGAATACCGTTCGCACCTTCCTCGGGACGCGACTTGAGTGCGCCCAATGTCACGACCATCCTTTCGACACATGGACGCAGATGGACTTTTTTAAAATGGCCGCCTTTACCTATGGATATGATCATCGCGGGGGTAATCCTCATCGCTCCGGAATTCACCAAGCTCTCAGAGCGGAAGAGAGGGCCGCATATCTCGACACTGTTGGAGTGAAAGGCTTTCCGTATTTGGATGATGGAGACGCCATCGACACCTTCCTCTCGAAACCCTCCTCTAAAATATTCCTAGAGCGCAGTAAACTCACGGAGGCTAGATTTCGGGAACTTGCCCTGCGAGGGATCGCTGCAAGAACGAAGGCCGAATCGAAAAATGAACCGGTCTATGATTCGATCGGAAAGCTCTACAACCAGACAACCTATCTGGAAGTCAGGCACCTCTCCGATACGGATCTCAAATTGCCTCATGACTACCAGTACGCCGACGCAGATCCGCATGACCTCGTCAAACCCGCGACCATGTTCGGAGCTGACATTGAGCCGCCCGCCGACCCGTCGGAACGAAAAAAGGCCTACGCTAAATGGCTCACCTCTCCAAAAAACCCGCGATTCACTCGTGTCATCGTGAATCGACTCTGGAAGCGAACTTTTGGTTATGGCTTGTTCGAACCGGTCGACGACTTAAGCGAAATCTCCACCATCGATCAGCCGGATCTACTGACATACCTCGAAGAATTAATGCGCGAGGTAAATTACGATCTTCGCGCATTCCAGAACGTGCTCTTTCACACCGAACTCTTTCGGCGGCAAATGCATGGTGAGGATCACTTCCTCGGGACTCCTTTCCCTTTTACCGGACCGATGATGCAGCGAATGAGCGGTGAGCAAATCTGGGACTCGATCGCCACGCTCATCATTCCCGGTGTCGACAAACATGCCCCCAACCGGAAAAAGACGCTTGATCGCATGGCCCGTATGAGGGCCACCTACCACAGTCTCAATGGCAGGCCAATCGAGGAGGTTCTTCCTCGCATGAAGAAGGTCGGTGAACTGCGCCGCAAGCTGTATGCCGAGCAGGCTGACTATGAGAAACGGATCACTGATGCCTACGACGCTGGCGATAACGACAAGGCCAAAGCGCTCACGGCTGAACTCAAAATGAAAGACCGCGAGTTCATTCGGCGAAGCCGGGAAATTGTGCTGGTGGATCTCGAAGGCGGACAGACTGTTCCCGCCGCCATGATGGCAGGCATGACTGCGGATCTTCCAGCGGATTCCTCGCCACAGATCGTAAAAAGCAGGGCAAGGAAACCTCCGGAAGGATTGGATGCCTCGGAGCGAAAAGAGTGGATCGAGCGCGAGAAAAAAAACCTCCGGCACTTTAATGAGACCGCAAAAGGCATGGCCCGAGCCGTCGAACTGGAATCGCCAGCAAAGCGGGGACATTTCCTGCGCGACTTTGGTCAATCCGATCGCGATGTCATCGAAAACGCCTCCTCGAATGCCTCCGTACCCCAGGCGCTCTATCTTCTGAACAGTCCCTTGAGCATCGCAATCTCCAATCCCAACGCAGTCCTTGGCAAGCAGCTTGAAGCGGTCTCATCCCCTGAGGAAAAAATCGAGACAATCTACCGGGCCATGCTGACACGAAAACCGACGCAGCGAGAAGTCGAGCGAATCCTAAGAAACTTCGACGCATACGGCGAAGAAACATTCGAAGATCTCGTCTGGGCTTTACTTAACTCTCGGCAGTTCCTCTTCATCCAATAACCCCTGCCCTTCTTCGCTATGAATAAATCCGATTTTAACCGACGCCGATTCCTCGAGCTTGCTGCGGGAAGTTTCCTGGGTGTCAGCACCAATTCCCTTTTTGCCGCTGCGGGTGACAAGAGTCTGATTCCCCCTCGCGAAAAGCCTGCAAAACAATTGATCTATCTCTACATGGCCGGTGGCATGAGCCACATCGACACCTTCGACCTGAAGACCGGCCACGAGAATCAGGGATCGACCAAGGCGATCAATACAAATATCGACGGCATTCGCGTCTCAAGCCACCTGCCAAGTCTTGCGAAGCACGCCGACAAGCTCTGCGTCATCAACTCTCTCACCTCAACCACCGGCGACCATGAAAAGGGAAACTATTTCATGCACACCAGCTACCAACAGCGAGCCACTATTCGCCACCCTGGTCTCGGTGCGTGGAATCAAAAACTAAATGGGAAACTCAACCCAACGATGCCCGGTTCCGTCTTCATCGGAAAGGAAAGCCGCTTCCACGGGAGTGGCGGGTTCTTCGAGCCCGAGTTCGGTCCGCTCGCAATCTCCGACCCAAAGTCAGGACTCAAGCATGCCCATTCCTCCCTGCGCGGGGATCGGCTTCAACGACGGATCGACCTCGCCAAGGATCTCGATGTCGAGTTTCTCGAACGCTATCACTCCAAGCCGATCAGGGCCTATGGCGACATGTATTCCGACGCGGTCCGCCTGATGGAAAGCCCTGACTTAGCAGCCTTCAGCATCAACAAGGAGGACAAGAAAACACGTCAGCGCTATGGCGACGATCCATTTGGCCAAGGTTGCCTCCTTGCGCGACGTCTGATCGAGAGCAATGTGCGCACGGTCGAAGTCAGCTTAAGCGGTTGGGACACTCATACGAATAATTTCACCTCGATGCCTCTCTTGTGCCAGACGATGGACCAGGCGATGGGAGCCTTGCTCGAGGATCTCGAAAGCAGCGGCAAGCTGGACGAAACCGTGGTGGTGCTGACTACCGAATTTGGGCGCACTCCGATCGTCAATCGCAACATTGGACGCGACCACTATCCCCAGGCCTTCACCAGTGTCATCGCGGGGGGCGGGTTCAAAGGAGGCTACGTCCATGGTAAGACCTCCGAAGGAGCTGAAGAAGTGGTGGAAAAGCCGATCACGATTCCGGATTTCAATGCCACGATTGCCTACGCTCTCGGCATCCCTACCGACCAGGTCCTCTACAGCCCGAGCAAGCGTCCCTTTTCGGTGGCGCACAAGGGTCAACCCGTTCTCGATCTCTTTGCATGACTCGGACTCTGGCACTCGCGCTGCTAATTATCGGGACAGGGATGATCGGCGAAGCTGCTGAACGTCCCGCACAACCAAACATCGTCATCATGATGGCAGATGACATGGGACTAGGCGATACCAGCGCCTACCTCGGTAAGTCACTCGGACCGAATGCCAAACCCATCACAAGGACTTTGCGGACTCCGAATCTTGAAGACTTCGCGAAGCAGGGGGTCTTATTCACCGATGCCCATGCGCCGGCCTCGATGTGCAGTTCGACCCGATACTCCCTGCTCACCGGAAGATACGCTCATCGGGCTTATTTAAAATACCAGGGATGGTTGCCGCACGGACCGAACACGCCCATGATTCATCGGGAATGCCCGACGCTTCCCGGCATGTTACAGCGCAATGGCTATACCACCGCCGGGATCGGAAAATATCACGTCGGTATGACCTTCGATGACGGCTATGGCAAAGCTGCTGACGAGTATGATTTCGGTGATGTGGATTTCACCAAGCCCTTTCTCGATGGTCCGACCCATCACGGGTTCGACGAATATTTCGGGGTCACTGGCAACACCGAAGATCCCCTCGATCTTGAGCCGAGAATCTATTTTCGAAACGATCGATGGACCTTCACCGACCGTTCCAAAATGCAGCGAATAGGATTGAAAAGCCGGGAAGGACGGGTCCTTGCTGCTCCGGACTGGGACCTCTCGAAACTTGGACCCGATTACTTGCGAGAGGTGCTGGCATTCATCGACCGGCAGTCCATGGCACCGAACCCCTTCTTTCTCTACTACGTCCCCAACGCCAATCACTACCAAAGATATCCGGGCGGCGATTATGCGGTTCCCGATCGAATCGCCGGCATCCGAATCAAAGGTCAAAGCCGCTATTCAGACGGAGCACCTGCGGGAGATCGCGAGGATATGGTCCTGGAAAACGACACCGCTTTCGGCGAACTCATCAAAACACTCCGCGGAACCGAAGATCCACGGTGGCCGGGCCACAAGCTCATCGAGAATACCTTGATTATTTTCACCAGCGACAATGGACCAAACGTTGGCGACAACCTGGGGACAAATCAGGAGAGCGGTGGACTTCGCAGTAAAAAAGCCAAGATTTGGGAGGGCGGAATTCGAGTTCCCATGATCGTCTATTGGGAGGGCCATATCGAGGGAGGAAAGATCAACCGCAATGTTTGTTCGCTCACGGATCTTTACGCGACTTTGGCGAATGTAGCAGGCCATACTCTCGCTCCAAATGAGGCCCACGACAGCCTCGATTCGCTGGCCTATTGGACGGAGGATAAAGAAAACCCAGACAATCGCGCCCGCGTCTTCTTCTGTCACCTTGGACCGCCTTGGTCGAATGATGTTTTGGCGATTCGCAAAGGTCATGAGAAACTGCTTGTCGATGGTGGACTGGCGATGCCTTCCATTTCTCGGGGACAACGAGGTGCCTCGATTCCAAAAGCCTACTACGATCTCGAATCCAACCTTTATGAAGAAGGAAACGATATTCCGGAAGCTCACTCTGATCGGGCTGAGAAGCTGGCCGCGGAGTTGCTGAGAATTCACAATCGAGGGCACAGCCGGGAATTAAATCCCGGGGAAGGCGACAAGCTCATTGTCGATGACGGTTGGCACAATCTGCGCAACGATATCAATGGACACGTTGGCTTCGAGTTTCGCCTTCGAACAGATCGAATCGTCAGTCACCTCGGCTTGTGGGACGACCAGAATAAAGACGCTCCCGTGAGACCGGCCCGAAATATCCCAACCGAATTTGATCGAGACCGTCCATCTCTGGGCGACAACAAAAACAAGAGCGATTTGGCGGCGCCTCATATCATCCGTCTGGAAAAACTCGATGCCTCGGGCAAAGCCAGATTACTTGCAAAAATTGAGGCTCACGCTGGTTCAAAAGGAAAAATCGAAAACGAGTTCCGCTACTTCTCATTACCCGAAGCCGTGCCTTTGCGCGCAGGTCAGATCTATCGCCTCACCATGTCCACTGCGGTTGGAGACGGAGATCATTTCCATGATCCGGGTTCGTTCGACGGCCTACCCCCGGTGGTGCATAGAGATGTTGAAGTGATTCGCGCTGTTTTGGTCCGGGACCGTCATTCAGAGGCGATTCCGGCCTTCGCTGACATGCACCAAGATTACGCAGCCTTCCGCTTACCCGTCGGGCCTACCCTGAAATTCAAATCCAATTGATTCCGCGAAGACCTTTCCCGGTAGATAGAGACCCTCCTGATTCTTCTGCAAGAAAGCGGAAAGAGATTGCCTCCGATTGTGGTAAACAGAGACATGCACGTGTTTAGAACCTCCACTTCCTTCGCTGCCGCCGTTCTATTGTCTTCCACCTTGTCCCCTCTCCTTGCAGAGGACTGGCCTTCCTGGCGAGGGCCTTCACACAATGGGAGCCGGGCCGGTGAAAACTACCCGACCAAATGGAGCGCCGACAAGCTCGCCTGGAAAGTTGCCCTCCCCGGGAAAGGAGCTTCCTGTCCAGTAGTGTGGAAAGACCGCATCTTCCTCACCGCACCCAATGAAGGCGTCGATACCGCGCTGGCATTTGATCTCGACGGGAAACAAATCTGGAAAACCGAATTCGGCGCCGAAACCAAAGCCAAGCACATGAAGCTCGGCACCAGCAGCAACGCCTCGCCGGTCACTGATGGAAAAAGCGTCTTCGTTTACTTCAAGAGCGGCACCTTCGCGGCTCTCGAAATGGACGGGAAGGTCCGCTGGAAACGAAACCTCGCCGAAGAGTTCGGTCGGCAGGATCTTTACTGGGACCAGGGAAGCTCTCCCATCCTCATCGGGGATCTCGTCATTCTCCCCCGCCTGCATTCGGGAGATTCCTGGGTCGCCGGATTCGACAAGAAGGACGGCAAGATTCGCTGGAAACAAAAACGCAACTACAAGGTGCCCGCTGAGAACGATCAGGGTTACACCACACCCATTCCCATTCGCCACGACGGCAAGGACGCTTTTCTCATTTGGTGCTCCGATCATCTCACCGCTTATTCGGCGGAAGACGGATCTCTTCTCTGGTCGAGCGGCGGATTCAACCCCAAGGGGAAAAAACTCTGGCCGCCCATCGCAACTCCCGTTGTCGCCGGCGACATCGCGATCGTCCCAGTCGGTCGGGACGATCGGAAGCAAGCTGAAGTCCACGCTGTTCGCCTCGGTGGAAAAGGCGATGTCACCAAGACTCATAAGGCCTGGGACACGAGCGACTTTGGCGTCTTCGTTTCGAGCCCGATCGAATACGAAGAAAAAGTCTACCTTCTTCGCCACAAGGGAGAAGTGGTCTGCCTCGACCCAAAAACAGGAAAGCCGCATTGGACCGCCAAACTTCCCAAGTCACTGATTCCCTACTACGCTTCTCCTGTGATTGCCGGAGGAATCCTCTACGCACCTCGGGAAGACGGAGTCGTCTTCTCCGCCCGTATCGGTGACAAATTCGAACTCCTCGGAGAGAATGACATGGGAGAGCAAATCCTAGCCACCCCGGTTCCCTTTGACGGGAAGCTGCTGATCCGCACTTCCGGGCACCTCATGTGTGTGAAGTAATACCGGCGGTAATCGTATCATCCACATCCGGTCGAGAGGTCAGTATCGCTGGTAAAAAGACCCGTATGCTTCCTCATTCTTCGCCAACAGGCGAAGGACCTCGTTGTGCAGATCTGAATCTTTCATTTCGGGCATGGAATGCAGTAACACGCCCTGCTTTCAAAGGGTTGCCTTCAATGGCACAAAAGATTGTTCGATTACGAAAAGCAGTCGCCGCACTTTCCCGATTCGTTGCAGCGAAACATGGCTCGGCAAATCAGCAGGGCCTGGCCCGCCTGCTCTTCGAGAGGGATTACTCGAAGAGAATATGCCTATATCGATAAAAGCTCCGGAGTCGGGGGACGACAGCTTCGGTCTGTGATGAGACTGTTCCGGTTGCGGTCACGGCGGCGCCAACCTTTTCCCATGAATTCGCGGAAAGGTCGTCGGTTCCCTCGAGCTGATAGGCGGCGCCGGGGGATGAAGTCCAATTCAGAGTGACCTGTTCATCAGCATATTGAATCTGCGTGATGACGAGGGACGCCACAAATTCCAGGGCACCCATGTCTACGTCGCCGTTGATGACTCGCGAAATGCCGGCGAAATCGCCGCTTCCGGTCATCCAGGCCTGATTGCCTCCGGTGTTCCGACACGGGGAAGATTCGCTCAGGCGGTAATCCGCCGCGATCTGGGGATCGCTGCTGATGTTACCGTTCGTCAATCTGGTTCCGCCCTGAATGCAGTTGTGCTCCAGAGTGACGACAAAGGCTTCCGAGGGAAGATTGAACCCGTTGTTAGAGTACAGGATATTGTTACGAATGACGGTTTCGTCCACCGGGTCGAATGAGGACTTCCAGAAAANACCCCCGGTGGTGTGAGATGAAAGATTACCGAGCACAGTGCAATTTTCCANGCTGCCCCGTCCCTGGATATAGCCCCCCCCGCCATCCGATGGCACTCCAAAGTATCCCGGAGGATTCTCCGGGTCGTAGTGGCTGAAATTATCCAAGACTAGGCAGTTTCTCAACGTCCCGTTTTCGATGTAGGCGCCACCCCCGATTCGGCTACCGTTGTTTTGAATAAGACACCGCGTGACGACACCCCCTTCGCTGATATGCACTCCTCCACCCTGATTGCTCGGCGTGACCGCGCTTCCGACGGTAAAGGCGACCACTCTCGGGGAGCCCTCATTGTCGAAGATTTGGCAATCACGCATGGTTCCCCCGATCATGGTAACACCCCTGTATTGATTACTGTAGATCTGGCATTGCACGACCGTTGAGTAATCGCAGTCCAAGGCGCCTACCGAGGTGATATTGTTTCGGATGATGCAACGCTCGATCAAGCTACCGTTGCCGACATGGACCGTAGAAGGATCCGAGAAACCATCGCCTCCTTTGTTGTTGTCGTAAAAGATGCAATCGCTCACGACGCTACCGTCCCGGGCGGCCAGCGCGGCGCCGGCGGGCAAAATTCCGTGAAGCCCCTGATTGCCGCCGTTTTCCCGAAAGACGCAGTTGCTGATCACGCAATTTCTTGCATACACACCACCGCCGTATTTCCTCACGGGATTGCCGAGGCCTTCCCCTCGTATGAAACCGTGTTGAATCGTCAAGTCCACGAGGCTCGCATCATTGATGTCAAAACAGCGAACATTATTTCGTCCATCCACCACGCAATCATCCGGGCCGCTGAAGCCCTTAATGGTGATGGCTTTATCCACGGTGATGGTTTCCTTCAGTAAATAGGTGTGGTCAGCGAGATAGATGGTGTCACCTTCCGAGGCAGCATCCACTGCGGCCTGAATGTTCATGGCGGCCTGAGCCCAGTTCGCGAACGGCGGCGTATGATTTCCATCGGGACTTACATAAAGGTCAGCAGCCTGGGCCGCGGCTGTAATCACCCAACTCAAGCCAGCAAAAATGGACAGCGATGTGTTTTTCATCATGTTGCAGTTACCTTACTCCATTTTCACCGCAACACGAAAGAATTTCCGCGGTGCAGGAAGGGTGGAAAAGATGGTAGACAAGTTGGTCCCAGTACCTGCCAAAGGGAGACCAAGGTCGGTCCAGGTGCCGCCCAGACTGTCGCTGAATTGTATCTGGTAGATCGCACCCGGTGCGGAGAACCAGGTTAACTTGATCCCATCGGGCGGGAGCACGGTGACGCTCGGTCGGAGTGGAAAGGACAGCGTGGGATGGGATCTTGCCTCATACTCCTCGAGGTTGGTCGTCCCGTCGCCGTCCGGGTCACCGGCAGCTCCCTGGTAAAGATCGACGCTGCCGTCGTCGTTCGGATCCAGCCCGTAATACCTTTCCCAACTGTTGGGCAGGCCGTCCCCGTCGTCGTCGTTGCCGTCGTAGCGCAGGGTAAGGACCTGTTCCGGCGTTTGATACGCACGGTTGCTCAGGGGCTGGGCAGAAAGGTTCAGGATGGCGTCGCCCTGCGACAGGGTGGTGCGATAGCTCCAACTTCCCTCGCTCGAATCCAGCGACACTCCGGCGGTGCTCTGGTTGACCAGGACGAGATGGGTGTCTGGCACGACGACGCCTGAAAGCTCCACCTCGGGAAACGGCTGCCAGTAGATCCCTCCAATTTCGGGGGCGAGCGGTTTCGGAGCGAAGCTGGCGGTGGCGTTCACGAGGTCGCTGATCTGCTGATCCACGACGTCACGACGTAAATTGAGATACCCGCTGGTTGTCGCCGGCGATCCCTGATCCGGCGCGCTCAGTCCGCTGGGGTCAATTAAGTTGAAGTGGTCGTTGATAGCATCCGTCAGTCTGGAAGGAAGAAACCACCCGTCCAGTTCATCGGCCAGAATCTGGTAATAACCCCTCTGGAAATACGGAGTGCGCATCAAGGAATCCAGTGCTTCCAGCCCCGGGGGCCATTCGGGGCGCGGCAGCGGAGTGTCCACGTGAACCGGCATGCCGAGACTCGCCGGTTCCCACGTCGCATCGAGATCGAGCGGCTCCAGCCTGAGAAGACCGGAGTCCGGATGCAGATAAACAGCGTGATTACCACTAATGCCGCCGAGGATCGTTTCGTTGTTTCCAAGCAAGACCATCGAGGCAGCCCAGCTCAGCCACTGGTCCGGTTCGATAACCTGCCGCACCGCCGCAGCGTAGTCCAGCTGGTTCGTGTTGCGAACCACATCGAGCACCCCCAGAACTTCAGGAGAGACAACCCCCGTGTCCCCTTCGCCCCAACTTTCGTAAAAAGTCCCGGTGGACGCGCCGCGGTAGTTTCTTTCCAGGTAGTCACCCCCGATCCGCTCTGCCCAAAGATATGGTCCTTGGTCCCGGTGGTTTACGTGCAAGCGAATGGCCTGAAGCTCGGGGACGGCGAAGCCTGCTTCCTTGACGTATTCCGTGGCCAGCCACTCCGGTCCAGGTCGCTTACCGTTGAAGTTTAGGCGGTCTTCGCCAGCAAACGGATGATCGTGCTCTAGATCTATCCGGTACGACTTGACCGACCACTGCCGCTTGAGCGTGCCCCGGTATCGATACCTGGCAAAAGGAAAGACCTCGTCACCATAGGTCATCGTGATGGGCAGCAGTTCGTCGCTCGAGAGCTCGCGTGCCTGCAATTCGTCAAGCGTTTCGTGGGGAACAAGCAAGCGAAACGACGGCACGCCATTCGGCGCGGGAGAGTCCAGACAAAGGTAGCGCAGCGTAAAAGGAACCTGTCCTCCCGAGGCCAACTGAAAGACCGGCGCCCCCGGCGGCCAAGTAGCGAGGTTTCCGGCGTCGCCTTCCGCCTCGATGTAATATTCGATCAAATTCCGGTCGGTCTGCGGCGGTATGACTGCGACCAGATACGCTCCCGAAACCGGCGTCATGGTAATCGTTTGATACACTGCGTCGGCATCTTCCTTCCAACGTAGGTAAACCGGACGCCCCCCGTTCGATACCCGGGCGCGGATGGTGACCGCCTCAGCGGAAGTTGGTGTTACCGGGTAGTGCCCTGCAGAAAAAATGATGGCGGTGGCATTCGTCCCCGAACCGTTGGCGGCCCCAGGCGATCCTTCCGAGGCAACGCTGCCCGCCGCCCAGGCCTCCGGGAGAGCATTGTCCATCGTCGGCGATCTCAACTCGAGCGAAGCACCTTCCCCGTCCGCCGATCGTGGCCACCGCCCGCGATCCCGGTAAAAGACCGCGTCCACCACATTTCCCAGAGCGTCGCGCAGGTTCAGGTTTTCGCCCCGATTGGAAAGACGACGCGAGTCAAAAGGCCCCAGCGAATCATCCAAGGCATACTTTGCATTCACCGAGTTTGGATCATTTGCCACCACCAAGTAAGACCCCGGGGCGAGGGTCGCGTGCGCTGGGAACCGGTAGCGTATGCCGCCGTCGATAATCCACCCGGACAAATCGACCTCTTCGGAGCCCGCATTATACAGCTCAATGAACTCTTCCGCGTCGTTATCGCCTGCAGGATGATACATGATTTCGGTAATAACGACGGTGGAGGTCGTCGGCGGGCCGTTTAATTGACCCGGTGTGCCGTTGGCGGGATAGTAGCTCCAAGATGGTGAGCCGTCCGGATAACGGCCCCGCGTCACATCGGCATTCTGGGCGCCGAACGCGACCCGACTCTCCACCGTGAATCCATCGGAACGGGTCAGGAAAAGTTCCTCGCCTTCGGCCGATATTCCGAAATTGAGCGAATCAAAAAACACCGATTCGCCGGG
>NHEN01000129.1 GCA_002172625.1 Verrucomicrobiaceae bacterium TMED86 | reverse complement strand
TCGAGAGCGGGGAGGACCGACTTGTCGCCGGTAGCGAGATGATACTCGGCAAGGGCGATCATTTGATATCCCCAATACCAACCGATATAACCGAGATCTTTGTCTCCTTCCAGCAATGCGGCGAGGACCGCTGGGTCAGGAGCTTTCGCCCATGGTTGTTTGGGAAGTTCCACTTTCACGGCGTCGAGGTATTTTTTTTCACCGGTTGCGAGGAGCCCAATGTAGCCGACGGGCATCTGATTATTGACGAAGGTTTTCGACTCCAACATCTGATCGGCGATGCGGGTGATGATGGCATCGGTTTTCTGACAATTCCATGGAGCGGTCTTGCTGTAGGAGCCCAGGGATTGGAGTTGCAGCGAGATTTTTTGTCCGCCTTTGAGCGTGAGGGGAAGATTGCCTTTGGAGGCCTCGGCCTGATCGATTGCCCCCGCAAATTCCTGACGGGCATTTTTCGAAAACGGTTTTCCGGCAGCACCGATGATGGTGTCGCCTTTTTTTAGTTTTTCTTCAGCCGGTGACCCGGGATCGATGCCTTGAACGAGGAATTCATTTCCCTTGGCTTGGGCCATGATTCCCGTTGGCCCGAGAAGGTGGTCTTTGGCAAGGGTAGGAAAGCTTGCTGAAAGTAAAATGGTCAGGAAGGCGAGAGATCGGAAAGTCGGCATAGCGTTGGTCTTCATTGGAGGCAGGGAATGCTGGCATTGATGCGACGGCAGAGCTATCCCGCATCCGGGAAAGGGTTGGTTGACCCTGCCTATAAAGAGTCAGGTTTTGGTAGTGAAGCTAAGGCCGGAGGGTCTTGAAAAACCGGGTGTTTCCTCAATCTAACCTAGGTATTTCCGCCTTCCGACCAAAGGGTTGCAGCCCGCAACAGGGCAGCTCCATCTGGTAGGGCCAGTTTCTTTTTCAGGTTCTCCCGATAAGTCTCCACCGTTTTGGGGCTTAATTTCAGGTGACCGGCAATTTCAACCGTACTCCTTCCGGCGCCCAGAAGTTGGAATACCTGGAGTTCGCGGTCGGACAACTTAGCAAGGTCCACGGAATTTGAAATCGGATCGGGAAAGATATTCTGGAGGAGCTTGGCAGCCATCACATGGCTGAGGTGGATTCCTCCTTTCATGACGGTTCGAATTGCAGCGAGAACCGATTCCGTGGCTTCGGATTTCATCAGGTAACCTCGGGCTCCCGCCTGAAGGGCCCGGTGGGCATAAAGGTCCTCGTCGAATTGTGATAATGCGACGATCCGGATCTCCGGGTGTTCTGGTGCCAGTTCCCGAGTGAGTTCCAGGCCTTCTCCATCGCCAAGCCTCAAATCCATGAGGATCACGTCCGGCTCTGCCTCCTCGACTGCCATTCTGGCCTCGGCTACCGAGCCTGCTTCCGCGCAGCTTGAAACCAGCTCTTGCTGATTTAACCATTGTATCAGACCGCTCCGGAAAAAGGGGTGATCATCTACGACTAAAACGCTAATTTTTTTCATCGGGATGGGCTGGGGTTGCTTCCGTTTCAGTTGGATAGGGAAGTATGCAGATTGCTTTAGTGAGGCCATCGGGTCTGGCGTGAATGGTGAACGATCCACCGAGACCGGCGGCCCGGTGCCGCATGGTACGCAGTCCCAGTCCCAGCTGGGGTTTTTCTTCAGGATTCCATGGTATGCCGTCGTTCGCAATTGTCATCGTCAGGCAGTCGGCGTCGCATTGAATGGAGAGGGATACGTGCGGGGCTTTCCCGTGCTGCACGGCATTGCGAATGGCCTCCTGAGCGATGCGGTAGAGCTGCATGCTTTGCTCCTGAGTAAGAGGCGGAAGCTCACTGGAGAGATTCACTTGGCAGTCGATTTCGAAAATCGTCTCCATCTCCCGAGCGAGCCCGGTCAACCCCGCGGCAAGGCCTCCGGAAGCTACATCCACTGGAGAAAGCAAGCGGGCGAAATTCCGGACCAAATTGATCCCGTCATTGATTTGGCCCACCAGTTGCTGGGCGTGCTCTGCCTCGGGAATGGCTCTGGTCTTCAGGGTCTCTGCCATTGTCTTGCAACGGAACGCAATTCCAGCAAGATAAGCACCAAGGTGGTCGTGCAGCTCGCGTGAGAGACGTTCTTGCTCATGGCTACTGATTCTCGCCACCTCTTGTTCCAGGAGAATTCGTTCCGATACATCCCTCATGGCGACTGTGACCAGTTTACAGTCTTCCGTTTGTATCGGGCTGAAGCTGATCTCCAGGGGGAATTCCGTGTCGTCCTTGCGCCTGCCCGGGAGACTGGCATTCTCGGTATCTTCCGAAATGTTGAGCTGTTCACCAGGAAACTCACCCCGCAGGAAGGGAAGAAGAATTTCTACCGATTGCCCAAGCAGCTCCTCTTGCTTCCATCCAAAGAGCCGCTCGGACTGGAGATTGGCCAGCTGAATCACGCCAGCCTGATCGGTCATGACCAGCGCGTCCGGTGCGAACTCAAAAAGGTCCTGAAACTGACGCTGGGACTGCTCGAGTTCCCCAGTGCGCTCAGCGACCCGCTGTTCGAGGTTTGCGGAGTATTCCTCAAGAGCATCCCGACGTTCGCGTTCCACCCGGCGATTCATATCCAAGGCCTCCGCCAAATCAGCGGCCCGTGCTTCAAGGTTCAGGTTGAGGGCCTCGATGCGCTGCTGGTCGGCTTGCTGCTGTTTTGCGAACTGAAAGCCTCGGATAATCGTGGCATAAGTGGAGAGAAGAAGGTCAATTTCTTCGATAATCTCCGGGTCGTAACCACCTGGACGATTGGACACGCCCACCATACCGATTATTTCCTCTCCTTGCTTGATGGGCACTCCGAGGAAAGAGTTCATAGGGGGATGACCTGGTGGTAGCCCACCCCGTCGCGGGTCCGTGGAGGGGTCGTTGGAGATGACCGGCTCACCAGTAACCAAGGCTGCTCCAAACAGCGTTTTGAGATTACGGAATTCCAGGCCCGCTGCCTTGTGCTTCTCGTAGAAAGCACGCATTTCATCGTTCCAGGCGATGTTGGTGATGGCATGAGTCTTGAGGTAGGGCTCTCCATTTTCATCACGAAGCACCTCGGCTACAAAACCGTATTCGCTGTCGGTGAACTTCAAAAGAAGTTGCAAGAGGGCGTCGAAGGTCTCCGCTGCTCCGGCATGATCCCGGCTGATATAGCCCGATTGGAGTTGGCCCACGGCGGAGAGTAATTCGCTTGTACGCTTGAGCTTCGCCTCGGCCTCCTTGACCGCACTGAGGTCACGAATGAAGCCGCTGAAGAAGGGTTGGCCCGACACCAGGACCCGTGAGATCGTCAGCTCGATTGGAAATTCCTCGCCCTTCTTGTTTAGCGCGGTCATTTCGAGTCGGCGATCGAGAACCCTCGCCTCTCCGGTTTTGGCCAGGTGGTTGAGTCCCCGCTCATGGGCCTCGCGTTGGGAGAGAGGGATGATGACCTCCGACATCCTTTTCCCAATGACTTCCCCGGCACTCCAACCGAAAATGGTTTCCGCCTGTGGATTCCAGCTGACGATCAAGCCGTCCATTCCCATCGTGATGACAGCATCCAGCGCGGCGGCGATGATTTGTTCGGTCCGCTCATTGCTTTCCCTCAACTCCTCAGTGTTCCTGATCAGTTGCATCCGGTCATGGCGTACTTCGAGCTGTCGTACGACTTGAGCAGCCAAGCGCTTAAGTCCGTCACGCTGCTCTTCACGGAGCTCCCGCGGAGACTGATCGATGACGCAAAGTGTTCCGAGATTTTGGCCGTCTGGTGTGACGAGAGGAGCGCCTGCATAGAAACGGATGTGTGGCTCTCCGGTGACAAGAGGGTTTGCAAGAAACCGCTTGTCCTTCGAGGCGTCGAAAACCTCAAACAGGTCTCCACCCAGAACGGCGTGCGCACAGAACGAGATGTTTCGCGGCATCTCACAGAGCTCCAGTCCTACGGTGCTTTTGAACCACTGCCGCTCTTCATCTACGAGGGAGATTAGCGCAATGGGCGTCTCACAAATCTGCGCTGCAAGATGCGTGATGTCGTCAAATTCCCTCTCAGGAGGCGTGTCGAGTATCTCGTAGCGCTTTAGCGCCTTAATTCGTTCATGCTCACTCATTCCTTGGGCTGCTGATACCAAACAGGGAATTCCCATCTTGGGCCATATTTTTCAGAACTTTTTAGCTCTCGAGTTGGAGTGCCAGCCCAAGTGTCATCCTGTCTTAAATAGATGATGGCCCAATTGATTTCGATGAGGGTCTGTTTACCACGGTTTGTCCTGCTTGACAAAGGACGGCGTTGGGCGGCTGTCGTCGTAATACCGATGGAAGACCGGGCAGGCCGAACCGGACATGGGCGGCACCAGCCACGACCAGTCGCCGGGCACTGGGCGCCCGCACTTTTCCTCTCGCTGAACATGCTGCATGAATTGTGCCGAAGCAGTGTGGTGATCCACGATGGCTACTCCTGCTTCGCGGAAGGAGTGCAGCACCGCCGTGTTGAGTTCCACAAGGGCTCGGTCCTTCCACAACATGCACCGCTTGGATCGATCGATTCCCATGCGGTCTGCCACCTCGGGAAGTAAGTTGTAACGCGTCTCGTCACCGAAGTTTCGCGAAGCGATCTCGGTGCCCATATAGAAACCGCTGAAGGGGGCGGCGGTAAAGCGTTGCCCGTTTCCGATGAGCGCCAAATTGCAAACAGAGGGTAGCGCGTGCCACCTCAGCCCCATCTCAGCAAACCAACTAAATTCGGGATGGGAAATCTGGACTTCCATGACGGCCTTCCTCGGGAGCTCAAACCAGCGTGGCGCGTGGCCGGGGAATTCCACCACGATCGGCAGAAGGTCGAAAGCGGAACGGTCGCGGGGCGGCTGCCATCCCATTTCGATTGCCCGAGCCGTAAATTCGGTCTCAGCCGGATCACCGAGAATTGTTCCATCGGCAGCGCGGTAGCCAGCGTATCGGATGAGTTGGCTGTTCCAAAAGCGGATGCCTTTCTCATCCGTTTCGGCGGAAGCAAACACGGTGATGGCGGGGCGTACGCATCCGTTGTTGGTAGCGAAATCAATGTGACGAAGACAAGCCTCGAACACCTCGTCAGGACTGTCTGCGGTCCGCGCGTCAAGAAGGTGTAGCGTTTCCCAGAGTAGACGTCCAATGCAGTGTGCGTTGTTACGCCAGGCCAGTCTTGCCATTTGTTCGAGGGCGCTGCCGGACAAATCCCCTTCTGGGGGGTGACCAGAAGGCGGGGTTTGAGAATCGATATTTGGAGTGGTCCTCATGGGGAGATCTGTGTAGGGATGAGACTATCTTCAAATTTGTGAAGTCATGCATACAAGTGCATCAAGAAAAAAAGGGTGGCTAGAGAAAGCCCTCTCGCTTTCCACTAGCCACCCAAGAAACGATAAGATTTCCCAAAGACCTCCTTTTATCTCACTGTCCCCTCCCGGGACGTAAAACTGCAGGAATCTCGGTCATGAAACCTTAATTATGTTTCATCCATCTCAAGCAGGGGCAAAGATACAGTTTTGGGAGGTGTTTACAATCGGGTGCCCTCCCTAAAATGAATGGGGGAAACCCCTAGTAGGCAAGAAGATGAGAGCAGCCTTTCCCCGCCTCCTAGCGATAAGGCCCTGATTTATAGTTCTTCTGAAGACTTCCGGGGGCCTTCCGCTACAGAGCCGGGAGTAAGATAAGGCAATTATTTTTTGTCGCAATCCCGTCACCGAAGAACTATTTCCTACAATTTTATTAAGTTTACCAAAATTCTTAGAGATCAGAAATTCTGGATGTCACCCTCCTTGTGGTTTAAAAAGAAGTTATCATAAAAAGGAGCTCCAGACGAAGGAGAGAAAGTCAGCAAGGGCAACCGAGGCACAGCTGTGATTGGTATATTTACAGTAAGGGGGCAGGACTGCAGTCTAATCGGAGTTTGTTATTTCATGTGGCGTGCGTTGTCATCACCAGCAGTCACTTTTACTTGGGCGCCTTTAGGGAGGCAAGGTAGGCGACGAGGTCGCGGATTTCGGATTTTTTGAGGATGCCGATCATGGGGGGCATGGTAGAGATGGCTTGGGAAATTTCTTTGATCTCGCTGCGGGGGTAGGTTTTGGATTCTCCGTTGGCGAGGTCTTTGAGGGTGATTTGTTTGGCGTTTTCTTTGGTTAGGGTTCCCGCGACGATGTCGTCATTGTTGAGGGTGAGAGAAACGGTGCCGTAGCCGGGAGCAATGTGGGCGCCGGGGTTGACGATAGAGTCGACGAGGTAGGTGCGGTTGTGGATGCTGCCGACATTTTGTAGGTTGGGTCCGGCGACACCTCCTTTGCGACCTTTTTGGCCTTTGTGGCAGCGGGTGCATTGGGCGGCTCCGTGGTTGTAGAAAACGGAACGGCCTTGGTTAATGTCTCCGCCGTCGGCAGTCACGGCGTAAGCGGCGAAGGGATTAGATGAATCTAGTCCCGCCTCGTAGGCAACGAGGGCTTTTTTGATTTCCGGCTCACTGCGTTGGGCGGCGGCATCGAGGATATCGAGGTGGATCGCGGGGGCTTGATTCTTAAGATCCTTGAGCTTGGTCAGGATGAGATCGCCGGCATTGGGGAGTTTTTCCAGAGCGGCGAAGGCGCGTTGCTTGTCGAAGATTTGACCGGTAGCAAAGATGGTTTTGGCATGCGTGACAGCGGCTACGGGATCGAGGGTTGCGAGAGTTTCGAAGCTCTTGGCGCGGATCTCGCGGTCGCGATCTTTGAGGGTTTTGTCGAGAAGGGGGCGTAGGCCGTCTTCTTTGTTCTTCAGAAGAGTTTCGAGAGCGGCGAGACGAATGGCCGTGGCGTTCTTCGAATTGGCGAAGTGGGTGAGCAAGGTCGCAGGTGTGATCTCGATGCCAAAGCCTTCGGTGGTGCGGATGACCTCGGCGAGAAGCGCTCCGGAACAGGAGTCGAGGAGGAGGTTCAGGGTTTTGGTGAGATCGGGACGAAGCTTTGCGAGCGAGCGTTCATTGGTGAGAGGGCGGTGCTTGCCGGTGGTGGGATCGGCGGCAGGTGGGTTTTCCCAGCGTTGCAGAACGAAAAGGGCTTCCATGCGGATGGATTCCGGGTAGTTGGAGTTTGTCGCGATGCCCAGCGCGCGGCGGGCATTTTCCTCATCGCCCATGCGGTAGATGGAATTGAGAATTCGGTTGTCGATCATCGTGCTGGACTTGCCGAGCAAGTTAGTGGCGCGGGCGACGGCGGAGCGGGCTCCTTCGATGTAGTCATCGTTGATGGCCTGGATCGCTTCGATGGCGATGCTGGGGTCGGGGTCGGTGACGAAGGCGGCGAGCTGGTCGCTCTTTAGGCGACGGAGAGCGATGACGAGGCCGAGTCGGACGGCGGGAGAGGAACCCTTGGCGTGCTTGATTGAGGCATCGACGTTGGCAATGCCGATCAAGCCCTGGATGGCTCCGTGACGAAGGTAGACATCGGCATCTTTGTTCTTTTCGAGGAGGGAAATGAGCGCAGGGATGTATTGCGGGTTTTTGGATTTCCCGAGGGCGATTGCGGCATGGAGTTGGGTGTTCGGGTGTTTATCTTTCAGGAGAAAGGCGGCGGTGCTTTGGAATTCTTTCGGAAAGGAATCTCCAAGGGCTTTTGCGGCCTGGCTGCGGATGCGCCATTCGGAATCCATGGTGAGTTTGGCGAGGGCCTGGGCGGATTTGAGGTCCTTTAAACTGCGGGCGAGTTGGCCGAGTCCCCAGAGTCCGTGAAGGCGGTGGACGAGTTTGTTTCCGGCGTCGGTGGCTTTGAGAAGATGAGGCCGATTGGTGGTGTCTTTCGCGAGGGCGAACTGGGCGCGCTGACGAACGCGCATGTCGGTGTGACCGAGGAGGGAGGCGAGCTTTTCGGGAGCGAGTTTTTCGATGTCATTGGCGAAGAGCGAGCGGACCTCGGCGACGATGGGTTTGGCAGTTTCCTTTTCGTTTTCGAAGACAAAAATGGTGCCGAGGTCGTAGGTTCGCCAGCTGCCGGTGAAGTCGCTAACGTAGACTTTGCCATCGTATCCAAATTCCATGTCGGTGTTGAGGAATCCCTGGATGAAGGTTTCTTCGCGTTCGAGAGCGAAGGATGCGCCGGAGGGTTTCATCTCAAAGGCGATGACGCCGCTTTTCGCTCCGCGGTAGTCGCAGATGAAGAAGTTGTTGGCCCACTTGGGATCTAGGCCGGTGCCGGGATTGTAAGTGAGGCCGGATGGCCCGGTGCTGAGATGAGCGGTGGGAGGAAGGTAGGCTGCGGGTCGATTTTTTCCTTTCACATCCCAGCCGCTTTCTTCCATCCAGGGGATTTCGTGGCGACCGTTGACGTCGATGGCATGGCGGAAGTTGCGCAGGTTTTGATTGCCGCGATGCCAGCCGGAGGTGGCCCCTTCGACGATGTGCACGATGCGGGCTTTGTCGCCCATGTCGGCGTTGTTATCGACGGAGAAGGCTTCTCCGTATTGGTCGAAAGCAATTTCCTTGGGGTTGCGGAGGCCGTAGTGGACGACTTCGAGACCGCTGCCGTCGGGATCCATGCGGAAGATGGCTCCGGCGTATTGATCATAGAGATGACGTCCGTCTGCGGTCTTGAGATTGTAGCCGCGATCACCGAGGGTGAAATAGATGCGGCCATCGGGGCCGAAGGCGAAGCCATTCAAGTCGTGTCCGCTGAGGCTCACGCTGATGCCGTAGCCTTCTTGAAGGGAGGTGCGTTTGTTCGCGATGAGGTCGCCGTTGGTATCTTCGAGCATCCAGACGTGGGGGATGCAGGCGTAGTAAACTTTGCCATTGGCAGCCATGATGCCGGCGGCGGTGCCATCGAGGGGATCGTTGAATTCGTCGGCGAAGATTTTGGAAACGTCGGCTTTGCCATCGCCATTGGTGTCCTCGAGGACGCGGATCTTGTCGGAGTATTCGGTGTAGTAGGAGAGAGGTTTGATGTCGGCATGTTTTTTATACATCCCGAGCCGTTCGGCGGTGGAGGTGAGGGCAATTTCATCGCGTAGCCAATGTTGGTTGCGGCGGTTGTCTTCGATGCCGCGGTCGAAGCGATGGGTTTCGGAGGCGTAGAGACGGTTTTGTTCGTCGAAGCAAATGGCGGTAGCATTGAGGATGTCCGGCTGCCTGGCAAAGACACCGGCTTTCATTTCGGCAGGATAGGTGATGGTGGAGAGAAGAGCTTCGTCGGGATTTTTGGCGGGGAATTTCTCAGGGTTGGCGGTGCCTTCGATCTTCGCGGGCTTCTTTTCTTTTTCGGGGACAGCTTCGATGACGGCAGGTGTGAGAATGGCGAGAAGGGCGCAGAGCGAGAAGGAAATGCGGGTATTGAGAATCATGAGATAGAGAGCAGAAGTGTTGATGAATGAAATTTATTCGACAGGCCCGATGGTGGCGCCTTCGATAAATTCAGCTTTGGTGAGAGTTTGACGTTGGTCAATTTTTCCTTGGGCGAGATTGCGGGCCCAGCTCTCGATCCGTCGGGTGACGGGACGGTGATCCCATCGGATGAATGAGACGGAGGGCCTGCACCAGGCAAAGGTCGGATCAGGTTCACAGCAGATCAGAGAAATATTTGCCGGTGAAAGCACTCCGCGTTGCGCGAGGTGGGTCATGGTGGCGTGGAAGATGAAGGCTTCATCGATGATCAAGGCGGTGGGCGGCGTAATTTGTAAAAGGTTATCGAGGAGGTGTTGCAAGCCTTCGGCACTTTCTTCCCATTCGGGCATGTTATAAGGTCCGACCGAGAGACCGTGCCGGGACATCTCGTCGAAAATGGCACGCTCGGGGCCGCCGCCGCCGCCGCCCCGTCGGTCGTTGCGGGTGATCAGGACGATGCGTTTGTGTCCGAGTTCGATCAAGCGTTTGGTGGCATCCCGCGAGGCGGAAATGTGATCCGGTCCCACTCCGGCAATGGGGAGTTCCCGCCTTCTTCCGAAGAGAGCCATAACGGGCGTTTCCTGTTTGGCGAACCAGGAGAGAATTTCGCGTGAAGCGGCGCAGACGACCCAGGCGTCGGCTGTGGTTTGTCTGACTTCCTGAATCACCCGCTCGGGATCCATCTTGAGATCGAGGAGGCTCTTCGAGGTGTAGAAAGGTTGGTGCCCGGCTTTTTCCAGACGGTGGAGAAGATCGACCATGGTGTCTTCTTTTCTTGCAGCCGCTTCATAATCCAAAATGGCAATACGCATTGAGCAGGTCGATCCGCTCTTGGGTTGCGCGGTAATGCGACGTCTTCGCCCGGCGCCCTGTCCGATGAGGATTCCTTCATTTTCGAGGAGAGAGAGGGCGCATTCGATGGTCTTGGGGCTGACCGAGAGTTCCTCGGCGAGGGAATTTCTTCCGGGCATCACTTCCTTCCAGCGTCCATTCGCGATCTCAAGACGCAGATGGTCGGCTACTTGTGAGGTGATAGACGAGAAGTTGTGCGAACTCACAAACGAGACCTGCCTAAAAGGATACTGGTTGTCGATGATAAATCCGACCGAGGGAGTTGGTGATCAAGGGGAGGGCGGATGCCGGATACCGTTTTGTGTCATCGTCGACGCTCGATTTTGGAGCTGGAACCGAGATCAATAGTCTTTCTCAGGAGGACGAAGAGAATGACGCAGGGACGGTGACCGTTGGTAGTTTGCTCACGACCAATGAGGATGGCTTGGGTAGGGTTCAGCTGACGCTGGCGGGGGATCCGGCTGACTTCGTGAGAGTGGAAGCTCCACAGGGCTATCGGTGCTGGATGAGCGGGTGCTGAAAATTTCCGAAACCCGTTAACGCCGGGGCGTCTTTTCGCGTGTGTTAGTAGTTCGAAGCGCAATTTGCTCCCCCCGGGCCTACTACGAACGTTCACATACAAGGCATTTATGAATTCCAAAATAAGTTCCCGCTTGATAAGCCTCATGCCGGAAAAGATTTGAAAGTGTTACTTTTGGGAATGAAAGGTAGTGGAAATGATCTCAAACCTGTCGTCTGGTTGACCGCTCGTGAAATACCGCTTTGCGAAGTGAAATAGAATCCAAATTCCCCCGTAAGTTGCAGAGAGTGAGAGGTTTTTTTGTCAGAGGGGTTTTCCTGCTTGGGCTGTCGTCGCTGGCGAAGGGAGAAGTGGACTTTGTGCACGAAGTGATGCCGGTGCTTCGGAAGCACTGCACGGAATGTCATACGGGCACCAAGAAGAAGGGCGGGCTGTCGATCAACACGCGCGCGGAGCTTTTGGCGGGATCGGAATTTGGAGAGGTCGCGATTTCGGGGAAGGCGAAGGAGAGCTTGATGATCAAGTTGATTCGCTCGAAGGATGATGATGAGTGGATGCCTCCTAAAGGGCCGAGGCTGGAGGCGCAGGAAATTGAGATCTTAGAGAGGTGGATCAATGAAGGCCTTCCCTGGGAGGACGGGATTACTCTGGGTGAGTCATCGTGGGAGCCACCCTTAAAACCGCGGAAGGTAAAATTGCCTTTGGCGCATCAGGGGCGGGATCATCCGATCGACCGGATTTTGGATGCCGGGATGGCGAAGCAGAAAGTGACTATTAGGGGCTTGGCTCCAGATGCGGTTTTCTTGCGTCGGGCTACTCTGGATATTGTGGGCTTACTGCCGACCCCGGTGGAGTTGGAGTCATTTCTGAGGGACTCGGATCCGGATAAGAGGGCCAAGGCGATTGATCGCTTGCTAGCACGGGACATTGCCTATGCTGATCACTGGCTGACGATGTGGAATGACTTGTTGCGGAATGATTATACCGGGACGGGCTTTATCACCGGAGGGCGGAAGCAAATTACGGGGTGGCTTTATCAATCGCTGCGGGAGAACAAAGCGTATGATCAGTTTGTGAGAGAATTGATTTCGCCGACGGCAGCCTCGGAGGGATTCATCAATGGGATCAAATGGCGGGGTGATGTGAATTCCAGCCAGACGCGTGAGATTCAGTTTTCGCAGAACATTTCGCAGGTCTTTCTCGGTATCAATATGAAGTGCGCGAGTTGTCATGACAGCTTCATTGATCGATGGAAATTGGAGGAAGCTTATAATTTGGCGGCCATCTTTTCGGATAAGGAATTAGAGCTGCATCGTTGCGACAAACCAACGGGGAAAATGGCGACCGCGAAGTGGATTTTTCCCGAGTTGGGAAATGTTGATCCAAAGGCTCCGAAGAACGAGCGATTGAAGCAATTGGCCGCGCTCATGACGCATGAGGAGAATGGCAGATTCACGCGGACCTTGGTGAATCGATACTGGGAGCGATTGATGGGGCGGGGGATTGCTCATCCGGTTGACGCTCTTGATTCGAAGCCGTGGAACGAGGACTTGCTCGATTATCTGGCGGTGCGATTTGCCGAGGATGGATACGATTTGAAAAAGCTCGTTCGTTTTATCATGAACTCGAAGGCTTATCAGTCTCGGAGTGTGATACTGGAGAAGGAACCTGGGGAGGGTTATCAATATCGTGGCCCGATCGCGAAGCGGATGACGGCCGAGCAACTGCTCGACACGATCTGGCAGGTGAGCGGGGTTTCTCCGGGTAAAGCGGCGGGAAAGGTTGATCGGACGATTCCGGATGAGAAAAAATCGACGAAGACGACTATCAAGCCTCAGCCGATTTCGGCCAAGTGGATTTGGCACCAGGGGAAGACCGGAAAAAAATCGCAGCTTCGAAAGATCCTCAAGCTTACCGAGGTTCCCGTATCTGCAAGGCTGATCGCGACTTGCGACAATGCCTTCGTGATGAAGGTGAATGGGGTAAAGGTGGCGTCTTCGCGGGACTGGCAGAAGCCGGTGGTGGCGGATCTGACCAAGGCCTTGAGGAAGGGTGATAATTTGATCGAAGTGGACGCCGAGATGTTTGGTGGCTCGGCGGGTTTTATTGGCGAGATTGTCATGACCCGGCGAGGAAAGCAGGTCGCGGTGATTTCTGATGGCTCGTGGCAGGCCCGGCCGCCGGGAGGACAATGGAATTCGGCGGCGGAATTGCACGATCACTCGACGGGGCCCTGGGGGAAGATTCTAGATCCGAAGCAGATACTTGCGGTGAGTGGAGGCGGCAATATCCCGCCGGTGAGAGCGGCCTTGGTGAAGAATGATTTTCTCATGCGCTCGCTCGGACGGCCGCATCGTGATCAGGTGGTGACCTCGCGGCCTCGTGATTTGACGACTTTGCAGGCGATTGACCTGGCCAATGGAGACTTGATGGCGAATCATATGCAGAAGGGCGCGCAGGCATTCGCGAGAAAGGGTGAGGAGAGTGGCGAGATGGTCGATTGGGTTTTTCGCCATGCCTTTTCGCGTGCTCCTTTGGCGGGAGAACGTAAGGTTTTATCGAGTGTCATTGGCGATGGTCGTGATGCGCAATCGATCGAAGACCTGCTCTGGCTCGTCTTCATGCAACCTGAATACCAAATCGTTCGTTAAGATGATGACTCCGGAAGAACAAAGAACGCGACGAGATTTCGTCAAAAAGTTGAGCGCTGCCTCGCTGGCCGCATTGGGTGGGAGCGGAGCGAGAGCCCTGGCGGATTCTGCCGAGGTGAAGCATCCCGAGGCGAAGGCCGATTCCTGTATTTTGATTTGGCTCGCCGGTGGAATGGCCGCGCCGGATACCTTTGATCCGAAACGCTACTTTCCCTATCAGAAGGGTCTGGAGGTTGATAAGATCCTGAGCACTTTCCCGGCTATCGATACTTCGGTGGACAACATCAAGATCACTAAAGGGATGGAGAAAATCGCCCAGGTGATGGACCGGGGCACCTTGATTCGGTCTGCAGTGCAACCCGACCTCGGGCACATTTTGCATTCCCGTCATCAGTATCATTGGCATACCGGATATGTTCCGCCGCTCACGGTAGCTGCTCCGCACATTGGGGCTTGGATGGGCAAGGTGTTGGGGCCAAAGAATCCTGTCATCCCGCCTTTCATCAACATCGGGCAACGACTCGAAGGAGTTGGCGAAAAAGAAGAACTCAAGGCTTTTACCACGGGTGGTTTTTTTGGCTCGGAATTTGGGCCGATGAATCTTCCTTATCCGAAAGATGCCGTGCGCTCGGTACAGCCGCCGAAAGGGATGGAGCCGGGGCGCTTTGCGAATCGCTACAAGCATTTCAAAAAGCTCATCGATCAGAATCCCAACCGGGAATACATGAGCGACTTTCAGCAGGAGTCGATGTTGCGTTCGATGGAATCGGCGCATCGCTTGTTGCAATCGAAAGAGAAAGGCGCCTTTGACCTGACACTCGAACCCAAGGAATCGGTTGAGAAATATGACACCGGTCGTTTTGGACAGGGGTGTCTTTTGGCGCGTCGTCTGGTTGAGGAGGGCGCGCGTTTTGTGGAAGTGACGACGGAATACATTCCTTTTGTCCACTTTGATACTCACGAGAACGGGCACTCTACGGTGGATCGTTTGAAGAAGGAAATCGATGCGCCGATTGCGCAGTTGATTCTCGATTTGGAAGAGCGGGGATTGCTGGACCGGACGCTCGTGGTGATCGCGAGTGAGTTCAGCCGGGACATGATGATTGAAGGAAGGCCCGGGTCGAATGCCAAGGATCAATCCCGTGCCCGGACTGACAAGCTCACGGAGATGAAGCAATATGGCCTTCACCGGCACTTTACCGGTGGAACGAGTGTGGCGATGTTTGGCGGTGGAGTGAAAAAGGGCGGACTTTACGGGAAGACTGCGGATGAACGGCCTTTGCTCGCAGTGGAGAACCCGGTTCCTGTGGAAGATCTGCACGCCACGATTTTCACGGCGATGGGAATTAGCCCCAAGACAGCTTTTGATGTCGAAAAGCGNCCNTTNTTTGCAACCAAGGACGGTCACGGAAAAGCGGTGATGGATGTCTTCGCGTAATTGGGCGAAGNGNATNATCCTGATCGTTTTTAAGCAGGGTTTGGGGACCGATTTTAGTTGCGGAATGCTGTTTGCCCTCGTTGATTAGCGGGGTTGAGAACGGGTTGCCGTTTTTGTCGTTTGCTATGGCTTTTCGATCTTTTCCAATCCGCCTCACTGGCATGAGAAAACGATGGGGCATTATTTTTACTNCTTTGTCGTTCGTGCCCGCGATGGCCACCGANCCGGAGAAGTTTCTCGAGAACTACTGTCATTCNTGTCACGACGANTGGGAGCAGAAGGGCGNTCTNCGNCTGGATCAATTGGACGCGCTTCCGCTGGAGGTNNGGCTNGATGTNTTCAACAAGATTCAGGAGCAGCTTTATTTCGAGCAGATGCCCCCGAAGAAGAAAAAGAAGCAACCGGGCGTTTCGGAGCGAAAGGAAATGCTCGNTTGGGTGGCGGGNGAGTTGAAGAAGCGCAATGCGTCGACTTTGGAAGATAAGTTGCGCTATCCCAATTACGGAAACTATGTGAATCATGAGAAACTCTTCAGTGGTGAGATTAAAGAGAAGCCCTTTACACCTTCCCGGAGATGGTTGGTGAGTCCNCAGATTTTTATTGAGCGAGTCAATGCGGTTTTTGGGCTTGAGGCGAAAGGGCGTCAGCGGACTTTTTATGGGGTGACTGTTCCGATCATTCTTCCGGACCATGCNGGTGTTCGTTATTACGACACCACGACTCTGGATGGTGGACATTTGTTGACGATGTTGACGAACGCCGATTGGATTTCGCGAAAGCAGCTTAGGGAGGCGCGGGTTAAGAATGGGGAGCTGAAGGCGAATGAATTTGAGAACCCCAAAGATAAGTGGCGTCCGGGGAATACTCCGGAAGCATTCACGACGATTGTTACTCAGAAATCAGCTCCGACTGAGGCAGAAATGGCTTCGGCGATCCACGCGCAGTATCAATGCGTGCTGCAGCGTCGGGCCAGCGAGGAGGAGTTGAAGAATCACCTCGCGCTTTTGAAAGAGAGTATTGCGCTGGGTGGGAATACCGAAGGCTTGCGTCAGATGTTGGTGAGTGTGCTGTTGAAGTCGGAGTTTATGTATCGCCTTGAGTTTGGGGATGGCGAATTGGATCAAGAGGGGCGCCGGAAACTGTCTCCCCGGGAAGCGAGCTACGCTATTGCCTATGCACTCAGCGACCGCAACCCTGACGAAGCTCTGGTCAGGGCGGCGGAGGAAGGTCGGCTGAATACAAGGGAGGATTATCGACGGGAAGTGCTGCGTTTGCTTAAGGATGAAAAAGCATTTTTCGGGGAGGCAGACCCGACGGTGAATGGCCTGCATCTGCGCTCACACAAAGTATCCCACCCGAAGATCAATCGCTTCTTCCGCGAGTTCTTCGGTTATCCAAATAGCACCAAGGTTTTTAAGGATACCGCCCGAAGTGGCGGGGCGTTTATGAATTCTGCGAGAGGCTATTCCGGAACGGCGGGTTGGGTGACCAATGAGGCTGACAAGGTGGTTGATTGGGTTCTGAAGGAGGATCAGGCTGTCTTTGAGAAGCTCCTCACGACGGATGAGTTTTTTGTGCTTCATCGTCACAACAATGAAGAAGGGGCGAAAATCATCGCGAGTTGGAAAGCGGTTTGGGAAGCGCTGAAGGACACCGGATGGGAGGATGATCCCAAGAAATTTGTTGCGGAGAATTTTGAGAAGTATCGTGAGGTGTTGAAGGCGATTAAGATTACCAAGGCCGACGACAAGCGAACCGGGAGAGACTTTCAGAGGTTCATGCAGTATTTCAAAGTGACCTTTGGTCGTGGNATTACTCCGGCGACNTCTCCGTGGTTTTATCANGGCGGACAGAAGTTCAGTTACGCCGAGGTTTATAGCTTGCCGAAATCGGCTGGCAGTGGGCCGATTGGAGGGAATGGGAAATACACTGATCAGGATTACTGGGACTTTCCGACGGCGCAGCCGTTTCAGATTCCCAATCGGAAAGGAATCCTGACCCATCCGGCCTGGCTGGTGGCGCATTCCCAAAATACTGAGACTGATCCGGTGCGGCGCGGAAGGTGGGTTCGTGAAAAACTGCTTGCGGGCTATGTGCCGGACGTCCCCATCACGGTGGATGCGCAAATTCCGGAGGATCACCATCGCACCTTGCGTGAAAGGTTGGATGGCGTGACTTCGAAGGAAGAGTGCTGGAAGTGTCACATGCACATGAATCCGCTCGGGTTGACTTTCGAAGTCTTCGATGACTTCGGCCGCTATCGTTTGAGCGAATCTCTGGAGCATCCTGAAAATGTCCTTAAAAAGGGGCAGGGGAAATTTGGCGCGCATACTTATAAGACCAAGCCCTTAAATTCGGTCGGATTCCTCGAAGGGACAGGCGATATGGCATTGGACGGGGAGGTTAAAGATGCCTTTGAGTTGATTGACCGGCTCGCCAGGTCCCGTAGAGTCCAGCAGTCGATCATTCGTCATGCCTTCCGCTACTTCATGGGACGAAATGAAATGCTTTCCGATTCACAAACTTTAATCGATGCTGAAACCGCTTACGTGAAAAGCGGTGGAAGTTTTAAAATGGTCGTCCTGTCTTTGTTGACCTCGGACTCTTTCATCTACCGAAAAAAACCAATCTAATGCAATGAATAGCCGTAGAAAATTCTTGAAACAATCGATGCTGGGTGCCGGGTCGATGGCCCTGGGCTCCGGCTTGTTTGCCAAGTCGACACAAGGAAATTCTCCGAAGCGATTTATCTTCATTCATAAAGGAAACGGATTATTTCCCGATGCCTTGGTGCCGCCCACGCTGAGCGAAGAGGAGAAGGCGATGGAGAAGAGAAAGGATGCTTTCCAGGTGGAGCTGAAAAATCATGACCTGCCTGATTGGATGGGGGCGCTCAACGAGCACAAGGAGAACATGACGATCCTGCAGGGACTCTCCGGCAAGATGTGCACGACGGGCCACCACACCTGGCAGTCATCGCTGGGAGTTTACAAAGCCAATGAGCGGCTGAGTTCGATCAAGTGGGCGACGGTGGATTTTGAGTTGGCTAAGTTGAATCCCTCTCCGCTGGAGCATATCGAGCTGGCTTGCTTTCCCAGTGGTGGTGGCAATTCACGAGGAAATATCAACGGGATCGAGAAAGGCTTTTCGGCCCGTGGTCCCCAGCAGCCGAACTATGCCTTTGGCTCGCCGAAAGTCGCAATGCAGGAGTTGTTTAAGTCGGTGCTAAGCGATAAAGATTCGCAGGTCCAATATCAGCTTGAGCGTCGTCTTTTGGAATTTGCGGCGAAGAACGAAGGGGGGCTTTCCGAAGAGTTGCGGGGGCTGGAGAAAGCGAAGGTGAAGAACTACGCGGATTCGATTGATGATATCCGCGAGCGAAACCGGAAGATGGATGCGATGGCTGATGTGATTCGGCGTCATGTTCCCAAGTTGGATCAAAAATATTTTGCAGACGATCTTTCCACGATTGATCGTCAGATTGGTCATGGAGAGATTCTTCTTTCGTCGCTTATTTCCGGGATGACCAATGTCGTGACCCTGACGATTGATGAGTTGGGCACGAGATATACCGGGATTAAAGATATCGAAAACGAGAACGTGAATCTCCACGACGTGGGGCACAATAAGTCAGTAGGAAAATTTGAAGCGGTGGAAGTTCGCGAGAAGGTTCGCCGCCATCACATGGCTCTGGTTGATCGTGTTGTGACTCGTCTGAAAGAGACCCCCGAAGATGGGGGCACGATGTTTGATAACACCATGCTTCTTTACTTTCCGGACAATGGGGAGACTCATCACAGTAAGGGAACCGAGTGGCCCTTCGTGGTGCTGGCGGGTAACAAGGTGAAGCTGGATATCGCCGGGAAATATCTCCGTCTTCCTCACTACGGTAAGGAAGGTCACAAGACTTTGGGGAATTGGTATACCACGATTTTGAATGCCTACGGAAATCCCGTTGAGCATTATGGAGCCATTGATACCGGGCTGACCGACATGGATCAGAAAGGTCCAATTAAGGAGTTCTTCGGGTAATGGAAAGGTTGATTCGGGGTTTGGTGATTTCCGCGGGATTGGTTTTCCCGCAGGTGGTCTGGGCAGATGAGGTGGTTTTTGAGAAGACGGTGAAGCCGTTTTTTGAAGAGCATTGTGTTTCCTGTCACGGCCCTAAAAAGAGTAAGGGCGACATTACTGTCCATACTCTTCGGGGTGAGATGGTGGAAGGGGATCTTGAACACTGGGAGTTGGTTCTGGAGATGTTGGAAGGCGGAGAGATGCCTCCCGAAGATGAACCTCAGCCGGATGCGAAATCTCGCGAAGCGGTTGCGAAATGGATCGATTCGGGTCTTCGCAATTACGTCGAAAAGGAGAGCAAGGTTGCGGTTGCGACCACGACT
>NHEN01000128.1 GCA_002172625.1 Verrucomicrobiaceae bacterium TMED86 | reverse complement strand
AGCAGCCAAGGCTCTCCAAAAAAACTACGCCGCGATGCGCGCGATGGTTCCTCCGGTCAAACTTCCCGAGGCCGAAGCGGTTCTCGACATCAAGGACATCCTCAAAATCCTCCCCCACCGCTACCCCTTCCTCCTCATCGATCGCGTCACCGGTTTCTCTTCCGAGATGAAATGCACCGCGATCAAGAATCTCACCATGAACGAGGAATTCTTCCAGGGACACTTCCCCGGACACCCCGTCATGCCGGGAGTCCTGCAACTGGAAGCGATGGCACAAACAGCCTCCATTCTCATCATGCGCATGCCTGATAACCAAGGGAAGATTGGCTACTTTCTCAGCGCCGATTCCGTCAAATTCCGCAAACCAGTGGTTCCGGGTGACACTCTTTTCATCGACGCCGAAATCACGAAGCTCCGCCGTAACATCGGTCAAGCCATCGCCACCTGTTCGGTAAATGGCGAAATCGTCTCCAGTGCAGAACTCAAGTTCGCCGTAATGGACGCCTAACCGCCGTGATACTTGACCGTCGGTAGATGGAATCTACATTTCATCATCATGCTCACCTTTCGGCTCTTCATCCTAACCCTCCTCTCCATTTCTCTCCTGAATGGACAGGAGAAGGAACGCTCGCTCGAAGAGCGCTATTTCGAAGATTTGGTCAAAGCCTATAATTTTGTCATCGTCCAAGAGGAAGCGTTGAAAGCAGTCGCCAGGCAATTCCCGGAACTTGCGCCTGATGTTGACCAAGTCATCGCCGAACAAAAAAAATCTTCCCTTGGCACGGCTATCGCCGCCCTCAAAAAGGAGGTCGGTGAACGGCTCGGCAACAAAATGGATAAAACTGAGCAGGATCTCCGCCAGCAAATCGCCAAGAACGACCTGAGCGTTCCATTAACCCAAAAAAAAGCCCAGACCATGGCCAAACAATACGCCAAGGTCAAAGACGGCTTGGTCCCCACAGACATCCTCCGCATTCTGGTTTCACTTCATCCCGAATATATCGAGACGCCCACCAAAGAAATCGAAGACGGATGGCTCCAACCCATCGAAAAACGCAGCGGGGGAAAAACCTTCTCTATGTTTTTCCCCGGCAGCTGGAAACCCCGGGAAATGAAGAATCCCCGCAACCTGATCGGCGTGGTGCACAAAGCGGGCTATGGAATCTGCACGATGTCACTCACCGCGATCCCGGTGGCTCCTCAACTATACGAGCAGGAATACGCCAAGCATTCCCCGGTCGAACAGGCAAAGCTTCTCATTCCCAAAAACACGAAAATCATTTCCGCAGCGGAAGTCGACTTTACCGAGACCAAAGGAGGCTTTTCGATCTACGACATTCAGGACGATGGACCTCCCAAAGCACGCGTCATGCAGTTCGCCGCCTACCAGGGAGAGCACTTCATCCTTCTGCAACTTTCCTTCGCTTTGAGAGATGATCACGACGTCGATTTCCTCACCAAAAAATTTAAACCCGTCCTGATGCGCTGCGCCCAGAGTCTTCGCATCAAATAGCCGACACCAAAAGCACCCGGGATGGAATTCTCCCTTCCGACTTGGCATCCCGGATGCTAGGCCTTGCACATGGAATTGATCGACCTATCCGCCTACGGAATCGAATCTGCAACCATCATCAGAAACCCCCCAGTCTCAAGTCTCTACATGGAGGCTATTCGTTACGAGAAATCCACCAGCCTCTCAGACCTCGGGGCACTCATCGCTTACTCCGGAGAAAAAACCGGACGCTCCCCCAAAGATAAACGCATCACCAAAAATGCGGCCTCGGAGAATGTCGTCTGGTGGGGCGACATCAACATCCCCATCGACGAACACACTTTCGAAATCAATCGCGAACGAGCCAAGGATTACCTCAATACCTGCGAGCACCTCTACGTCATCGACGCCTTCGCCGGATGGGATCCCGACGAACGCATCAAAGTGCGCGTTATCTGCACCCGACCCTACCATGCCCTTTTCATGCAGATCATGCTTATCACTCCGACAGCGGAAGAATTGGCAGACTTTGGAGAACCTGATTTCACGATCTACAATGCCGGACGATTCCCGGCCAACCGCCTCACCGAAGGCATGACCTCCAAGACCTCCATTGATGTCTGCTTCGAAGATCAGGAAATGGTCATTCTGGGGACGGAATATGCCGGTGAAATGAAAAAGGGAGTCTTCACCCTGATGCACTACCTCATGCCCTTGAAGGGACACCTCTCCATGCACTGTTCGGCCACGGCCGACCCCGAATCAAATCGCAGCGCCGTCCTCTTCGGGCTCTCCGGCACCGGAAAAACCACCCTCTCCGCCGATCCGAACCGCAAGCTTATAGGTGACGACGAACATGTCTGGACCAACAAGGGCATCTTCAATATCGAAGGAGGGTGTTACGCCAAAGCCATCGATCTTAGCCAGGAAACCGAACCCGATATTTTCCATGCCCTCCACTACGGTGCCGTCCTTGAAAATGTCGTCCATGATAAAAACTACGTCGTCGATTTCCACGACACCTCCATCACCCAGAATACCCGCGGAGCCTATCCCATCGAATTCATCAAGAACGCCCAACTCCCATGCCTCGCCGGCCACCCCACGGATCTCATCTTCCTCACCTGCGATGCCTTTGGCGTCCTTCCCCCCGTTGCCAAACTCAACCCATCCCAGGCCATGTATCACTTCATCTCCGGATACACCGCCAAGGTTGCCGGAACTGAAATGGGCGTAACCGAGCCAGAGGCCACCTTTTCAGCCTGCTTTGGCGCCCCCTTTCTTGTCATGCACCCATCCCGCTATGCCGAGCTTCTCGCCGAAAAAATGAGGGAGCACGATGTCAATGTCTGGCTCGTCAATACCGGTTGGATCGGCGGGGGCTATGGTGAAGGAGAGCGGATCAAACTCAAATACTCCCGCGCTATCGTTGAAGCAATCTACAATGGCATACTCGCTACCGCCCCCACGAAAACCGATCCCGTCTTCGGATTCGAGATGATCTCCGAGTGCCCCGAAGTGCCCTCGAGCGTCTTGATCCCCAGGGAATGCTGGAGCAATTCGGGAGACTACGACGCAAATGCCCGAAACCTCGCCGATCTTTTCATCGAGAACTTCCGATCCTATCAGGACGGAGCGAGCAAGGATATTCTCTATGGCGGACCGTCACCCGCTTAAATTTTCTTCTCACGTAATTTGGCGGCTTATCTTTAAAAGAATGGTGCTATTATCAATTTCGACACTGAAATCACTCTCAGCTACCAGCGAATGTGTTTTCGTGATTGTTCCTTATCCCTGATCTTGTCACAACTCCGCCATGCGCTTCACCGCTCTCCTTTTCACCATCTGCCTCCCCTTGAATGCTCTGACCATTCAAATAGACTACAGTCTGGACTCCAATAATTTCTTCTCCGCCTCTGGAAACCCCGGTGGCGCCACCGGAGCAACCAAGGCCAGATCCGCCCTTGAAGCCGCCGCATCCCGCTGGAGCTCAATCATCACCCAGACACTTCAGCCTGTCCTTGTAAACGATCACCCCACCGCTGACATTCGCCTCTCTTTCCCCGATCCGTCCAACTTCACCGCCGGAGTCGAAAATCCAACAGCAATTTTTGAAGTCTATGAAGCAAGTTCGGCCGCATCCGCCGGGACAGACTCATTTGTCAGCCCTGGCTTGAGGCCCCCTGCCAATCAATATCGCAATGGCATCTCGATTCCCGCCGATACCTTCGTCATTTATGTTGGAGGTCGTAACCTTCTGGAAGACGCCCTGACCGCAGGACTTATCGGCAACAACTACGCCGCCGTTATCAACGATCCGGACAGCTTTCTCAATCGCGGATTTAACAACGGGAACCTCAGCCTACCCACTTGGGGATCCTCCATCTCTTTTAACTCCAATGAAAATTCGGACGCCGATCCAAACACCCTGGAAAGAAAATGGCACTTCGACCACACCACAGAGGTCCCCGGAGACACCAAAGACTTTTACTCAGTCGCCCTGGCTGAAATTGGACATGCTCTCGGCGTCGGACTATTTTACACCGATTGGACCAAATCCATCGTTAACTCGGAGTTCCGCGGACCATTCACCCTCGCGATGTATCAGGCCGAAAATGGCGGCGCCATCGACAGTCTGGAATTGCAAGGTCCTCAGAAAAGATACTTCGCCAGAGGATTCTATACCTCCAAGATCTTCAGCGGCGGCAACCCCAATTACATTGGCACCGTGGGCCCCGATGCCCAACAACCCCTCCTCTTCCAGGCCCGCCCTACTGCACCTCCTCCCTCGTCCCCTGACCTTCTCGACTTCGTCCCCGGGATTATTCACGGCGAGCGGTTCGAAATCACCAATCTCGACGTTGCGGCAATTAATGACATCGGATGGAGTCTGATCGCCCGCCCACCTGAAAACGAAGTCTCCTACGTCACCCTCACCAAAGGTCCTGGAGCAACAGTCACCCTGACCTTCCCATCCGAAGTCGACGCCTCCTACACCATCCAAACTTCCACAAATATGGTAGAGTGGATGAACGTCACCCCCGCTTTCCCAAGCGAGGGAACCACAAGCGACTGGAAGGACGGGGAAGCAGGATTTAGCGACCCGCTTGGCCCGGCTTCTGCGCGGAGCAAAAAATACTACCGTGTCTTAAAGAACGAGTAGTTCATCTGCTCCCCAAACCGAGCAGATACGCCATATCTTCACCGGGAAAACGCCCTCTTCAATTTCGCTTTCCGAATCCGCTCCACAATTGTTGCGATTTCAGGAAGCTCTCTGGCTCCCTCTCTACTGGGTCCTTTCAAGGCCCCTTCTTGCTTCCAGCTTCCAGATTCCCTCCCAAATCATTCAATTCCCTGAAAGAATCATCATTCCAGAGTCGTTTTTTATTGCGAAGCAGTCTCAATAAGCTTTCTTCTCTTTAACGACTTCCATGTCCAACCTCGCACTCCATCTCGAACGTGACTCCGCACTGACTCTCAGTCAGGCTTCGACGGGTTGTGATTTCCAGATCCGGGCCGTTGATGGCCCGGCCTGTCGCCAACTACGTGATATCGGTTTTTGCGAGCAAATGCGCGTCCGCAAGCTTACCAACGGTCGCAACATGCTCTGCACCGTTTGCGGGACCCGCCTCGCCTTGAGCAAAGATCTCGCCGACCAAATCCAGGTCATTCCGGCCTAAACTCAACGACTTTTTCTCCGATGAGTTCTTCCTCCATCGAGGCCCATATCGCCCTGATCGGAAATCCCAATTCCGGAAAAACCACCCTTTTCAACGCCCTCACCGGGCAAAACCAAAAGGTCAGCAATTACGCAGGGGCAACCGTCTCCCGAAAATCCGGCCAGTTTTTCACCCCGCACGGACACCAGTTCGAACTCATCGATCTCCCCGGTTGCTATTCTCTCAGCCCAAATTCCCCGGACGAAGAAGTCACCCGCGATTTCCTCCTCGGTGATCAGGAAGGCGAAACCCCACCCGATCTCATCCTCTGCGTCCTCGATGCCACCCAACTCGAACGCCACCTTCAACTTCTCCTCCAGGTCATCGATCTCGGCTACTCCGTTGTCGTTGCCCTCAACAAAATAGATAGTGCCGAAGCCCAGGGCCTCCGCATCGACCCCACTTCGCTGAGCGAAGACTTCGCTGTTCCTTTCGTCCCGCTCAGTGCGCTCAACGAACGCGGCATCGTCCAACTCAAACAAGCTCTGCGCTTCCCCTTCCCATCCGCTCCCGGTCGCCTTTGGAAAGGCCCCGCCGAGTTGGAAGAATCCATCGCCCTCTCCACCAAGGTTGCCGAAGAAGAGGGATTACCTAAACCAGAAGCTCACGGCATCCAGCGTATCGCCTGCCCTGACAATACCGACACCGAAGCCGAACAATTCATCGTCAAGAAGCGCACCGAGTTCATCCAACGCGCCGTCGAAGCCGGACTGCAACGCCCCGACGACTCCGCCCAGGATCTCACTGACAAAATCGACGCCCACGCCCTTCATCCCATCAAAGGCTGGTTCCTCTTCACCGGAATCATGTTTACGGTCTTTTGGACTATCTTCGAATTCGCCTCCATCCCGATGGACTGGATCGACGGAGCCTTTGGCTCGCTCGGCGAGGGGATCACCAGCAAGATGAGCGAAGGCGATTTCCAAAGCCTCATCGTCGATGGCGTCATCGCCGGAGTTGGCGGCGTCCTCATCTTCCTTCCACAAATCGTTCTTCTCTTTTTCTTTATCAGCCTGCTCGAAAGCAGCGGCTACATGGCCCGCGCCGCCTACCTGATGGATCGTGTCATGAGCAAAGTGGGTCTCTCCGGAAAATCCTTTCTCCCACTCCTCTCCGGATACGCCTGTGCCATCCCCGGCGTCATGGCTACCCGTACCATTTCCAACGCCAAGGAACGCCTGGCTACCATCCTTATCCTTCCTTGGACCTCCTGCTCAGCCCGCCTTCCGGTCTACGTCATGCTGGTCCCGTTCCTCGTCACCGGAAGCCTTTCTCAAACCGCCATCATGTTCGGGATTTACGCCGTCGGCACTATCACCGCACTCCTTGCCGCCAAGTTCCTCAAACCCCGCCTCGGCGCTACCGAACCACCACAATTCCTCCTGGAACTTCCTCCCTATCAAAAACCCCAGTGGAGTCATGTATTCCATCAGGTCTGGGAGCGCGCCTTCTCCTTCGTTAAGAAAGCCGGAACGCTCATTCTCGGCATCAGTATCCTCCTCTGGTTTCTTGGCACCTATCCCAAAAGCAATTCCGATGACCCTGTGGTCCAACAGGAAAACTCCGCAATGGGCCGCGCCGGGAAACTCATCGAGCCCATCGTCTCTCCCCTCGGTTGGGACGCCCGCATGGGAACCGCCATGCTCACCTCCTTCGCCGCCCGCGAAGTCTTCGTCAGCAGCCTTGCCGTATCCTACTCTGCCGACAGCGATGAACCCGAATCGGTCCGCGAAACCGTCACCAATGCCAAACGACCCGACGGCTCACCTCTCTTCACTCCTCTGGTCGCTCTCTCGCTTCTCGCCTTCTTCATCTACGCCCTCCAGTGCCTGCCCACCACCGCCGTGGTCAAACGTGAAACCGGTTCCTGGAAATGGGCCCTTGGCCAACTCGGAGGCATGACGGCCTTCGCCTACCTCGCCGCCCTGGCCGTCTACCAAATCGGCAAACTTATCGGCTATTCCTAATGGATTGGCAAACTCCAGCAGCCCTCACGGTCGTCATCCTCACGATCATTCTTTTCCTCGCGAAAAAGAAATCGTCCAAATCCTGTGGCCGCGATTGCAAGTGCCCTAAAAGATAGCCCCCCCTTGCGGATGAAGAAATCGGTGCTTAATTCTCAGCTCCGATGAAAAAACTTTTCGCCTTCATGCTCCTCACCTCCTGCGCCATCAACGCCCAGGACCCGGTGACTCCCTCCTACAGCTCTGAAGCCCCCCTTCCCAAAGGCTGGCCCCAGCCTGGTCCCTACAATCAGGTTGCCGAAAAATCCTACCCAAAATACCGTGCCGCCATCACCAAGGGAGGCGGCAACACCATGTCCTTCTGGCGACTCTTCGGGCACATCAAAAAGAAAGATATCCCCATGACTGCTCCCGTCGAAATGGCCCTGGAGGAAAAGGACGATAAGATGAAGCGCGCCTCCATGGCCTTCCTCTACCAAAACACTGAAGTCGGAAGTATCGGAGCTGATGGCAGTAAAATCGCCGTCGAGGATATCAAGCCTGAGAAGGTCCTCAGCTACACCTGGATGGGCGACGATAACGACATCAACATGGAGAAAGCCAAAGCTGCTCTCGAAGTAACGCTCAAAGAGAAGAAGCTCGCTCCAAAATCCTTCCGCCTCCTCGGATACAATGGTCCGGGAACGCCGAAGACAAAACGCACCTACGAGCTCCAGGCGATTCTCGAAAGCAAGTAAGCATCCTCATTCCACCCTCGCGGCCAATCAATCCAAGGCCGCTAAAATTTTATTGGACGCCACGATGAATGGATCATTGTGGCGTCTTCTGTTTATCGAGAGGAACTCCTTCTCAACAGAAGGCGAAAGTTCAAATAAGCTCCTCACTATACCCCTACGGAATCGCCTCATCAACCGCTCCATGCATGATCAAAAAAGGCTCCTTCATGCCCACCATTCGATCGAAATTCATCAAGCGATCCCCAAGGAAAATCGGCACTCTCCTCACTGTATGATAGGTCGAATCAAAAGGTGGGATTAACACCATCCCCGCATACTCTTCCTCCGAAACCTGGCAACAAGTCGGACCACCCTCCATTGAGTGCCCCCCAAAACGAGCGATACGACAGAACGCCTCTGGCAAACAAATCAAGGTTGAACAAACCCATCTTTTTCTCGCGCTCCCTACGATGGGACTTCTCCCAAAATCTCGTTCAAGCAAAACTTGAATTTCTCGCAAACCCACCCCAAACTCCCTCCTTTCCCATGAATCTCCTTTCCATCGAACAATCCGGCGCACAGCAGATCGAATATCTTCTCGACCTCGCCGCGGATCTCAAAGCAACTCGGGGGGCACATAAATCCCAGCCTCTCGCCGGACAAACTTGGGCCATCATTTTCACCAAAGCCTCCACCCGCACGCGGGTCTCATTTGAAGTCGGCATTCGCGAACTCGGAGGCAGTGTCATGTTCCTTTCCAAGAATGACATTCAACTCGGACGCGGCGAACCGATCAAAGATACCGCACGCGTTCTGGGAAGCATGGTGCACGGAGCCGTTATCCGGACCTATGAGCAACAGGACGTCGTCGACTTCGCCCAATTCTCCGGTATTCCCACCATCAATGCCCTCACCGACGAAGAGCACCCCTGCCAGATCCTCGCCGACCTTCTCACCATCCGTGAAAAACTCGGTGGCTGGAATGATAAGAAAATCGTCTTCATCGGCGACGGGGACAACAACATGTCTCGCTCGTGGATGTGGGCTGCCAAGTATCTCGAATTCGAATTGGTCGTCGCTGCGCCTGAATCCTGTCTCCCGTCCGAAGACTACATGACGCACCTCAACGCGCCCAACGTCACTCTCACTACCGATCCGGTCGAAGCAGCCAAAGACGCCCACGTCATCAACACCGACGTCTGGCTTTCGATGGGACAGGAAGGCCAAACCGAAAAAGAAGCTCTCTTCGGCTCCTACCAGGTCAACGCGGAACTCCTCACTCATTGTGCCGACGATCATATCGTCCTCCACTGCCTTCCTGCCTACCGAGAGAAAGAAATCACCGAGGAAATTCTCGAGCTCCACGCCGACACCATCTTCCAGCAGGCCGAAAACCGCCTCCACGCCCAGAAGGCCGTCCTCGCTCGAATCGACCCCATCGATTCCCTCTTGCACACCAACCCATGAACGCCCGCCTGATCGGCGAAGCCTGGTCCCACTTCCGGGAACACGGCTTCAAGAAGACTCTCTTCAGCCGCGACACGCCCTTCCTGATTCAGTTCGGAAAATACGGCGTTTGCGGTGTCCTCTCGGTTCTCGTTTTCCTCGCCGTAGCCTACTCCGGTGAAGCCCTCTTCCCCGATCAACTCGGCTCCGACCTCCCCAAGGACACCCGTGCGAAATATCTACCTTACCTTCACTTCGCTGCCTTCCTCCCCTCCAACTTCGTCGCCTACGGCCTCAACCGCTGGCTCGTCTTCACCCCCGGTCGTCACAATACCTCCAAGGAAGTCACCCTCTTCACCATTATCTCCTTTCTCAGCTTCTCCATCGGAGAACTCCTCCCCGTCTGGCTCGTCGCATCCTTCGGCGTCCCCAACACCGTGGCCCACCTCTCCTTCGTCATTTCCTCAGCCATGGTGAACTTCGTCTGTCGGAAATTTCTCGTCTTCGAGAAATAATGATTATTTTTTCCCGACAAAATCGCCCCGGCGTTTCTTAATACGATACCACGGGTCCGGAGCCCTCATGCCCTCAATTCACCAACTCCGGTCTAAGCAAGAATACCACCATCCGCCACTTCAAACTCCTAACCGCCATCAGCGGATTACAAACTCAGCGAGCCGGAAAGGTTGAATTTTAGGGGGAATAACCCTATTTTCTTGCGCCCGTGGAAGCCAAAAACGTCAGAGACCGTCCCGGTCACTTCCTTTTCTGGGGAGGCGGAATCCTTGTAGCACTCCTCCCCTACCTCCTTCTCTTCGTCAAACCGGAGTGGCGGGCTTCGTGGATTCTCGATCCCGGGCGCTTCGCGGACAATCTCGCCATCGCGATGCGGCACGTCCTTATCGGCGCGACCTTGGGTGGCTGGTTGTGGTTTCTCATCAACCGCGTCAATCCAACCTCCACGCTACGCTCCTGGTGGAAAACGCCCAATCCCTTCAACTGGGTTTGGTTTGTTCTCAGCCTCACCATTTATTCGATACACAACATTCTCGTCCTGATGAATCTGCCCCTCGGCACCGGGGAATTTTTCTCCGCTGCCGCCGGACGCATCCTCACCGCACTCATCGTACTTTCCTTAATCTGGATCGGCGCGCGTATTGCCAGCCTCTCCGCACCACGCAAGCTTCGCATGCTCCCCTGGGTCATCCCCGCCCTCATCCCGGGCTTTCTCGGAGCCGACGCCCTCGCCATCATCTTTTGGAAAAATTCCCTACGCTTCGTCATCAACAAGATCGACGAAGACGGCCCCATCGACATCGCCCGTCAACTCGCCGCCGGGGGCATTCATCATTCGCCGGCGGTCGTGATCACCGCGTTCCTCATCTTCGGAGCCGTTCTCTGTGGACTTTGTTACGCCAGCTTCCGTCTCTCGAAAAAGACCTTTCCCAAGATGGGCTATAAGCCCGCCTTTATTTTATTCACCCTCGGCCTGACCTGGGGAGGCATCGCCGCGGAAAAGGCCTCCGGCTTCGCCTGGAAGTCGCGCAAGGCTCTTCGGATGGAACACAATTCCTACGAGATTCATCTCACTCCGATCAAACCGGAACCTGGAGTCGTTTCCTATCGTGCGACCTGGAAGCAACCGGTCCGACCAGACATCTCAACCCACGCCACTTCGCAACCGGACATTTTCTTTTTCATGCTCGAGTCCGTCCGTGCCGATGCCATCTCAGAAAGGCACGCGCCTTTCCTCACGAAATTTCGTGATCAAGAATGCCAGCAAGTTGGCAAAACCTGGGCCGGCTCCAACGCGACCCACCTTTCCTGGTTCTCTGTCTTCAATGGACAACTCCCGCCCTTCTGGGGTGACGCCATGGAGACTATTCGCGACGGAAAAGACCTCCCCGCCTCTCCCTTCATCGAAATCCTCAAGAAGTCCAACTTCAATCTTGAGGCCCGCACCATCTGCGACCTTTCCTACCTCGGAATGGGCTCGACCAACTTTGGCTCGCCCCACGAATTGGGCGTTCTCAAAAGCGCACCAAACGGTTCTGATTTCGAAAATCTCCCCTACGCCGAACGGGAACGCCAGAACCTTGAAGAAACGATGGAGGCCCTTCGCAACGCACCTTCCAGCGGTAACTTCCATCTTCTCGCCTACGACACGCCGCACTTCGATTACTCATGGCACGACTCCTTCACCCCGCCATACAGCGACTACGAACCATCGGGCGGCTTTCACGCTTATCCAACCCATGAGGATATTGAACGCGTCCGCCGTCGTTACTTCAACGCCATCGCTTGGACCGATCACGAGATCTCTCGCTTCGTCGACTTCCTAAAAGAGGAGGGCCGCTATGACGATGCCATCATCATTGTCACCGGCGACCACGGCGAAGAATTCCAAGAAAACGGATCGTGGTTCCATTGTTCATCGGTCGAACCCGAGCAAACCGCCGTTCCTCTCATGATCAAGTGGCCCAAAGGCACCGAAGCTCCCGACCAAATCAGCGCCTCCCACCTCGACGTCCTTCCATCGCTCCTCGACCACCTCGGCTATCCCGAATCCACCTTCTCCTCGCTGCCTGGGCACTCCCTTCTCAAAACCCGCGACGAGGAAGCCACGCAAATCAACATCACCTCCTACTGCGGCATCATGGGCATCGCCATGGCCTGGCATCGCGGCGACTACACCGCGACCTTCCGCTGGGAAAACCCCTGGGCCACCCAACTCCCCGACACTATTTCCCTAGACGATATCACCGGATCTGATGGCTCCCTCAATCTCGAGAATCCCGAACAATGGGACCTGGCACTCAAGAAGCATTTCCCCGACGCCGCCGAACGCTACTTCTCGAAGTTTGAGAAAAAGTAGGTAGTTACTTCTTCCGGTAAATCCTCACCGATTTGTAGGCGAAGGTCTCGACCACTTCCCAGCCTGCTGTTTGAAGTCGCTCGGGAGTAAACCCGAAGGCTTCCTGCACCGAGTAGTGGGCATCCCAAATCAGCAAGGTCCCCGAGTAAAGCTCCAGTGACTCGGGAGTATATCCGCCCCAGGCCTCCAGCTTTTTCACCTCGGTCTCATAGAGCCAAAACGAAGCCGCCGCGTGATGATTGAGCACCTCGGTCTCACCGGCATTTTCAATGACCCACTCGCTGGCCTCCTTCACTCCCTGACCAAAGCGACTCTGCTTCATCGGCGGCGCAATTGGTTTCAAGCTGGCATTGAGAACGGGCAATCCCGGAATGTGATTATCAGAAACACCCCACTGTTGTTGGGGCATCATCAGTCCGGTCACCACCACAACTGCCAAGGCAGCCGCAGCGGGCTTGATACCATACTTCTGCCACAACCCATTGAACCCCCGAAGCGCCACTAAAGCCACAAAGGGAGCCATTGGCATGATGAAGTGATAGTATCCCCCCGAAGCAAAAAGCCCCTTCCAATAGATCAAGCTATGCATGATCAAATACGCCGGGTAGGTCGCCCACAACCAGAGGCTCCAGTCGAGGTGACGCCACTTTTGAAAGGCTCCAAAAATCATCAACAAAACCACCGGAATCCCCGCGCCGGTTGCGAGGTGCTTTAAGTACAACCAAATCGGCCCCGAGCCATAATACTCTGTTGGCTTCGATTCAAAGAACATCATAAACGGCCACTCACCACGCATCAACCCGGTCGCGACGTTCATCACAATCAAGGGCAGGAAGGTGCAGAAGCCCAACCACGCCGCTCTCGGAAAAGCCTTCAAGGCCTCATTCCATTTCCCCTTCAGCAAATGCCGCGCGAATCCACCCGGCGCAAAAATAATCCAAAGCCCAAACAGAGCCGACAACGCGATTCCCTCATGCCGCACCAGAGGAAGGTATCCCCAGCACAGTGCGGCCCATGCCATCTTCTTACGCATCGCGAGAAAAACCCCGGCAACCCACACCACCATGAAGGGAGTCTGCGTCAGCACAGGATAGCTCAGCTCCGGAAACCACCACTGGAATCCCATCAAGAGCGGTAGGATTGACAAGCCAACCATGCCAAGGCGCTTTCCTTCGCGACCCGTCAGCCACATCGCAAAACCCGCCAAGGCCAGTGTCCAAAGCCGCGCCGCCGTGAGACCAAAGTAAGCCGGGATGAATTGCAAAATGTTCCGCCCCGGTCGGCTCCACGGATGCCAAAGCTCACGCGGATCACTCCAGACATCTTTCGAGATCATGTAATGAGCGATCTCGTCATCAAGAATCCACGCTTCGTTAAAGAGAGCCCGATAAAGACTCCACGCCATGGCCACGCCCCAGCAGACCCAAAACCACTGGCCCAATCCTCCCTTCGTGCGATCACTCATCGTCAGCGCTCTTCCATTCGGTCACGTTCCGATCCAGAATATTGTAACGAAAGATGCACCAAACCGCGCGAAAGCCATCACGCAACCCGATCTTTTTCCCCTCGTCGTAACTCCGCGGATAATACGCCACCGAAGTTTCCATCACACGGAGTTTCATCTTGGCCAGCTTCGCAGTGACCTCGGGCTCGAAACCAAAACGGTTTTCCTCAATCGGAATGGCCTGAATCACTTCACGCCGAAATCCTTTGTAACAAGTCTCCATGTCCGTGACGTGCAAATCGCTCATCATATTGGAGAGCAACGTCAAAAAACGATTTCCCATGGTATGCCAGAATCGTAAGACCGTCCGAGTGTCCTTTTTCAAATACCGGGATCCATAAACAACATCAGCCTCATCATTCGCGATGGGCGCAATTACTTTTTGAAAATCCACCGGATCATATTCCAGATCGGCATCTTGCACGATGACGTAGGGCTTGGTCGCTCCGGCGAAACCCGTCCGCAAAGCCGCTCCTTTCCCCTGATTATGGGTGTGCTGAATAAAGCTTACCCGCTCTTCCTTTCCTTCCCAGCCACGCGCAATGGCCGCGGTCTTGTCCGACGATCCATCGTCCACTAAAACCACCTCGCCCACCATCTCCTGCGCGAGGATCTTTTCGAGCACCTCACTTAGCGTTCCCGCTTCATTATACATCGGCACGATGACCGACAATTGGCCTGGGGAAACAGCTTCATTCATGTCGGGGACGAGTGAATCCTAATTCCCGCCCGCACTCAACCCCCATTCCCGGGAGAGCGATCTAATCGAATGTCGTCGGGAGACTGTTGCGAATCTTTAACTGCCGGGCATGGCCTCACTCAGCGCCTTCAGACTTTTTACGGCATCAGCGACCTCACCACCATCGGCAAGTTTTTCGAGTCCTTCGATATCGGGTCGAGAGCCTCACCGGCAAGGCTGGCATGGCTATCGCCACAGGAAACGAACCCCAGAGAGATCAGGGCGAGGAGACAGAATTGTTGGATTCTTTTCATAATATTGTCCTGTGCCCGCTGCTTAAAAGACCCGTTTCAAATCGATTCGAAAAAACATCAGGAAAATCGAAAAACATTCTGTAACATTTTCACCTTATGGGGTTCTCAAATCCCAAAGGTGGTCTATCCTCCACCCATGAGCCGTGAAGACATCAAACGCCTGACAGAATTATCCTCCTGCGGAGGATGAGCCTCCAAGCTCGGCCAAGCCGAACTCACGCAGGTCCTGCGTGGTATCACCAATATCTCCGACCCCAATCTCCTTATCGGTTCCGCCAGCTCGGACGACGCCGCCGTTTATAAAATCTCGGAAGAGCTCGCGATTGTGCAAACCCTCGATTTCTTCACGCCGGTCGTCGATGATCCCTACCTCTTCGGACAAATCGCGGCCGCCAACTCCCTCTCCGACGTCTACGCCATGGGAGGCAAGCCGATCACCGCGATGAACATCGTGGCCGTCCCCACCGATGAACTCTCTCTCGACGTCATCAACCAAATCCTCCTCGGGGGAGCCGACAAGGTGGCCGAAGCTGAATGCGCCCTCGCCGGTGGCCACACTGTGCTCAATCCCCAACCGCTCTACGGACTTTCCGTGACCGGCTTGGTCAACCCTCACCGCACCATCGCCAACACCGGCGGCAAGCCCGGCGATCACCTCCTCCTCACCAAACCGCTCGGGACCGGAATCATTTCCACCGCGATCCGCAAAGGTCTCGCCTCAGCAGAGCTGGAAGCAAAAGTCTCCAAGCAAATGGCCGAACTCAACACCCCCGGCTCCGCCCTCGCCACCGCAGGAATGACGCGCGCCGGTACCGACGTGACCGGCTTTGGGCTTCTCGGACACCTGAGCCACCTTTGCCGCGAATCCGGCGTGACTGCCCGCATTGATTCTTCGGCTGTTCCGGCCATCGATCCCGCTGTCATGGAATTCATCAAGGAAGGCCACGTCCCCGGTGGCAGCCGCAAGAACCTCGAACTCGCCAAGGAATTCACTACCTTCGCCGACGACGTTTCGGAAGAAACACAAATCCTCCTCGCCGATGCCCAAACTTCTGGCGGCCTCCTCCTCGCCGTCAAACCAGACGACCTTCACGACGCCCAGGAAATCCTCCTCAACAACGGAGCCAGCATTGTGGCAGAGATCGGAACGCTTACCGATCCGGGAGACAAAGCGGTTGAGGTGTCGTAAATAAAATCTCGCTTTGTTCGTAGGCGCTGCCGGTAATTTATGACTCAGATTATCTATCGTATCATTCTCCTTTGGGCGGTCGGTGGTCCTCTGATGGCGGTCTACCTCATGATCAATCATCGTGAGAACCTGGCCCACGATCCGGTCACGATGCCGGAATGGATTCCTTTCTGGCCTCTTCTTGCAATTCCCTATCTGGGAATGCTTGTCGTTCCTGGTTGCCTTTCTCTGTTCATCAAAGAACAACGTGACTTTTATCAATACCTCGTCTCGATCACCATCGCCTTCCTCGTCGTTGGAAGCATCTGGTATTTCTATCCCACCGAAATGATCCGGCCTCCGATCCCCGGGAACTGGCAAAGTCATGTCTACCGCGAAATGGTCTCCATCGACAATCCGGTCTGCATCGTCCCCTGCGGCCACGTCATCACCCCGATCGCCGTGTTTTGCATTCTCCTCCGACAAAACTCCCGGCGGCTCTTCTGGCTCCTTCCCCTATTTACCTTGGGAATCGTTTCCATCGTTGTCACCTGGCAACATCGGCCCGTCGATGTCATTTACGGCACCCTTATTTCCCTCTTCGCGGTAGTCCTTACGCGAAGACTCTTCGAAAAAGCTACGCAAGGATAACGCTCCAGAGCACGTAGGAAGTCGATCCGACATGAAGCTTTTCACCTTCCTTCTCCTCACCCTCACCTGCCACGCTGACAAGCGGCCTAACATCCTCTTCTGCATCGCCGACGACTGGGGGTGGCCACATGCCTCGATCTACGCCAACGACACCGTGGTAAAGACGCCGGGCTTTGATCGCATCGCGAGGGAAGGAGCCCTCTTCCACAACGCCTACGTTTCCTCACCTTCCTGCACTCCCTGCCGAAATTCTCTGATGACGGGACAATGGCACTGGCGACTCGGAGCCGGAGCCAATCTCTACGGGACCCTTCCACAATCGGTGGAAACCTACGCCCGTCTTCTCAAAAAATCCGGTTATCACACCGGTTCATGGCGCAAGTCGTTCGGTCCCGGAAAACTGAAGGGAAAATTCCTCGAGGACCACCCCGCGGGAAAGGTTTACAAAAAGGGCTTCCCGGCTTTCCTCGCCGAGCGACCCAACAAAGACACACCCTTCTGCTTCTGGCTCGGTGCCAGCGACCCGCATCGCGGCTACAAAAAAGAATCTGGAAAACAGTCCGGCATGGACATCTCGAAGGTCAAGGTCTTCCCACACTTCCCCAATGACGAGGAAGTCCGTAGCGATGTGGCGGATTACTATTTCGAGGTGCAACGCTTCGATTCCGACGTCGCAAAGGCCATCGCCCAACTCGAAAAGATCGGTGAACTCGACAACACCATCATCGTCATCACCGGCGATCACGGCATGCCCTTTCCACGCTGCAAGTCAAACCTCTACGACAGTGGCACGCGCGTTCCTCTCGCCATCCGCTGGGGCGAAAAAATTAAACCCGGCAAGGTCTTCCAAAACTTCGCCTCCCTCACCGACCTCGCTCCCACCTTCCTCGCCGCTGCCGGAGTGCCCGTGCCAAAAGACATGACCGGAAAAAACCTCCTCCCCGCGCTCAGCGGAGGAGGCGACATGGAACTCCGCCCCTTCATTCTCACCGGAAAAGAACGCCACGTCCCGAGTCAGGAGGCCCCCGACATGGGCGGCTATCCCTCCCGCGCCTATCGCGACCATCAGTATCTCTACATCCGCAATTACGAAACCGGCCGCTGGCCCAACGGCACTCCCAACTGGCAGAAGGCCGCGATCAAAGACGCCTGGTATGGCGACACCGACAACGGGCCGACCAAATCCTACCTCATCGACAAAAAAGACCACTCTCCCGAATATCAACGCTTCTACGATCTTTCTTTCGCCAAGCGCCCGGCCGACGAGTTGTTCGATCTCAAAACCGATCCCGATCAGCTCAACAATATTGCGGCCAAAAAACCCGAACTTCTCAAGAAATACCAAGCCCTCCTCGCTACGGAACTTTCAAAGTCCGAGGACCCCCGGAACGGCGGTCCGGCCTTCAACTTCGATGCCCAGCCCTACGGTGGTGGTAGCCCCAAATTCCCAAAAAACAGGCGCTAGGAAAAATCCGCCGTTAATTAGTCACAATTCTCCTTGAGGCCTTTTTTCAGTTCTATAGGCCTCACTGATGCGCAGTCATCTTCTCCCAAAAATCGGCGTCATTTCCGCCATGGCGCTGATTCCAGTTGGCAGCCAAGCCATCACCTTCAACCTCAACGACATCACCCCGGGTGGCATGAATGCCGCCGCTCTTCAGGCTTTTCAGGACGCGACAGCCATTTGGGAAGGACTGATCATCAACGATATAGAGGTCAATTTGGACATCCGTTTCGACGACAGTGACATTAATGGCAATCCATTTGGGACCTCCGTCCTGGCCTCAACGAGCCGATCTCTCGTTACCCCTTCTTATACTGCAGTCAGGGGCGCCTTAGTTGCCGAGACAACTCCTTCCGCCAATGATCTCACCGCAATCGCCAATCTCCCGACTGGACCCTCTCTTTCGTTCCGAACCAACGTTACCGGCTCGACGAATAACGGGAACGTCATCATCGACAACGACGCCTCCAACAACAACAACTTCCTCGACGTCAACACTGCCAACGCCAAAGCTCTTGGCCTTATTAGCGCCAACAGCCCTGGTAACGACGCAGGTATCGCTTTTAACTCTTCATTTTACTGGGATTATGATCAATCCGACGGTGTCGGGGCAGGCCTTCAGGACTTTGTAGGAGTCACCGTTCATGAAATCGGACACGCCTTGGGTTTCCGAAGTGGTGTCGATTCCGTCGACGCAAGCCATGGCGCAGGCCCCTTCTCTCCCCAGAACTTGGACGCCTTTGCCGTTGTCACTGTTGCCGATCTCTTCCGCTACAACGCACCGGGACAATTGGACCTGGCCACCGGAGGATCCCCCTACTACTCCCTCGACGGAGGCACTACCAACATTGCGCCCTTTTCAACCGGAAGCTTCAATGGCGACGGCCAACAAGCCAGCCACTGGAAGGATAATCTTGGCCTTGGCATTTTCGACCCCACAGCCAACCCTCCGGGGCAAATCAATGTCCTCAGTCAACTCGACCTCGATGCCATTGACGTCATTGGTTACGATCTCAATCTAATTCCCGAGCCATCCACCACGCTTCTTACCCTGGTAACTCTCGGGCTCACTGCCCGGAGACGCAAACGATAGAGCAGATTTCCAAACGAAATTTTCAATTAAACGAATGGGGATTTCTCACTCGTTTTTTTTACGTCCCGGAGCAGCCCATAAGTTGTGGATGAATTCGTCGGCTTGCAGCTCTCCCTTCTCATTCCAACTCAGAAAAAGATTCACGGGGTGCTTCAACTTCTCAGGAACGACGGCCTGCAGGGCTTCGTTCACTTCACTTTCCTTCGCCACGTAGAGCACTTCGATCTGCGTCTCGCCAAAGGCAGTCACTTCATAAGCATCCGCTTCGGTCGGCAATTTCCTCGTCGCCTTAAAACTCGGCAGACGTTGCAAATACACCCGCATCTGTGTTTTCTCCTTCCGCTTTTCCCGAAGAAACCGCGGCCAGGAATACTCGCCGTAACTCACCGAGGTTTCCCAATCGATCTTCATACCATCTCCCCTCGGAAACAAACTATACATCCACGCCTTCTTTCCGCTCCGGTCAACCGCCAGAGCAAGCATGATGGCTTCACCTTCGAACGCCCCCGGCTCAGGCTTCCGCATTTCCCCAAATCCCTGCGGCTGACTCGCCGATCCATGGCGCGAATAAAACTCATCCATCGTCTCTTTCAAACGATCGCCATCCAGAACATAACGGCATCGCTCCACATTGGACTTCGCCTCCATAAATCCCCTCACCGCTTCTTGAACTGCCTGATGAACTTCGCCTGTGGTCGAACGCTCGATGAAATTGAGTTCCACAACCACGACAGGTTCGGGCTCGGACTTGGGATTCTCTCCAACTGGATTTACAGCCATTCGATAAAAAATCACCATCGCCACCACTACCCCAACCAAACCTCCGATGACTAAGATCACCATCAATTTGGGCAATCCGGACTCTGCAGCAGCCCATCCTTCCTCTAATTGTGCCGCTCCCTCAATGAGATTCTCACTCGGACCTTCAAGCTCCACCCGACCTCTCGTTTGGTAGGCCTGATACTTCTCTTTATCCAGGTCTTTTAAATCCATGCTCTCCCTCTCTTGAAACCAGGATAGGACAAGCACCTCCCCGCGGCGAGACGATGTTTTCACTCCACATGAGAAAATCTCTTCAGACGGAAAACCCCTCTCCGGGCCTTACTCCCGAATCATAAAACGACTCACTCCAATGATCATCACCCTAATTTCTTTGCCTCTCAGTGCTCAGAATCCACCCACCCCGGTCAAACCCACACCCAAGTTGGTAGAACGTCACCGCCTCAGACAACTATTACCCCTTACGGTTTCGCAACCGTAGCGCTTTCTTCCGCTGCCTTGGCTGGCTTGGGGTCTTTATACATGGTGACCAGGCAGCCACCCACGGCGGCCAAAACAATCCCAGCAAAGAACTGCCAACGCAAGGCTCCCAATCCCCCTGCCGGTGGATGCATACTCAAAGCAACCACAGCATTCACCACAGGAGCACCCGCAAAGATAATCGACATCACTGCGGAAGGTGGACCGCCTTTCCCAAAAGCCAACAGAACCCCAAGCGCTCCGAGCGCTCCTACCACTCCGGCAATCAAGGACCACTTGAAGCCCGGGCCAGGCAACTTGAGATCCGACCCTGACATTTTCAAAAGAATCAAAGGAGCCAACACCGCCACCAGGAAATAGGCGATCCCCACTACCAAAAACGCTTTGTACCGACCAAATTGCGGATCAGCCATTCCCATTGCTCCTTTGTGAAGGAACACTCCATAGAGCCCCCAGAAGGCCACCGTCATCAGCGCAAAAGTTACCCAATTCATAGAATTCTTTTTAGTCATTAATCTAAGAAGCCGGAGAATGCCTCAACATCCCGCGATTGACCACCCCTATTGTTCCAACCTAGCCCGGATGTCCTCGGGAATCTCCATCGCCTTCATCGTCGCCAGCTTCACGCAAACCGAAATCATCTCACCGGTCGCGCGAACGGTGTCGTCGTCATTCACGAAAAACTCAAAGGAGTAACACACCGAACGAGTCCGCACTTCGGAGACGGAAACCCGCACTCTCACCAAGTCACCAAACTTAATTGGCTTCTTAAAATCCGCGGAAGCATTCACACGCGGCCATCCGATCTCACCATCGTGCAACTCGATTCCCCGCTCGCGCAGAAAGGCATGCTCGGCCGATTCCATCCAGCGATAGAAATTCGAAAAGTGGGTAATCCCCGCCAAGTCAGTTTCATAGAACTCCACCGGACGAGACCATTCAAATGTGCTCATTTCTCCACCACCTTTCGCAAAATTTGTTCAAAGCTCTTCGCCATTGCCCCGACATGATAACGATCCTCGACCGCGATCCGACCCTTTTCTCCCATCGATTTCCGCAAGCCCGAGTCCTCCAAAATTGTTTGCAAACCCTTGGCTAGCGCTTCAGCACTCCCGGGATCCACCAAAATCCCACACTCCGCAGGCTCGACAATCTCGGTAAAAGCCGCAGCCCTCGGCATGACCACCGGGACGCCACAAGCCATTGCCTCAACCAAATAAAGCCCGAATCCCTCCGGATAAATCGCCGGAACCGAGAAAACCGAGAGACTTTCCAGAAAAGCCGCCTTCTCTTCCCTGCTCACGTTGGCATGCCACGACACTTCGTCCCCCAGACCATACTCCCCGAGTTTCTTCTTCAAGCCCGCAACATACTCTTCGTCACCCCCGCCCATCGTTCCGGCGACCGCGAGCTTCGTCTTTTTATCACCCAACGTCGTTCGCAAATGGATAAAGGCGTCCACTAACAAGCCCAAGCCTTTGTAGTGATACATCCGCGCAAAGTAGCCAATCTTCCCCTCTCCCGATCCCACTTCGTATCCTTCGAGATCGATGCCATTCGGAACCACTTCAGATGACACTCCGAGTCTTTCCTCCATCAGACTGGCGAAAAATTGACTCGGAGAAATCAAGGCATCACACTCCTTCGTCCGGAGCCCCATCTCATCCCAACATTTTGTCTTCCACGGCTCAGGCAGACCGTCGAGAAAGGAATCTTCCCCCTGAAAAGTGCACACCACCGGCACCCCTAAACGCTGCTTCAGTTCGCGAGTCAATCCTCCCAGCAGGGCATTCGAAAGAACAACCACGTCAGGCTTCCCGTCGCGCTCTAACCACTCCACCAGTTTATCGAGTTCCTTGCCCAAATGGCTCTCCTCAAAATTCAGCATGAGATAAGTCATCTCGCCTTGCTCCTTGGCCGAGGTCATGTGGCTCCTCTTCGCCACGGCCCGAAGCAACCCGCGCCCATTGAATAAACGATCAACCCAACGCGGCAACTTCCGAAAAATACGATACTTCTCCTGAAGCCATACATTGATCCCTCCAAAAAAGACGGGTGTCTCGGCATCCGCCCGCTCTTCATCGAGCTGCATTGGCAGATACATCGGCACGAGATGAGCATCATGCCCAAGAGCTCTCAAAGCCTTCACCAGCGCATTGTCCCGCATGCAGGCTCCGCAATAGTAGCTCCCCGTGCCGGCAGTAAGGATCGTGATTTTCACCTTAAGTTATGGAGGACCCCGCCACTGTTTTCCCATGTGGAAGATCTTCCGGCAGCTCGGCAAATTCGCTCACGCGATCGAAGAGTTTTCCGTAATCCTTGTCGATCAAATCACCGATCAGGCAATCGGTCAGATCCCGACGTACTTCAGCGTACTTCATCGCGACATCCTTGAAACTGAAATTTTCATCATAGAAGGCGTATACCAACTTCCGCATCCATTCGATTCCTTTGCAGACCCGCTCACCATAACCCAAAAATCTTTCCGCACTCACATCATTAGCCTCAAGAGCATCAGCCACAGCATCAGCCCCCAAGGAGCCTGTTGTCAGCGCCAAATAAACCCCCGATGAGAAGACTGGGTCTAGAAAGGCAAAGGCATCACCAATGAGCAACAGGCCATCCGCGGCACAATTTTCGGCACGATAAGAGTACTCCCCAGTAACCCAATACTCGCCGATCTGCTCACCTTCCGAAAGATGCTCTTCCACCCACTTATTCTCCTTGATTTCACGTTGGTAAATCGCATGGAGATCACGACCATCGCGATAGAGGTAATCCCTCTCCGCTACGATCCCGGTGCTCACGATGTCATCCTTGAGAGGGATATTCCAAAACCACCCTTTCCCCTGCACATACGCCACCGTAGTCGCGCCTTCATCCACACCAGGATCACGCTTTGCTCCTTTGTAGTTCGTCCAAATGGCGATCTTGTTAAGCTTGGGATCACGCTTCCGCCATTTCTTCTTCCGCTGAAAAAGGGCATCGCGACCCGTCGCATCCATCGTCATGGACGCCCGCACTTCAAAAACCTTCCCCGACTCATCCTCCGCAGTTACACCAACAACTACCCCATCTTCCTCTATGAAATCCAGGACCTTGATCCCCTCCCGCACATCGGCTCCCGCCTCGCGTGCTCGTTCCATCATCATGGTGTCGAAAGTCGCCCGATCCACCTGCCAGGTTTTCGCCCGGGGATGATCGGTGTGTTCGGAAAAATAGAACGGCGCAGAAAGCTCACCATCAGGATTCACAAACTGCACGCTTTGCTTGCTTTGGAAGCCTGCCCCATTGAGACGATCCACCATCCCAATTCGCTCCAGCGTGTCATAACAATGCGGAATCAAAGACTCGCCCACGTGATAGCGCGGAAAATGCCCCTTCTCCAAGACGATTACTTTCTTTCCCTTCTCCCCTGAAAGAATCGTCGCAGCCGTCGACCCGGCCGGGCCAGCTCCAATGATAAGAACATCGCAATCGTTTTTCAGTTTTGAAATCATGGTTTTTCTCTAGGTAGAATTTCTAAAATCCGGGAAATCACCCGGTTGTTTTCATCAAACAGGGTATTATAACGGCCAAAAAGAGATTCGCCACCCGCCGGGGGAAAAAAATCCGGAGAAAATTCACCCGGCGCGATTTTCAAAAATCCCACCGGCTTACTTTGGTAGGCAATCCCGCTATCATTCAAAATGCCCCCGAGCGGTTCCGTTTCCGCCAGGATTCGTCCGCGCAAATCATCCCGGCAATGATTCAGATGCACTTCGATCAAGCCATACTCCACGGGCTTCTCGCCTGAATAGAGAATTACTTCGCGTAGATATTTATCTTCATTCCGCCTGGTCTTCAACACCTTCAGAGCAATCTTCCCGCCATGAAACTTCGCCAGAGTCGAGGTCATATCCCGACCATGATGCAGCAAGTCGCGGTAAGGCGCCTCAATATCATCCGGCTCGACTGGAACAAAGTCGACCTCCTTCAACAACGACGCTCCCAGCAATCGTGTGATCTCTTGCGAGAAATCCATCACTAGACAATGCGGTCAGTGCGATGCTCGGGCAGGAAGAAGTCATGCAAGATATTGTCGACACACAACAAGCCATCGCGCTCGAGGAGAATCTTGCCATCGGTCACATTGAGCAAGCCCTCGTCAGTCAATTGCTCGAGCTCGTCACTCCAGCGATTGACAACATCGACACCAAACTTCCGGTCGAAGTAGGAGCTGTCCACCTTGCCCAATTTCATCTGAAGAATGAACTCACGAATCATGCGCTGCTCTTCCGTCGTTCGGAAGCTCCGCTTGGTCGGCATCTGGCCGGCTTCAATGGCCTTGGTATAATCATCAATCTCGGTGAGGTTTTGATAGTGAACTCCAGCCGCATGTGAAAAGGAAGCCACACCCAATCCGAGCAAGTCAGCGCCTCCCCAGAGGGAATCACGATATTCAAATTTCGTCTTCTCCGGATTCTTCACTGCAGTGTAACCCGAGCTAATCGTGTAACCCGCGCTCTCAAGAGCCGCGAAGGCTTCCTTGACCCAGCGACGCTTCGTTTCCCAATCGGCCACGGGAGCAACGAGTTTTCCGTTATCCTTCATCTCCTTGTAGATCGTCGTATTATACGGGATCTCCATTTGGTAAATCGTCACGCTGTCCGGCGCATACTCGATCGTCTTTTCGATGTTACGCTGCCAGTTCTCCTCGGTCTCCTCGATCATGCCAGAAATCAAATCGATATTGATCTGATCAAAGCCTTCCGCCTGGGCCCGCTCGTAGGCCCGGCCCACTTCTTTCGAGCGATGCGCCCGACCATTGATCTCGAGAATGTGGTCGTCAAAGTTTTCAATACCCAAACTCAAGCGCGTCACCCCGATATCTTTAATCGCCGCGAGCTTGCCCGGATTCAAGGTTCCCGGTTCACACTCAAAGGCCACTTCCTGGGCATCGTCCCATGGAAGAATGGCTTTCATTCGGTCAGTCAACTCTCCCAACTGCTTCGCCGAGAGATACGAGGGCGTCCCTCCACCAAAATAAATGAACTTGGGCTTTCGTCCCTCGATGAGCGGCTTGCGAGCCATCATCTCAAGTTCGGTCACCGTCGAGTCCAGGTAGTGCTTGATCTCATCCGCACTCTTATCGGTATAAACGCGAAAGTAGCAGAAATGACAGCGTCTCCGGCAGAAGGGAATGTGGTGATAGAGACCCAGTGGCACTCCCTCTTTCGAGGGTTGATCGTAAGCGGCCTCAACCTGGGCATTTTGATCATCCGACCAAAACGAAAAGGGAGGGTAATTCGAAATGAAATAATTTCCCGCCCGGGTGGCTTTCTTTTTATCTGCGACTGAACTCATTGATTCGTGAAGTTTGCGAACTATCAGCCGACAATACACTGCCGAAAGTGGTTTTTTTACAGGAGAGTTTTAGAACTGCACCTTAGGGAATTTAGAAAGCCCCGTCATTTGCCAAGCTGGCGATTAGCGATTGGGTTTGAGCCTGTAGCTTTCCTGAGATGAGGAGCGTGGGATTTCTGCCCTGTGCCCGGCTTTTAGCCGGCCAGAACCTGCCCACCTCCAAATTATGCAGTTTTTGCAGCACTTAGACTTGCTTCCATTTCCAATTGTGCTATTTTTCCAGCACATGAAAACAAAGGCCCTATTTCTCATTCCCGCTCTCATCATCACCTCTTGCTCTTCTCAACTGGCTTCCTCACCAGCTTCCGGTTCTCTTTCAGCAGAATCAGACGGAGCTTCGCTGAATCGCAAACTCACCAAGAAGGCTTCCATGACGATGAAAAGCCGTTCCCTCAAATCCAGCGCCGACAAATCAGTCGCGCTCGTAAAAACCTACCATGGCCACCTCCATTCCTCGTCCATGAGCGAGAATCGCTACGATGCCACCATTAAAGTTCATCCCACCTACCTCGAGCCCCTCCTCACTACATTGGAATCCGCAGGAAAAGTCACCCACAAGCACATTTCGAGCGACGATGTCACCGCCCAACACCGCGACCTCTCCGCCGAGCTCAAAAACAAGACCGCCCTGCGCGCCCGGCTCCGCAGCCTCCTCGCCAAAGCCACCGAGGTCTCGGACATTCTCAAAATTGAAAAGGAACTGGCCCGCCTTCAGACCGAGATCGACCAACTCTCCCAACGCCTCAATTCCCTCAACTCAAAGGTCAACCTCTCGACCCTCACCCTCACCATCAAACGAGACCGCATCCCCGGCCCCCTCGGCCTCGTCACCAAAAGCGGTGGTTGGGTCTTCGACAAGCTCAACTACTTGAACTAAACACCGATCTGCTTTTCGGCTTGGGTTCATAAATGCCGGCGTCCCCATCTACGATGTGGTCGCTTCGGTAATATGCTCTATTACCTCTGGTCACCGTCAAAGAAACATCTCTCCCTCAACTACGGCCTCCACGGCTTTTCCTTCTGCCCCTTCTTCGGTTGAAGAAACTTCGCGTCGGTTTCCTTGTACCAGGCGTGCAATTTCGCGCGCATTGATTTCACGAGCGCTTCATTCCCCTTCTGCAAATCCTTCAACTCACCGGGATCATCCATAAGATTGTAGAGATGCACGCGGCCGTCTTCGTATCGCTCGATGAGCTTCCAGTCTCCCATTCTCACCGCACCTGAGGGAAACCCACCCTGATTACTATAGTGCGGATAGTGCCAGAAAAGCGCCTTGCGCTTCAGCTCGCCGCCTTTCAGCAGTGGCATCAAATCCACGCCATCGATTTTCGCCTTCACCTTGCCTCCCGAAGCGTTGACGAAAGTTGGCATGAAGTCGGTGCTCATGACGGGCACGCTGCTCACGGTGCCTGCTTTGGTTACTCCGGGCCACTTCACGATGAAGGGCTCACGAATTCCTCCTTCATAAATCCATCCCTTGCCTCCACGCAACGGAAGGTTCGAAGTTGGTGAGCCTTCCGAGGTCGAAAGGCCGCCATTGTCCGAGGTGAAACAAATCACCACTTCATCATCCAATCCCAACTCGGTGACTTTCTTCATCACCTTACCGACGGCTTGGTCCATCGCCTCCACCATCGCGGCGTAGACGGCATGCTTTTGCAAAATACGGACTTTCCGGGGCTTCTTCCCGAAGACCTGTTCCTCCTCACCGAATTCCTGTCCGGAAATCTTCGCGGCTTTCTTACGATACTTCTCCACCAGGTCAGGGCGACCAATCAAGGGAGTATGCACCGAATAGAACGACAACATCGCGAAGAAAGGCTTTCCTTTGTTCGCTTCCATGAAGTTACAGGTCTCGGTCGCGAGACGATCTGGCAAGTGCTCGCCATCCGGTCCGTCACTCAGGCGCGGATTTCCATAAGGCGAAAAATACTTCTTCCCGCCATACGGTCCGCCTTTCACAAAGCCACCCGCATTGACATCGTAGCCATGCTTCTTGGGCCAAAACTCCTCCGTCGGTCCAAGATGCCACTTGCCCGCAAAAAATGTCGCATAGCCCTGTTCCCTCAGTGCCTCGGCAATCGTCACTTCGTCGTGATCCAAGCGATCGTGCAAAGGGGCACAGGCGAACTTCCCGCCGCGTCTCCCGCTAAAGAAATTCGTACAATCCTTTCGTGTCGGATAACGCCCTGTCTGAATCCCAAAGCGCGTCGGCGAGCACACCGGATTGGCCGCATAGCCGTCAGTGAATTTCACCCCCGACTTCGCCAACGCATCGATATTCGGCGTTTCGTAAAAACTCTTCGGATTATATGCCCCGATATCCATGTAGCCAAGATCATCCACGAGGATAAGAACGTACGATTTCGCCTGAGCCTGCGCCCACACTACCGCCACAGCAGCCAACAAACACCATTTCTTCAACATCATGATCCCCTACCTATCGAAACCCGCGCTCCTTTCAACCAGAGAAATTGCTTGATACTGAGCGCGCAATTGGGCGTATTGATTTTCTCATGAGAAAAAGTCTCGCCTTCCTGTTAATTACTCCTCTTCTGGCTCAAGAAGACTGGAAACCCAAAGACACTCCAGTCAGCGTCGACACCTCGGCCTTTAAAGCCATGGGTGATCTCGAAGTCTCAGTCTGGGCCACCACTCCAAATCTCTACAACCCCACCAACATGGACATCGACCACGCCGGTCGGATCTGGGTCGCCGAAGGCGTCAACTACCGACGCCACAACGGCCGACGCCCCGGAGGTGATCGCATCGCGGTCCTTCAGGACACCAATGGCGACGGAAAATGCGATTCCTCCCACACCTTCGTCCAGGAAAAAGGCCTCATTGCTCCACTTGGCGTGGCCGTTTTCGGAAATGAAATCTGGGTCTCCCAACCACCCGATCTGATCAAATACACCGACGTCGATAACAACCTGAAATTCGATCCCAAGGTCGACAAACGCGAAGTTATCCTCACCGGGTTCAACGCACGCAACCACGATCACTCGCTCCACTCCGTCACCGGCGGACCCGACGGAAAACTCTATTTCAACAATGGAAACTGCGGCGCGATCTTCAAAGACAAGTCCGGCAAGACTTTCTACATGGGCGGCACTTATCAAGGCGGCGGCGGAGAATTTCTCGTCGATCACCGCGCCAGCTCCGGCAAGAAATCCGATGACGGTCACGTCTGGACGTCCGGCTTCACTGTCCGCATGAATCCCGATGGCACCAACGCCGAAATCACCGGACACGGCTACCGAAATTCCTACGAGCAATCCGTCAGTTCCTTTGGCAACACCTTCCAGAACGACAACGACGATCCACCGGCTTGTCGTGTTTCCTACATCCTGGAATACGGGTGTGCGGGATACTTCACACGCGATGGCAAGCAAGGCTACCGCGATGTCAAACGTCCCGGCCAGGAACACCAAAGCGCTCACTGGCGTCAGCTCGATCCCGGAACAATGCACGCCGGCGATGTTTACGGCGGCGGTTCTCCCACCGGAGTCACCATGTATGAGAACGGAGCACTCGGGGAATCCTTCGTGGGCTCCTTCCTCTCCTGCGAACCAGGACGGAATACGATCTTCCACTACCAGCCCACTCCGGAAGGCGCGAACTTCAAACTCGACCGCGGCAGCTTCCTCACCACCAACCTCAAGGATGAGTTCTTCGGCTCCGACTTTGTTGGAGGCACCCGCAAGATGAGCAAGGAGACCCGCTACCAGTTCCGCCCCTCCGATGTCACCGTTGGTCCCGACGGCGCGGTCTATGTCACTGATTGGTTCGACGGACGCGTTGGCGGACACGCCGACCTCGACAATTCCTGCTCCGGGACGATTTACCGTATCGCGCCAAAAGGATTCAAATCCAAGGTCCCCAAGTTTGACCTCAAGACCATCGACGGCGCGATCACCGCTCTCAAATCACCCGCCATCAACACCCGCTATCTCGGGTTTATGGCACTCAAGAAACACGGAGAAAAAGCCGTTCCCGCCCTGCAAAAAATGCTCAGCAAACCCAACGCCAATAGGTTTGTCGCTGCCCGCGCGATCTGGGTTCTTCCGCACCTTGGCAAATCCGGCCGGGCTACTTGCGAGATGCTCCTGAACAACAAAAAGGACCCGCAAATCCGCATCGCGGCCTACCGCTCCTTCCGCCGTGCCGGACAGGATATCCTGCCCTACGCCGCCAAGCTCGCCAACGACCCCGACACCGGAGTTCGTCGAGATGTCGCCCTCTCCATGCGCGACCTTCCCGCCGACAAAACGAAGGAAATATTCATCACTCTCGCCAAGAAGCTTGAGGTCGATGACAAGAACGCCCTCGAAGCCTTCGGACTCGGAGCGGCCAACAAGGAGAACGAAATCTGGCTCGCCCTCAAGGAAGCCAGCAACCAGGAGTGGTCCGACCGCGCCCTGAAAGTCACCTGGCGTCTCTGGCCCTCTGCTGCTGTTCCCGATCTTTTGGAGTTCGCGCAATCCAATGATCCTACCGCCGAGCAACGCGCCTTGGCGATCGAGTCCCTCGCCTTCATCAACCATCGCTCCGCTGCCGACGCCATGTTGACGCTTTGCGACAATCCTCTCACCAAGAAGGACGCCACTTACTGGCTCTTCCGAAATGCCATCGGCGAGTGGCGCGATTATGACCTGATGGCAAATCTCAAGAAGCGCGGCATTTACGATCCCGACAAAGTCGTGGCCCTACCGATAGAAGCTCCCCGTCAGGAAAAGCCCAAGTTTTCCGTCGAGGACGTTCTCAAGCTCAAAGGCAATGCCGCCAAAGGCAAAACTACTGCGACACGCTGCATTATGTGTCATGAGTTCAACGGAGCCGGCATCAACTACGGTCCCAACCTTAAGGGATGGGGCGGAGGCCAACCCGCCGACGTCATCGCCCGGGCCATCGTTGACCCAACCGCAGACATTTCCCACGGATTCAAAGGTACCACTCTTCAACTGAAAGATGGCAAGAAAATCCAGGGGCTTGCCTTCGCCAGAACCGACCCCACCACGATCACTTCCACCGGAGGCGTCACCCAGTTGATTCCCCGTAAAATGATCAAGAAGCAGAGCGGGATGAACTATTCACTAATGCTCTCCGCCGACCAAATGGGCCTCAGCCCACAGGACGTCGCCGACCTCGTAGCCTTCCTAAAGGAATACAAGTAAGCGCTCTCACTATACAAAAGGCCACTCTGACAAAGGGTGGACTTTTTTTGTATCTCAACCCTTCCGAATCCCGCCTTTCATTAGCTTTGTGGATCTTGCTTGTGTTATCTAAAAAACTGAAGCCCATCGCCCCGCTCATCAACGATGGATGAGCAGGGAACTAGAGTTGTTGAAATGGACGCGGAAGCGCCCAAAGATCAAAGAGAGAAGGACATGGCCATCCCAAATAGGGGGGTATTCATTTTAGAGAAAGAGACTCCATCATTCGACAATCCGCTCATTGAGCTTGGGAAATCTCCTTAATATTGATTAAGGAAACTGACAATTCATCGAAGGCGTGTCTTGAGGCCAGAGGAAAACACACCGCCATTTCTTGCTCCTCATGACATGTCGGGACACACTCCCTCAATGAGCTTAACTCCGCGCGGCGCAGCATTTCTGGGAGCTTCCCTGGCTCTGTTCTCGGCGGGCATTCTCAGGATTGACGGACCGCTCATCTCCCTCGGACTGGTGGGGCTGATTGTCCTCGCCATCGTCTTTGTCGTCGGGCGTTGGAATCTCTCGAATCTCAAACTCCACCTCCAGGCCCCCGCCCGGGTTTTCGCCGACACTCCGATGGATTTTCGGCTCTCGCTCGAAAACCATCGCAGCCTCTTCGACACCTACGGAATCGACATCCAACTCGATCTTTCCAATGGCACCCGTATTCACACCCATGTAAAATGGGCTGCGGCCGGCTCCTCGGCGACCTCCAAGTTGCGCGGCTCCATCCCCAACCGGGGCGCGGTCAGCGATCCCCCCTGTCTTCTTTCCTCCGGCTTTCCGCTGAACATTTTCACCTACCAAAAACGAATTACAATTAGGCTGGAAATCCTTGTCTTCCCCAAGGCCCTTCTACCCCGGGAATTCTTCGCCAGCGGCGAGTTCGACGACGCCTGGCTCGGCGAAGGATTCCAAACCGGCAACGCTCCGGGCGAGCCCCGAGGACTCCGCCCCTTCCGCCCCGGCGATCCCGCCAAGCGGCTCCACTGGCCCGCCACCATCCGCTCCCTCGCCCGTGGTCGAGCTCCCCGCGTGCGTGAATTTGATCCACCCGGCATTCGTCCCCGCAAAGCGACCGTCATTTTCCACAGCTTCGGCACCGACGGCGCCCTCATCCGCACCGACCTCTTCGAACGTGCACTCTCCCTCCTCTGCGGCACCTTGCGGCACCTACGCAGCATCGGCGTGCCCGCCACCCTCACCAGTGATTTCCTCGCCTGGAAATCTCTCCCCAGCTTCCAATTTTCAGCCTGGAGTGAAGCGCTCACTGTCCTGGCAAGTGCCCAACGCGCCGGCGATACCGAAGCCCACAATCTCGTTGCTACCATTTTGGAAACGCCCCCGGAAGATGCCCTTGTCATTATTTCCGACATGCCTCCGGCGGCCTGGAGCCACATTCTCCCCGATCGCAAAGTCCTCATCGTTGACATTCAACAGCACAATTACGGCAAGCGGGATATGAACTTCAAAATGACTCCGGTCAAATCCTCCCATTAATGCTCCCCACCGATAGACCCGCTCTTTTTCTTGCTCCCATGCAGGATGTGACCGACCTGCCCTTTATGCGGGTCATGGCGCAGTTGGGCGGTGCCGACGTCTACGTCACCGAATACTTCCGCGTCCACATTCATTCCAATCTCGATCCTTATATCCTCCGCTCCATCACCGAGAACCCCACTGGGCGCCCGATCATCGCGCAGATGATCGGACAAGACGCGAGCGAATTGGTTCGCACGGTCCAACTTCTAAAGAAACATCCCATCGCCGGAATCGATCTCAACCTTGGCTGTCCGGCTCCGGTTGTTTGTCGTAAGGAAGCCGGCGGGGGACTTCTCAGAAACCCAGACAAAATTAACGAACTCCTCGGCGCCTTGCGCGAGGCTTGCGATGACCTTCCCTTCACCGTAAAGACCCGCGTCGGATACGAATCACCCGACGAATTCGACGGCCTCCTCTCTGTTTTTAAAAAGCACGCCATTGATCTCCTCACCGTTCACGGGAGAACTGTTAGAGAACGATACCAAACGCCCGTTCATCCTGAGAAAATTCGCCAGGCCGTCGAAGAGCTTCCCTGTCCGGTCATCGCCAATGGCAATGTCGTCAACCTCCCCACCGGCCTCGCTTATCTCGAGGAGACCCAAGCCGCCGGGCTCATGATCGGTCGCGGAGCTATCCGCCACCCCTGGATCTTTCCGCAACTCCACGCCGCCTTTCTCGACGAACCAATCCCCGTCGTCACCGGAAAAATGGTGAAGGCATACATCGAGTTGCTTTACGAAGAAACGGCCCGGGAAATCCCTGACTTTATCGAGGCCAAGCATATCCAGAAGATGAAGAAATACTTGATCTACATCTCCCAGGGACACGTCCCAGAATTCGAACATACCATTCGCAGGGTGAAGACGAGGGAAGAGTTTTTCGGCACCTGCACCGAGTTTCTCGATCATGAACAACCCGCTCCTGATCTCCCTCCGGAGAACTCCAAGCTCTTCTGCGGATTTTCCCAATTTCTCCCTCCCGAAGGATGAACAAGTTTCACATTGACTTCACCGGTCTCAGGCGAGACCCTCTTTATTGAAATTACTCAGGAAAGCTGTGGACCAGGAAATCTTACATACCGAAAAAATTCTCGCGGATCGAAAGATCTTTTTTATGGATCTCAAAGAAAACCAACGCGGACGCGTGGTAAAAATCACGGAAGATGTCAGCGGCAATCGCGACACCATCATGGTGCCTGCCGAGATCCTCGGAGATTTCATCGCGGCCTTGACTGACATCAAGGAAACAGCGGACCAGTAAACGCTACTGCTCCACCAATCGGAGGACTCCGTCCTTGCGATCATTCATTTTTAGCGAAACGCGAAGGCACGTCTCCCTTCATGGGACTGAGAATGCGCCTGCCCACAGAGAAAGGCCCCATGAATGAAATTAATAGTTAAATCATTTGGTCAATTTTGTCGGAGCGCGTTCCTTTTTTACTTGCCGCCCCGAATCTCTCTTCAAGGATAGCCCATCTCTCGACATGAAACTTCCAATTCTTTTTTCATTCCTCGCCCTTTCGTCCCTGATAGCCGCTGACTGGCCTCACTTTCTCGGGCCCACCCGCGATGGATTCTCCACCGAAACAAACCTTCTCAAATCCTTTCCCAAGGAAGGCCCTGAGCTTCTCTGGGAAGCCCAACTCGAAGAGGGCTTCGGAGGTGCCGCCGTCGTGGGCGACGAGGTCTTTATTGTCGATCGCGTCTCCAAGGAAAAAGACATCCTGCGCTGCCTCAGCTTGAAAGACGGCAAGGAACAGTGGAAATACGAAAGCCCCTCCGAGGGGGAACCTCCCTTTCCCGGCTCCCGGAGTGTTCCAACTGTGGAAGAGGACGCCGTCTACTTTATCGGACCATTCGGAGAGGTCTTCCGCATCAACCGCAAAACCCACAAGCCCGACTGGAAAGTTTCTCTCAAAAAACGCTACCCTGATGCCGACACCCCGAAGTGGGGCTACGCCCAGTGCGTCCTTGTCGTCGGTGATGTCGTCATCATCACCCCCTTTGGTGAAGACACCGGCATTGTCGGTTGGGATAAAAAGACCGGCAAGGAACTTTGGAAAAGTGACGGCTTCGGCAACACTCATTCCTCTCCAACCATCATGAATCTCTGCGGAGAAGAACAGATCGTCATCCTCACCACTGACGGAACCGGACTCAGCAGCTTCGAACCCAAAACCGGAAAAAAACTCTGGCAAAGCGACCTATACCAAAACCGCATTCCCATCACCGTGCCAGTCCAAGTTGGTCAGGACCGCATCTTTGCATCGGGCGGATATGACGGGGGCTCCAAAATGCTCTCAATTAAGAAGCAAGGGATTGAGTATAAAATTGAAACCCTCTGGGAGATCAAGAAAGGGACCCAGGTTCACCCGCCGCTTCTCATCGACAACCACCTCTACTTCCTCGCCAACGAAAACTCCAACCACAAGGTCAAGGCCAAGCGCAAGACCGGCGGATTGGCTTGCTACACTCTCGAAGGAAAAGAACTCTGGAACACCGGCGACGAGCCCTTCATGGGGCGGGGCAACAGCATCTTTGCCGATGGCATGATCATCATTCAAGATGGCGAAAGTGGCGTCCTCCGCCTCGTCGATCCCGATCCCTCCGGCTTCAAACTTCTCGCCGAATCCAACGTCTTCGAGACCAATCTCGATAAACGTCGCGACCTGAAATACTGGAGCAACATGGCCCTCTCCAATGGCCACCTTCTCATGCGGGGGCAGAACAGGCTCCTTTGCCTCAAGATGTCGAAGTAACAGTCGAATAGCTCTTACTTAAAAAAGCCCGCCGGAACGAATCCCGACGGGCTGAAAAAGTAAGTAGCCGCTTAAACCATCTCCACAAGCCGACGGCAGACTTCCTCAACGTTTTCACGCGAGTTGAAGGCTGAAATCCGGAAGAATCCTTCGCCCGCTGCGCCGAATCCGGCACCGGGAGTGACTACGACTTGTGCGCTTTCGAGCATCTTCTGGAACATGCCCCAGCTATCGACACCCTCGGGACAACCGACCCAGACGTAAGGAGCGTTTTCGCCGCCCCAGACTTTCAGGCCGAGTCCTTCACAGGCTTCTTTGAGAAGCTTGGCGTTGGTCATGTAGTGCTTCACCAATTCCGCGACTTCGGCTTTTCCAGCCTCGGAGTAGATGGCCTCGGCTCCACGCTGAACGGGATAGGATGCTCCGTTGAACTTGGTGGAATGACGACGTCCCCAGAGTTGCTTGAGAGGGACCCGCTCTCCGGAAGCAGTTGCACCGGTGACCGTTTCGGGAATCACGGTGTAGGCACAACGCACGCCGGTAAATCCACCGTTCTTGGAGAAGGAGCGAAACTCAATCGCGCAGTTCTTGGCTCCTTCGATTTCATAAATCGAACGAGGAACTGATTCGTCCTGCACGAAGGCCTCGTATGCGGCATCGTAAAGAATGACCGCGTCGTTCTCGAGAGCGTATGCGACCCAGGTTTCGAGCTGCTCACGAGTCGCAGTCGTTCCCGTTGGGTTGTTCGGATAGCAAAGATAGATCAGGTCGACCTTCTCCTCGGGAAGGGCGGGCACAAAGCCGTTCTCGGCGGTGCACTTGAGATAAACGAGACCTTCATACTCCCCTGCTTCGTTCGCCTCACCGGTGTTTCCGGCCATGACATTGGTATCGACGTAGACGGGATAAACCGGGTCGGTCACCGCTATCTTGTTTCCTTCTCCGAAAATATCGAGAATGTTGCCTGAGTCACACTTCGAGCCGTCCGAGACGTAGATATCACCCGCATCGATGTCGAGACCGGCGTAGGCATTGTCAGCGATTGATTCACGAAGAAAAGGATACCCTTGCTCGGGACCATAACCACGGAACGTTCCGCGATTGCCTAGTTCATCGACCGCCTTCTTCATGGCCTCTCGGGCGGCGACAGGAACGGGTTCGGTGACGTCGCCGATTCCGCAACGGATCAGGCGCTTGGCCAATTCAGGTTCTGCATCGGTGTATGCGTTCACACGACGGGCGATCTCAGGGAAGAGGTAGCCGGCCTTGAGCTTCTGGAAGTTTTCATTGATACGAGCCATGACGGACACCGTCTAGCGCGGCACGGGCCTTCGGGCAAGAGCAGGGTAGCCGAAAGTTCTACTTTTGGTGAAGAACCCCGGCCACTGGTGCCAAAAGCACAGCTTTCGACTACTCTCTCCAAATCCAGCGCAAGGTATCAGGAAAAATCGCCCCACCGTGCTCGCCATTGTGCCCTCCTTTTCCGGGGACGAACTTATAATCGTAGTCCCGAAACTTGAGCGCCTTGTCCATCTGGAGGTTCGAGAGCCACCAATTTCCGTGCTGATTGTTCAAATCCTGGTCCCCGTCCTGCAAAAAGACCCGGATCGGCCGCTTATCGCCCTTCCGAATCAAGGCCGGATAGACATGCCCGCCCCGGATGTTGGTAAAACTTCCGATGTGGCTGATCACCTTGCGAAATAGATCCGGCCGCTCCCACGCCACCGTGAAGGCACAAATCCCGCCCGAGCTCATGCCACAAATCGCGCGCTTCCTGGGATCCTGAGTCAATTTTACCGTCTTGCCCACTTCGGGAAGAATCTCTTTTTCGAGAAACTCGGCGTAGTCGCCATTCAGACTGTCATACTCGACGCTGCGATTGCTCCCCTTCTTCATCTTCCATCCCTGAACCCCCTCGATCTTGTCGGTGAACAATCCGGGGTTCAAAAAAATGCCCACCGTCAGCGGAATCTCTCCCTTTGCGATGAGATTATCCATCACGGTCGAGGCCCGGATTTGCCCCTTTGGACCGACATAGGCATGACCATCTTGAAAAACGAGAACGTTGACCTCTTTGGTCCCGTCATACTGGGCCGGCACATAGACGTAATACTGCCGCAGCGTGCCTTTGAAAACTTCACTCCGCCATTCATGCCGCGTCACTTTCCCCTTCGGCACACCTTCCTGAACCATCGAGTCCGGACCGAGTTTGTACTTTTCCGCAAGAAGCGGAGCACTGAGACAAACGACGAGGATGAGAGCTTTGATCATAGCAATGGCGCCCACCTTACCTACCTTTTGTATGAGTCCTGTCAAAGAAGGCCTTTCTTGATACTTTTTTGTGAATCATTTGGTATCTGTGACGTTAAACCTAACAACCATGAAAGCTCTTCTCTTCCTCCTCTCCCTTAACTACCTCCACGCAGCCCCTCGACTGAGTTCCAGCACCCGCCCGATTAACCCGCAATCCACCATCGAAATCATTTTCGACAAACCGATGGTCACGGAAGACCGTCTCGGAAAAGAACAGGCCAACGACCTCCTAAACATCAAGCCGGTCTGGAACACCAAAATCCTTTGGCGCGCTCAAAATATCGCCCGTCTCGTTCCGCAGGAAGCCCCGACCGTCGGCGTGAGTTACAAAATCTCCACCGTCTCCGAGCTCACTGCCAAGGACGGCACCAAGGTCGAACAAACTACTTTCGATGATCTCGTAACCGAGGGATTTAGCGTCCAGCGAACCCGCAAGCGGGGAACACTGCGCTCGGGAGGCTACGTCCTTTTCTTCAACGACGACATTGATCCTCTCGCCGCAGCCCCCTTCTTCCACTTCGTCCGGCCCGAAACCAAAGAACAAGGCGCCCTAATCGTCGCCGCCCGAACCCGACAGGCCCAGTGGGGTGATTTCGGGAGCCGCTATTATTACACCCAATCATGGCAGGAACGATTTCTGAAAAAAGACCGCCCCAAAGATCCATCAAGTCACACCGTCATCCCTCACGCCATCGTCGTCGAGCCCATGACGCCTCTTCCCGTCGGCTCAAGCTGGTCCCTGAAACGCATCCAAGGCGTTCCCAACAAAACAAAGACCGCCAGCCTTAATAAAGAGAACGCCTACAATGTCGGTAACATCGTTCCCTTCGTCGCCACCTCCGTGAGCACCGTCTCCATTCCCGACGCCGACCGCCAGGTCCGCATCTACTTCAACCAAAAACTCCCCTCCCACCTCAATCCGGAGCATTGCCTACAGTTTATCACCTTCGAACCCGCCGTCGCAAATCTCAAAGCCACGACGGATTACCGAAAACAAAAGCTCTACCTCCACGGAGACTTTAAAAAACAGGACGTCTACACCATCCACATCAATCAATCTCTCACCAGCGATGAGGGACTTCCTTTGCAAACCGCCGTTAAGAAAAACCTCAAATTCACCCGCGTCACACCCAGCCTCTCCCTCCCCAGCCACGACGAAGCGCAACTCGCGAGCGGAACCCGCACCTACGAGATGACTTCCACCAACAACAAGTCACTCCACCTCCGCATCAAAAAACTCACGCCCAAGGAACTCGTCCGCGTCTCCCAAGGATACCGCCGCTACACCGGAGATGGGCCGAACAACGACCGCATCAGAAACCGAAACGACCTCCCCTTCGAGCTCATCACCGGCACCACCGTCTTTGATGAAGTTATTCCCGTCAACGCACCCCTCGACACGACATACACTCACCAAATCAAGTGGGATCAGTTTCTCCCCGCCGACCAAAAGACCGGAGCCTTCTTCCTCTCTGTCACCGGAGATCCCGCCGACCACCCGGATCTCGCCAAGTCCTCCCAAAAAGTTGCTCAAGCGCTCGTCCAACTCACCGATATCGGCCTCGCCTGGAAGTTAACCGGCGACTCCGCCTTCCTCTACGCCTATTCCTGCCAGACCGGCAAAGCCCTTCCCGGTGTGCAACTTTCCCTCTTCGGTGAAGATGCCCGCCCTCTCCATCAAGGCGCCGTCGGTATCAATGGCCTCGCCACGCTTCCCCGCAAGCCGGAACACCGCCACCTCCGTGCCACCAACGGTAATGACACCCTCATTCTTCCTTACGATGGCGATCTTCCCACCGTTTCGATGTGGCGCTTTCCCGTCAATTACGCTTGGCGCGACCTTCCCGAGAAGCAGCGCAAGACACTCCTCTTCACCGACCGCCAACTCTACCGTCCCGGCGAAACGATGCGGCTCAAGGGCCTCGTCCGCATCCTCCAGGACGACAAGCTAACCCAACCCACCAAGCTCTCGCCCACCCTCGTCCTCACCGACCCCGCCGGACGTGAGGTTCACAATGCCGAGATCAAACTCTCACCCGTGGGTTCATTCGACTTCACCTACAAACTCCCCAACACCACGGTGGGGCGTTATTCCGCCACCTTAAGCTGGCCCGAAGAACTCGAAGCCGCCCGGGGAATGGAAAACTGGTGGGCCGGCAACCAAGCTAAACAATCCGCCCGCTTCGTCCACGCCTTCCAGGTTCAGGAATTCAAGCGCAATACTTTTGAACTCACCTCCGATCTTCAGGAAACCGAAATCCGCGAGATCGCCTTCGAACTCGAGGCCAAATACTTCCAGGGCACCGCCGTCGCCGAAGGCAAAGTCGATTGGTATCTCTCGGCCAGCCCCACCGGCTTCTACCCCGCCAAGTATCGCGACTTCTACTTCGGTGATCACCGCCGCTACGATGCCTATTACTGGAGTCACTACTTCGGCTACAATGACGACAGCAGCTCTTCCCGATCCGGCAGCCACGATGAAGATGGTGAAGCCCGACTCGACGAAGACGGGAAGCTCTCGCTCAACTTCAAACTCCCCGAAATCAAGTTCCCCAGCCCTCGCCGCGTCACCGTCACCACGGAAGTCACCGACGCGAACAGCCAAACCCTCACCTCGCGCGACACCCTCACTGTTCATTCGTCCGATTTCTACCTCGGACTTTCCCGTCAGGACCAGCTGGCACGCGTCAACAAGGTCGTTCCCTTCGAACTCGTCACGGTCACTCCAAAAGGCGAGCCCTTCACTGCAAACACTCCCGTCCAAGTCACCATCACCCGCGAGTTCAATAAACAGACTAAATCGAAAGCCGCCAATGGTCGCATCGTCGTCAAAAATGAAACGGAAATCCTCCCAGTTTCCCAAACCGATCATCTCGTCACCGGAGGAAAGCTCAACATTCCATTCACGCCAAAAGATGCCGGCCGACACTTCTTCTCCATCACGGCCCAAGACGCATCCGGTCGCGCCGTGCAAACCATCGCGACCCATCACGTCTATGGAACGAATGAATACCCGTGGGCCTACGAATCCGGCATGCGCATCAAACTTGTTCCCGAGCAACAACGCTACCAGGCCGGCGACACTGCCCGCATTTTGGTCCTCTCTCCCATCGAAGGAGAGGCCCTCATCACGATCGAACGCAAGGGCGTGATCCGGCACTTCCAGACCGTCCTCAAAGCCGATAATCCGGTCATTGAAATCCCCATCACCGAGGAAGACGCCCCCAACACTTTCGTCTCCGTCCTCATTATCAAGGGCGCGACGGATTCAAAAAGAAAGCATCCCGAACCACAGCTTCGTCTGGGGTATTGCGAACTCACCATTGATCCCACCAAAGATCGTCTCAAGGTTGATCTCGCCACCGCCGAACCGGAGACGCGTCCCGGCGAAACAATCCTGGTCTCCGGAAAAGTCACCGACCATCAGGGTCGCCCCGTCACCAATGCCGAGGTCACTTTCTACGCTGAAGACGAAGGAACCCTCGCTGTCATGGGATACGAAAACCCCAACCCCATTCCCTACTTCCACGCGCCGCGTCCTCTGCGCACCGAGAACGGCACTTCGCTCGTCAATTTCATCCCTGAAGCTCCCGGCGAACGCTTTCACGCCAACAAAGGGTTCATCGTCGGAGGTGGCGACTATGTCGCAAGCATGAAGGCCCCCATGTTCGACGATCTCCGTCGTAACTTTGATCCCTGCGCCGCCTGGTTCCCCACTATNACCACGGCACCAGACGGAAGCTTCGAAGCAAAATTCCCCGCGCCCGACACCCTGACGCGCTATCGCCTCATCGCCGTCGCCCACTCGGACAGTTCGCGCTTCGGCGTCGGCACCGGAGAGGCCNTCGTCAACAAGCCCCTCATGCTTGAGCCTTCCCCTCCTCTCTTTGCTCACCAGGNCGACCGGATCAAGCCGAAGGCACTCCTCCAAAACACCACCGACATGGCGGGCACCTGGCAGGTCACCCTGCATCTCGATTCCCTCACCGGAAGCGGAGCGGTCAATTCCGAGAACCAGCAAGAGAAGCTCATCGCCGCCGTCCATCTCCCCGCCAATGGCCAGGGCTCGGTGGAATTCGATGTTCATTTCCACAACACCGGAACCACCAAATGGATCTGGCACGCCGAACCGGTCTCGCTTGATCAATCGGAATTAAACGCCGGACTCAAACGCGAATTTTCCGACTCCGTCGAATCCAGTTTCGAAGTGCGCTACCCCATGCCACTTCTTCGAGAGATGCAATTCGTTACCTTCAACGACCCCAACAAACGGACCAACCTTCTCAAGGACTTTTCCAGAAACCTACTCGACGGCAAGGGACACCTCGACCTCGAGTTCTCGCGCTCCCGTCTCCTCGAAGCAGGTGGTGCCATCGACTACCTCCTTCGCTATCCTTACGGGTGTCTCGAGCAGACCACCTCATCAACCATCCCCTGGGTCGCTGCCAAAAAACTTCGCCCCATCGCNCCTAAATTCCAGGCTCGTTCGATGGCTTCGATTGAAAAAAATATTCAGGCCGGAGCGGACCGCTTACTCTCGATGCAAACCGCCGACGGTGGACTTTCCTACTGGCCCGGATCACTCCGGCCCAACCCTTGGGCCAGCTCCTACGGAGGACTTGGAATCCTCCTCTGCCAGGAAGCCGGAGCACAGGTTCCCTCTTCCAGCCTCGATCGCCTCGCAGTCTATCTCTCCAACCAGCTTCGAGATCTCTCCAAGGCCAAGACATCCTACGACCTCGACGTGCACGCCCGCGCGCTCTACGTTCTGGCACGCCTTGGCAAAGCCGAACCCGCCTATCAAGCCAAGCTTCTCGAACAAATCGATAAGCTCTCCGGCACTGCCCGCGCCTTCCTCGCCCTCGCAGTTCACGAGTCAGGTCAGCAAGGAGCTCTCGCCATCCTAAACGCTCCTCAACCGGAACCCGAAAAGACTGGTTACTGGATGCGCTACGGCACGAGTGATGCCGCCCGCCTCCTCGCCTGGTCCCACATTTCGCCCAAGGCCNATGAATGCGAGCTCACACTCTCCAAGCTCCTCCGCACCCGCTCTTCCCGCGGACATTGGCGCACCACTTGGTGCAATGCCTGGACTCTCCTCGCCATGGGCGCCTACGCCGAAGCAAACGAAATGAACCCCACCGACATCGTCCTCACCATGGAGACTACGGACGGCGAACAACAAATCACCATTCCCCGTGATCAAGCCTCGCACTCCNTTCGCTTCGACCTCCACNATGGACTCAAACTCTTCGCTTCTTCCAGCTCGCGACTCTATGTCCACAGCGCGCTGGCCGCCAAACCCAAGATCACACCAGTTCAACCGATCTCGAAAAATGGCGTCTCGCTCACCCGGGNTTACGAACGCGTTCTTTCCAATGGCACCACCGAGCCGCTGGGACAACCCAAGGTCGGCGACCTGGTNAAAGTCACCCTCACCGCCGCTCTTCCCGATCGCTCGCTTCGCTACCTNGCNATCGACGATCCACTCCCTTCATCNTTCCNGGCCATCAACACGCTCTTCGACAGCCAAACCTCGGGCCGCACAAAAGAACAGAGCAGCTGGCGTATTTCAAATACCGAAGTCCGCACCGATCGCGTTCTTTTCTTCGTCGATTACACTCAGGCCTCGCAGAATTTNNAGATGAGCTACCACGCCCGCGTCACTCACGAAGGAGAGGTCTACGCCCCACCCACCAAGGTCGAGGAAATGTATNATCCCGAAAACTACGCCCTCAGCGCCTCGAAAATATTGACCGTGCGATGATCGCCCCTCCCTCCATTTCCCGGCTGGCACCTTGGTCGCTCTTGCTCCCACTGGTGCCCCTGCTCGCGCCTCTTCCCGAGNCCCTGCAGGAGCCCCCGGCACCGCACGCGGTGTTGCGGGACCGGAATGGACAGGAGCTCACGCACTTCCCCCGCGACGACTATTTTCGCCATCATCCGGCTTCTCTCGATGAGATCCCGGAGCACCTCGTCAAAGCTACTCTCGCCGCCGAAGACAAACGCTTCTTCGAACACCCCGGCATCGACTACGCCGCCACGCTCCGTGCCTTCCGTGACAATTCAAAACATCAACGAATCACTTCGGGAGCTTCGACCATCACGCAGCAGTTGATCAAAATCTCCACCCCGGCAGCTGAACGAAACTGGCAGAAGAAAGTCAGCGAAGTCCTCGCCGCCCGCCGTCTGGAATCACAATGGAGCAAAGAGGAAATTCTCACCGCCTACCTCAACCGACTCGACTACGGTTCCCACCAACAAGGGTGCTCCGCTGCCGCACGTCACTTCTTTGGAAAGCCTCTCGCCGATCTCTCGCTCGCTGAATCAGCCCTCCTCGCCGGACTGCCCCAGGCTCCCTCACGTCTCAATCCTCATCGAAACCCCCAGGATGCTCTCATCCGACGCAACTGGATTCTTCATCGCCTGCAGTCCGAGTTTCACTACGACGATAACGTTATCTCGCGCGCCAAAGCAGAACCCATCCGTCTCGCCGACCGGAGTATTTCCAATCCCATCCCTCACCTCGCGCGCGACTACGACGAGGCGACCCGCCTAAGCATCGACGCCGACCTGCAACGCGAAACCCACACTATCCTGACCGACGAACTCGCCCGACTTCGTGAGCAAAATGTCCAGCACGGCGCGCTCGTCGTCCTCCACAATCCTACTGGTGAGATCCTCGCCTTCCACGGCTCGTCCGACTTCGCCAGCCCCAATGGCGGACAAATCAACGGCGCCCTCGCTCCCCGCTCGGCAGGGTCCACGCTCAAACCCTTTACCTACCTTCTGGCCTTTCAGAACCAATCGCTCTTCCCCGGATCGATCATCGCCGACATCCCCACCGATTACCAAACCGAGGAAGGGCTCGAAGCACCCAAAAACTTCGACCGCCGCCACTACGGCCCCGTTTCCATCCGCCACGCCCTTGCCAATTCACTCAACGTCTCGGCCATGCGCATGCTCAATCAAGTCGGTGGCCCGGAGCCTCTGCATCGTCTCCTCACCGAGCTCGACCTGACCACCCTCCACCGTCAACCCACCGAATACGGACTCGGCCTCACCATCGGAAATGCCGAAGTCAATCTTCTTGAACTCACCAACGCCTACGCCACCCTGGCCCGTCTCGGCGAACACCTCACCACGACTTTTCTCCCCGATCAAGAGCCTACGAGTTCCTATCCCTTCACCAGCGACGCGTCCTATCTCATCACCGACATTCTCGCCGACAATTCGGCCCGCTCCGCCGCCTTCGGCATTCATTCCAATCTCCGACTCCCCTTCCCCTGTGCCGTCAAAACAGGCACCTCCTCCGACTTCCGTGATAACTGGTGCCTCGGCTTCACCGGCGAATTCACCGTCGGCGTCTGGGTCGGAAATTTCGACAATTCACCCATGGCCGGCATCTCAGGAGTCAGCGGTGCCGGCCCCATCTTCCACCGCACCATGCTCGCCCTCCACCAAGGGCAACACCCGAACTTTCCAAAACAACCCGCCACCCTTGCGCGCATCTCCATCGACGAGCGAACCGGCCACCGCTTCCTCATTTCACCTCCACAAAACACGCCCTTCAAACGACGCGAACTCTGCTTCAAGAATCACCTTCCCCTCCCCATCTCGCCCATCAACTTCACCAAGGAAAACAAAGCCCTCCTCTCCCTGAAATACGCCGAGTGGTTTATGTCGGAAGACAATACCAAACGCCACGCCTTCGCTCTCGCCGACTCCAAACCACCCTTGCAGGAATCCCTGCAAATCCTGACCCCTCTCCCCAACGCCACCTACTACCTCGACCCCGAACTCCCCGGTAATTCCCCCGAGCTCAGTCTCAAAGCAAACCTCACCGACGGCCACTGGCTCAGCGACACCCTCAACATCCAAAACGGAGTCGCCCAACTCACCCCCGGTGAGCACACCATCACTCTAGTCAGCCCCGACACCGGCCAAGAAGTCACCTGCCAGTTTCAAGTGGAATTACTCTAAAACTCTTAGTTTTCAAAGATTCTTCATACTCAAAATTGAGCAGACCCAATGATGAAATTGCTGTCTGCTCTGTTACTCGAAATTTCTCTTGGGCACAAGTTGTCAAGATCAAGAGTAACAGGAAGCTGTATAATGGTTACGAGAGATTATTGAAGATAAAATGACTCTCGAACAGATTACCGAAGCGCAACCGATGAGTAGCCATCAGGAGAAGTAAACTCTCCCTCTATTCTCACCCTCGGCGATCAAATAAAAAATCGGGGAGAAATTCGTGACGGAGGTCAAGTTATCATTTCAGGCGATTGGGTGAAAGCTCCGAAGCACTCGACATTATCGGCCCGGACGGTTACTCAGGCCCCGTTCATGACACTTCTCTCCGCAAACGAAATCCGCCTCGCCTACGGGCATCAGACTCTTCTCGATGGCGTCACTCTTGCCGTGGCGGCTGGAGAGAAAGTCGGACTCGTTGGACGCAACGGCTGCGGAAAGACCTCTCTCCTCAAAATACTCGCCGACGAAAACCAAGCTGACTCAGGCGACATCTCGAAACGTCGAGGCATTCGCATCGGTTATCTTCCCCAGGAATTCGAACTCGATCTTGAGAAATCCGTTCACGAAAACATCTCCGCCGGTGCTTCAGACATTGTCGATGCCATCACGCGCTACGAGAACGGCGATGGCACCGAGACCGAACTCGCCGACCTCCTTACCTTCATCGATCACACCGACGGTTGGAATCTCGACGCACGTATCCAGTCACTCTCCAACGCACTGGGCACTCCCCCTCTCGAAGCCGAAACCGGCCCGCTCTCCGGTGGAGAGAAACGCCGTGTTGCTCTTTGCCGCGCTCTTGCCTCCCAACCTGATCTCCTTCTCCTCGACGAGCCGACCAACCACCTCGACGCCGATTCCATCCGCTGGCTGGAAAGCTTCCTCGAAAACTACGGCGGCGCGGTCATCTTCGTCACACACGACCGCTACTTCCTCAACGTCATCGCCACCCGCATCATCGAAATCGACAACGGCAAGGCCTATTCCCACCCCGGAAACTACACGGCCTTTCTTGAGTCCAAAGCAATCCGCCAAAACATCGCGGAGAATTCCGAGAAAAAGCGCCAAAAGTTTCTCAAAGAAGAACTCGAGTGGGTCCGCGCCGGAGTCAAAGCCCGCACCACCAAATCCCGCTCCCGCCTCGACGCTTTTTACAAAGTCAAAGACCAGGAAGCGCCTCCCGAAGAGGTGCAAATGGATCTCCTCATGCCGCCTCCGCCGCGTCTCGGCGACACCATCGTCGATCTCGAAAAAGTCGGCATCAACTTCGGATCCGAGACCTCACCTCGTTGGCTCTTCCGCAACCTTGACCTCAAACTCGAAGCGGGACAATGTACTGGTATTGTCGGACGCAATGGGGTCGGTAAAACGACTCTCCTCAAGATCTGCCTCGACCAACTACAGCCGACACAAGGCACCTCCAAGTTGGGCAAGCAAGTGAAGATCAACTACATCGATCAAACCCGAATGCAACTCGACGGAACTGGCTCCCTCCTCGATGAAATCTCCGACGGCAACGAGAAGATCTTCTTCGGGGAACAAACCATCGGTGCCCGAGCCTATCTCAAGCGCTTTCTCTTCTCCGACGACCGCATCAACGAACGGGTCGACCTCCTCTCCGGGGGCGAACGCGCCCGCCTCATGCTCGCCAAAGTCCTCAAGACCGGCGGCAACCTCATCGTCCTCGACGAACCAACCAACGACCTCGATCTCCCCTCCCTCCGCATGCTCGAGGAAGCCCTCGCCGCCTTTGGAGGCACCATCATCGTGGTCTCCCACGACCGCTATTTCCTCGATCGAATCTGCGACCAAATCATCGCCTTCGAAGACGGCGGCGTCCGCGTCACTCCCGGCAACTATTCCTATTACCTCGAAAAACGACAGGCCCGAGAGAACGCCGAACGAGCTCAGGCCAACGCTCTCGCGAAAAAGAAGAAGCCCATCGTCAAAAAAGACAAACCCCGGAAGCTCACCATGGCCGAAGGCATGGAACTCGAGGGTATGGAAGAACGCATTATGGAGGCCGAAGAAAAAGCCAGCGAGCTCGAAGCCCAGTGCAACGACCCTGCCGTCCAATCCAACTTTGAAGAGATCCCCAAAGTAACCGCCGCCCTCGAGGCCGCGAAAGCTGAAACAGAAAAACTCTACTCGCGCTGGGAAGAACTCAGCGCGCTCAAAACGAGCTAGCCCTCTCTTCGCCCAGACAGTCATTCATAAACCAAGACCATGAGAGCTCTCTTCTCCATCCTACTGCTCACTTTCTCATTGTCTCTTCCCGGACAGGCGGAAGAATCCAAACTCCGCTATCGCATCGAAGCGAAAACCTTCGAATCCGGCGAAGCGGACATTCGCAAGGTGCTCGAATACACCGCGCGCCCTTTGTGGAAAAATTTCCCCGGCTACAAAGTTGAGCCCATGGTCATTACGAAGAGTAATTCCGGCCCCATCGTCATTTTCCAACGCAATGCCCGCCAGGAAATCGTAGTCAAGCTGGACACCCACAAAACCTATTGGAGTCAATACGCCTATCAATGGGCCCACGAACTTTGCCACGTGCTGTGCGGCTTCCGCGAAGACGGTCGGGAGAACAAGTGGTTTGAGGAAACCCTCTGCGAGCTCTCCTCACTC
>NHEN01000127.1 GCA_002172625.1 Verrucomicrobiaceae bacterium TMED86 | reverse complement strand
GGTGGTGTCGTAGTTTCCGCCGTTGTCTCCGGTGAGGATGATCACGGTGTTCTCGGCGATGCCAAGTTCATCGAGTTTGGCGACGAGGCGACCCACACTGTTGTCGAGGGCTTCGACCATGCCGGCGCGACGTGGTTCGAGGTGTTCGTTTTTTGTATTATCGAAGGTTTTGGCTTTCTCGGTGTATTTTTTAACCAGAGCGGGAGGCGCCATCACCGGGCCGTGTAGAGTGTAGTAGGAGAAGTAGAGGAGGAAGGGGTCGTCCTGTTTCTTTTCGAGAAAATCGACGGCGGCATCGGTGAGCTTGTCGGTGAGGAAGTCGCCGGGTTTGCCCTCGTCGAGGCCGGGCATGCCGAAGGGAGAGAAGTATTTCCCCTTTCCTTTGGGCTGGCCCCACTCGCGGCCGCCGACGTTGATGTCGAATCCGTGATTGGTGGGGTAGTGCTTATCAAAGTCGGGCTGGCCGATGGGCATAAGGTGCCATTTGCCAAAGAAGGCGGTGGCGTAGCCGGCCTCCTTGAGGGCCTCGGGAAGTAGGACACGTTTGTGGTCGATGCGCGTATCCCACTTGGGAACGGAGAGCTTGGCGAAGGGTTTTTTGTGGCCGGTGATCCAGTCGGTGAGTTTCAGGCGGGCGGGGTAGCATCCGCTGAGGATGGCCGCGCGGCTGGGCGAGCACACGGTGCAGGCGGCGTATCCATTGGTGAAGAGCATACCGTCCGCGGCGAGCTTGTCGATGTGCGGGGTTTCGTAAAACTTCGCGCCGTAACATCCGAAGTCGCCCAGGCCGAGGTCATCGACGAGGAGGAAGACGAAGTTGGGCTTGGAGTCTTTGGCGGAGAGAAGTCCCGCGAAGGCGAGGCTGAGGAAAGCGAGGGACAGGGAGAGAATTTTTTTCATGAGACGTTGGGAAATTACTGCGTCGGGTGACGGTCTGATGGGAACGCAAAAAAAGGCCCTTTGTTTTCACATGGGCCTGAGTTTGTCGGTTTTGCGACGAAGGGAGATGGAAGTGGAGCGCTTGTTTACCAGGAGAAAATGATCGGCGCGGTGATTATCTTGGGGCGGACTTTTTTGGTCTGCTCGCTGAACTCGGTGGCGCTGACATAGCCGTTCTCGAACTCGATGACCTTCTTGGATTTTTCCTCGGTGGTGGAGTGTGTGTATCGGCGGAAGTAGGCGCCGGTGTAGGGGTCACGGATGGTGGCGTAGTGTTTTTGAATTTCCTCTTCGAGGAATTCCCAGACCTGGGTTTGGCCTTCAGCGGTTCGGCGGAGGGTGGTTTTGGTGGGCTCGCCGAGGACCTTGGAGACTTCCTCGGGAGTCATACCGAGGGCAATTTCCTTGTCTTCGATCAGCTGGCGCACGGTAAGTTGGCGGGTGTGGACGGCTTTGAGTTTTTTGATGAAGTCGGGCTCCTTGGAGGAAAAGGCGGCAGGAGTAACCCATCCGGAAACTCCTTCGCCGTTACTGCGTTTTCCGCGAATGTAATAGGCTTTCTCGGTGAATGAAACGAGTTCGGCCTTGGTGCCTTCCTTGAGGGATCCGTATTTCCGCCCACCTTTTTTGGACTCAAAGACATAGCCCGGCTTGATGACCCTGAGGGTGATGCCTTCGGGGGCAAATTCCTCCGTGTAGACAATATCGGGTTCTAGTTTGTGAGGAAGAGCCACCGCGGGCAGGGTGAAGGCGAGGAGCGCTAAAAGTCTCATGGTGTTTACAATGTAATCTTTATTTTCAAACTTGTCGATAATTCTCTGACGGAATGCAAAGTCATCTTATTCGAGTTTTTTGCATTCGCGCATCGAATATTCTCATCCAAGCTCCTCCCGTGACCGGATCATTATCCCAAAAGTTATTCGCCAAGGCCAAAACCCTGATTCCCGGAGGGGTGAATTCTCCGGTGAGAGCGTTCCGAAACGTCGATGGAGACCCCTTTTTTGTGAGACGCGCCAAGGGTTCCCGGATCGAAGACGTTGATGGGAAGCACTATATCGATTATGTGGGCTCTTGGGGGCCGAATATTCTTGGGCATGCTCCGATTGTGCTCACGAGCGCGATTCATGAGGCTTCCAAGGACGGTATTTCCTATGGAATTCCCAATCCGCAAGAGGTCGAGATGGCGATGATCATCAATGAGTGGGTGCCTTCGGTGGAGAAAGTGCGCATGGTGAATTCCGGAACAGAGGCCACAATGTCCGCAATTCGTCTGGCGCGGGGGTTTACCGGGCGGGATAAGATTGTGAAATTCGAGGGCTGTTATCACGGCCACGCTGATTCTCTTTTGGTGGCGGCAGGATCAGGCGCGCTGACGTGTGGCGAGCCGGATTCGGCAGGAGTGCCGCAGAGCTTTGCCAATGAAACGATCACGCTACCTTATAATAATGTGGAGCGACTCGAGGAGGTTTTTCATCAGTATGGTGAGCAGATCGCGGCAGTGATTGTGGAATCCTATCCCGCCAATGCCGGGCTGGTCTTTCCGCGTGAAGGCTATCTAAAATTAATTCGTGAGATCACCCGAAAGCACGGAGCGCTTGTGATCTTCGATGAAGTGATGACGGGCTTTCGTCTTGCGAAAGGCGGCGTGCAGGAGCTGGAGAATTTTGATCCGGATCTCACCGCGATGGGGAAAGTGATCGGTGGAGGATTACCGGTGGGAGCTTTTGGAGGAAGAGCTGATATCATGGACATGCTTGCTCCCGACGGTCCGGTGTATCAGGCGGGAACTTTAAGTGGAAACCCTCTCGCGATGATTGCGGGCCTGACTCAACTTCGTGAACTCGAACGAACCAATGCTTATCAATACCTCTCCGAAGTGGGTTCGCAAATGGCGGAGGGCTTGCGAAGGATCTTCAATGAGAAAGGAATTCCGAATCGCGTGAATCAGGTCGGCTCGATGTTCTGTCTCTTCTTCCTCGATGAGGAAATTGTGAATGTCGATACGGTGACAAAGCAGGATTTTTCGATCTTCAAAAAGCTCTTCTGGGGATGTTTGAAGGAAGGGGTTTATTTGGCTCCGAGTCCGTATGAGACCGGCTTTATCTCCCGCGAACACTCGGCTGCGGACATCGATGATACTCTCGATGTCATTCAGTCGGTTGTAGCCAAGTGGTAGTATGTTTTGGCTAGCGGAAGAGCGCCGCTTTAATCGTCCCCTCACCCGGTGGGATTTCGAGGTAGCCGGTTCCGGACATGGCGGTGAGGAAGTCGCCGGAGTTTTGGGGAGAGAGGGCTTGGGCTTTTCCGTCGGCAGTGAACTTGGCGGGGAGGAATTGAGTGAGCTTGGGATGTTGTTTGATGGGCGAGGCGAGAGAGAGGTTGGTTGGCGGTGGTGATCCTGTGCCGACCATTTTGTTGAGGAGGGGAACGAGGTATCGTTGGAAAGTGGTGAGGGTGGAGTTGGGATTTCCGGGTAAAGCGGCGACGCCTTGCCAGAAGGCGAATGGCTTACCGGGACGTTGGGCCACGCCGTGAAAAATTGGTGGGCCGATGAGGCTTTCAAGAGCAGGACGAACGTAGTCTTTTTTGCCTTTGGAAATGCCGCCGGAGAGAATGACAAGGTCGGATTGGGCAAGAGCTTTCTCGATTCCGGTGCGTGTTGATTCCAGGTCGTCGGCGAGATGAGCGAGGGTGACTTTGGCAGGTCCCCAGGCGTTCACAGCCGCAGCGAGGGTGAGTCCGTTGGATTGCCGAAGTTGGTAGGGCAGCGGTGTTTCGTGTGGAGGAACGAGTTCGTCGCCGGTGCTGAGAACGGTGATTCTGGGAAGGAGGGTGACTTTGAGTTCGGTGGCTCCGATGGTCGCGGCCATGCCGAGATGAGCTGGTCCGATTTTGGTGCCGGAGGAGATTACGCGGGTGCCGGCGGTGGCGTCGGATCCTTCGCGGTGGATGAAGATCCCTTCCGTGGGTTCGCAATTGATGGTGGCGGAGTCTTCGTTGATTTCGACTTCTTCGTAAGGAACGACGGTGTCGCAGTCTGGCGGGAGAGAGGCGCCCGTCATGATCTGCCAGCAATGGCCTGGCTTTAGGGAGGCTGGATCGGGCGAGCCCGCCGNGTGGAGGCCTTGAAGCTTGAGAGGGGCTCCGGTGTAGTCGGCATGTCGGAAGGTTATCCCGTCCATGGTGACTCGGTCGAAGGGGGGAAAGGGACGGTCGGCGCGGAGGTCTTCACGGAGGATGCGGCCCAGGGAATTTTCAAGTGAAATGGATTCCAATTCCAAAAGAGAGGCATGATCGAGAATGAATTGCTCGGCTTCTGATGGGGATATCAAGGACATGACGGGACTATGCCGTGTTGGAAGTGATTTCTCAACTGTTGGAAGTGGAGAACTTTTTCGGCTGAGGATTGAAGTCACTCATCTCCCATGATTCCCATTTTCCATTTGGGAAAAGGATCGGGGAAGAGCTTGTGCCACTTTCTCTCGTGGTGGCGATTTCCTCCCCCGTGAGAAGGCCGCCCGCTTGTTGTCACGGTTACGGAGAATGTGGTTGAGCAGGGTGGTTTTCCCAATCCGAGAAACCCGAAAAGAACCGTGACTGGAAGTTTGGCTGAAGCACTGACGAGAGATGCGAGGCTATGCGCATTCGCCGCACGAGGCTTGTCGGCATGCGTGGGCGCAGCCACAGAGATTACCGATGTGAGCGACGATGAGAAAGACCCCTCCGAGAGTGGTGATGATGGCGGCAGGTGGAATGTGCAGGGACATTTCTCCGGTTTCGCTGACTTGCACGCTGGGGCAGCAGTTATCGATGCAGGCGACAGGTTCCTCGGACGATTCGGTTTCGGCCAGGGAAGGGCATAAATCACAAGTGGTCTCTTCACAGGTCGGGGCGTCGCAGGTGCCCTCTTCGGTTTCTTCAGTTTCGACCGGGGCTGCGACCTGAGGGGTGGGATTGTTGACCGGCGTTTCNTTTGAGAAGGCCGGGAGAGCAGCCCCGACGAGCACGAAAAGAATTCCGATCATTGCGGAGACCATCACCCAGCGTTTCCCGTGGGTACGATAGCCTTTGCGGATGGAGAAGGCTGCGAGTGGTACGATGAAAATCGCGACAAGCGCATGGGACGCGGGATGGGCCCAGATGCGTCCGAAGGCGGGCATGGCGATNAGCAAGACCGGCGCGAGTCCACAGTGGATGGCACAGAGAACGGAGGCGGCGACGCCGATTCGATCGGCCTTCGGAAGATCGATCGCTGTAGGAGTGAGAGTGCTGGTGTTCATTTTTCTAGGAAGTGGCAATCGGGGTGGAGGTCTCGTGCAAAGGGACAGGATCTGCCGTGCCGGTGAGCATCAGCATGGGGCGTGACGCAATCACAGGAAGCAGGGATTTAAGAGCAGGACTTGTCAATTTAGGCATTATTTTTGAGAGCAAGTTTCCTGGGCCTGACAAGCAGTTCGGGAGAGTTGCGGAAGTTGTGAAACCATTTCAACGCGAGCGGAGGTTCGATCCATGCTTTGGCTTTGGGGACCTTCCGGAAGCTCGCATGATTCGCTTGGCGATAGCTGAGGCCGAAGCGATTGACAATGGCCTTTTCATAAGAAAGGAGCCAGTCGATGAAGGGGAGTGAAGCCTGATAGAGTTCGTTTTTCCCGGCAGCCCTGTCGATGAGGTGGTTTTCCCACGCCCCGGGAACGGGGGTGACATCACCTGANAGCCACACGAAACATCGGTGACGGGGACGAATAAAGGTAAAGCCTCCGTCACCGCCGTACCAACCAGCACAAGCCCCATAAAGTTCGATGTATCCGCCCTGCCATTCGCAACGATAGCGGCTGGTTCCCTTCAGCCCCAGCGAAGGGAGGCGTTCGAAGCCATACTCGACCAAAAAATTTCCCTCCGGACGCAAAACGTCCTGTCCCCAGAAATACATCTGTTGNTGAATNCCCTCNGCGAGATCACGGAGGGAATGTGGNGCGATNGTTGGTGAGNCGNCGNNCACGAAGCGCANNNTACTTGCACTTCTAACTAATGCAACAAAATTGCATTAGNGGNTTTTGNGGGCTTAACNNCTTTNGCTCTGGACCTTTTTTGGGGCTGTGAACCGAGAAATTCCCGTCACAAATTCCCAACTGTCAGAATAGGGAACTTGAGTTAGGGTCCCGCTGTGAGGTTTTTACTCGTTCTTTTTCTGATGCCTTCCATGTGGGCCGCGCCCCAAATCCGTGTGGCGACTTACAATGCTTCCTTGGCTTTAAACACGAAAGGTGAGTTGGCGGCCGTCTTGCGCCCCGGAACGTATTTTCGGGCGAAGCAGGTTGCCGAGATGATTCAGATCATTCAGCCGGATGTGCTTCTACTGAATGAGTTTGATTTCGACGTCAATGGGACGGCGATGACGCGGCTTAACGACAAATATTTTAAGGTGAGCCAGAATGGAAGGCCCCCGCAGGATTTCCCCTATCGCTACACTGCGCCGTCGAATACGGGGACCCACTCGGGCTTCGACTTCGATAACAATGGCGTGGTCGATGACACCCCGGGCGATCAAGGGTATGGAGGAGATGCTTTCGGTTTCGGTGAATTTGAAGGGAAGTATGGTATGGCGGTGTTTTCCAAATATCCCATCGATGTGGATGCGATTCGAACTTTTGAGGAGGTGTTGTGGAGAGATTTACCGGGAAATTTGTTGCCGACTTCGTGGTATGACGAGGATGAGCGAGGGGTTTTTCGTCTCTCGTCGAAGAGCCATTGGGATGTGCCCATCGATGTCGATGGACGGCGGTTTCATTTTTTAGTGAGCCATCCCACGCCACCGGTTTTTGATGGTCCGGAAGATCGCAACGGTCGACGGAATCACGACGAGATTCGCATGTGGGCTGATTATCTCAGGGAGGGCGCGAGTGCCTACATGGGAGCCAACTTTCCCGTGGGAGAGCGCTTTGTCATTGCGGGAGATCAGAATGCCGACCCGGTTCGTGGTGACAGTGTGAATTCCGCGATCAATCAACTACTCGATCATCCCAGGGTGAATGCGAGTTTTGTGCCCGAGCGAAGTGGAACGAGTAGTGAGAGCGCAAAGTATAATACTGCAACTTTCAGTCTGCGGGTCGACTATGTCTTGCCCTCGCTGGCCGGGTTCGAAGTGACTGGCGGGGCGGTGTTCTGGCCAATCAGCCCTCAACCGGGCTGGAATCTTTTTGGCGCCTCGGATCAGGATCACCGACCGGTTTATCTAGATTTGGAAATGCTGCCCTTTGCGCATGAAGTAATTCGAAACCTTACTCTTATCGTGGGTAAGGAGATCGTGACCTTGGAGTGGGAAGGGGAGCCTGATCTCGGCTACGAAGTTCAGGGAAGTCCCGATCTCGGTGGAGATTCGTGGGGGACCTTGGATGGACTGGAGATCGTGTGGCAAGATGGAGTCGCCCGAGTGGAAATAGCACGGTCGGCGGCGAAAGAGTTTCTTCGCGTCAAGTTGGTCGAGCCATAGGGATCCTGTTCCTTTTAGGCATCAGGTGAACTTTCGAGGAGCTCGCGTTGTTTGATCCAGAGATGGATCAATGGGGTGTCGGGGAGCTGGAGATTTTCGATGTTGAGGGGATCGCCCTTTTTAGCATCGGCGCGGAGGATGGTTGGCTTTTCGAGTAGGGTGGCGGGAACGAGGTCGTCGTCGAGGGGAGCGATTTGGGTGGCGAAGGAGGATTGGGAGATGGTGCTGCCAGCGGGGAGGTCTTGGGAGGCGAAGGCGTAGAGATCGCAGATGGGTCGGAAGTGGGAAAGGATGCTTTGTCCGGCGGCGGCTCCGAGAATGGTCTTGGGGGTTTCGAGATGGCCGAGATGGAAGGGGCGATGAAGGAGGTAGTTGGGACCATCGCCGAGGTGGTGGGATTTGAGGAAGTCGGCTTGCTCGGCGGGGAGATCGGGTTTGGGTTTGACGATAAGGTAAACGCCGTGGTGATCGTGGGTTGTGAGAGTTTCGATTCGCGGAATGCCGCCGTAGGATTCAAAATCGAAGAGGGTGAGGGCTTCCTGCAATTGCGTGATGGCAGGATTGGTCAGGCCTCCCTCGGGCGGGAGATAGCCCATGGCATTGGCAAGGAGAGTGAGGTCTGTTTTTAGAATGGGGTCGTCCGGAGTGTTGGTGAGGGCTCCGGCTTGCACGATGTCAAAGCCCATGATGTCGGCTTCTTGAATCAAGGTTGCGAGTGCCCCATGACGGCTTCCGGCATCGGAGGTGACGATGAGGCCGCGTTGGTAAGCTTCCAGGTAACAGAGCGGTCCGAGCGCGAGATCAGCGGCGGGGGTGGTGAGGATACAATGGGCATTGTGTCCCAGAGCGGTGAGGACGTTTTGCGCGGAGGTTTCAGTGGAGGATGAGGCTTCGACGAGGATGTCGATGGTGTTTTCTTCCAGCAGAGAAGCGAGCTTGTCAGTCGTTTTCCAGGTCACGAGCATTCCGGGAGTGGCTTCGATTTGAAAGGCCACACCACGGGCCATGGCGGTGTCTCCGGCGATGCCGATGCGAAGGTCTGGCGTGATCATAAATTGAGAGGAGGCATTTGCGAAAAGACGTCGGCCGGGCTCATTCCGGATTCGCGGAGAGCGCGGAGCGAGAGGGCGTCGTGGCGTTTGGCAAGGCGTTCGCCTTGATCGTCGTGGACGAGTTGATGGTGATGGAATTCCGGCTCGGGGAGATCGAGGAGCGTTTGCAGGAGACGGTGCACGTGGGTCGACGGCAGGAGGTCTTCGCCCCGGGTGATGTGCGTGATGTGTTGGGCCGCATCGTCGCAGACGACGGCGAGATGGTAGGAGGTGCCAATGTCCTTGCGGGAGAGAATGACGTCGCCGAGGAGGAGAGGATCGACGGTGGTTTCGCCATGTTTGAAGTCGTGGAAGGTCAATGGCCCGGCCAGAGCGGCGGCTTTTTGTGCATCGAGACGCCAGGCGGGTTCTTTGTCGGGGGGAATCTTTTTGAGATTGCGGCAGGTGCCGGGGTAAAGTGGCCCCTCGGGGCCGTGAGGGGCATTGGTGAGATGGCTCAATTCGGATTCGATTTCCCGTCGGGTGCAGAAGCAGGGATAGATTACGTCGAGTGATTTAAGGGTTTCGAGGGCATTTTGGTAGGAATCGAGTCGGTCTAGCTGTCGCCAAGGCGGGGCGTCCCATTGGATCCCCAGCCATCTGAGATCCTCCTTGATTGCGGCATAATACTCTGGTCGGACACGGGTGTGGTCGATGTCTTCGAAGCGCAGAAGGAAGAGTCCTTCGTTTTCCCGGGCCAGTTGCTGGGCAAGATGAGCCGCAAAGGCGTGTCCGAGATGGAGTAATCCGGTGGGACTGGGTGCGAAGCGGGTGATCATTCCTTCTTATGGTGAAAAAGTGTTAGCGTGAAAAGGATCACTAGTCTACCTATCAAGCGTCCATGAGCAGCCCACAGAAAGTCGTTATTATTGGAGCAGGTCCCGGAGGGTTGTCTTCAGCCATGATTCTCGCCAACCGGGGATTTGAAGTCACGGTGGTGGAAAAGGCTCCCCGCGTGGGTGGCCGGAATGCGGAACTGAAGGTGGGGGACTATTCCTTCGATACCGGCCCGACTTTTCTCCATCAGAAATTCACTCTGGACGAAATCTTTGCGGAGACCGGGCGTTGTAGTGATGACTACATGGATTTTGTGAAGCTTGATCCCATGACCCGTCTGACCTGGGATGAGGAAACGTCGATCGAAACGACTTACGATATCGAGAAGATGGCCGCAAATATCGCGGAGGTTTTCCCTGGAGATGAAGAGGGTTATCGCCGGTTCATGAAGGATCATGCGCCCAAGTTACGTGCGATTTATCCCTGTCTGCAGAAGCCTTATCACAAAATCACGGCGTATCTCCGGAGTGAATTGCTCAAGGTGATCCCCTACATCGCGACTTCGAAAAGTGTCGTGGATGTTCTCGATACCTTTTTTAAAGATGATCGCCTCAAGTTGGCTTTTACCTTTCAGGCCAAGTATCTCGGAATGAGCCCATGGAAATGTCCGGCCTTGTTCAGCATCCTTTCCTACACCGAATACAAATACGGGATCTACCACGTGCAGGGCGGGCTTTGCAAAATTTCCGAGGGCATGGCCAAGGCCGCGGAAGAGGACGGGGCGAAAATACTTCTCAGCACCGCGATGAAGGAGGTGGTATTTGAAAATGGCAATGCCAGGGGCGTGAAGTTGGAGAATGGCGAATTATTGGAAGCGGATCACGTCATCATGAATGCGGACTACGCTCACGCCATGGTCAATTTGATGAATGGCGCGAGCAAGCCCGAGGAGGAGGTTGGCTCGAAGAAGTTTTCCTGCTCGACCTTCATGCTCTACCTCGGGCTCGACAAGATCTACGAAGACGAACCACACCATCATATTCTCTTTGCCGATGACTACGCGCAGAACGTGAATGACATTCGTGGTGAGAAAGTTGTCTCCGATGACATGTCGGTCTACGTGCGCAATAGCAGCATCACCGATCCCACGGTGGCGCCCGAAGGGCATTCGCAGCTCTATATTCTCGTGCCGACAATCAACACCCGGCATGGGCATGATTGGGAGGCGACCAAGCAAGAGTATCGCGACAAGGTGCTGCAGCGAATCGAAGAACGAACAGGGATGAAAGACCTGCGAGAGCATATTGTGGCCGAGCGAATCCTCACTCCGACCGATTGGCGCGACGAGGGAGACATCTTCATGGGTGCGACCTTCAATTTGGCGCACACCATTGATCAGATGCTTTATTTCCGTCCTCACAATCGTCTCAAGGGATATAAGAATCTCTACCTTGTCGGTGGAGGCACTCATCCCGGAAGTGGACTCCCGACGATTCTTGAAAGTGGGCGTATTTCCTCGAACATGCTCTGTGATTCGGAAGGAGTTTCCTATTCAAGGGCAGATCTGGCCCCGGAATTCCTGGCCTGATGAGTGGGGAGATTTCCATGAAGCCCATCGGGGTGGTGGAAAGTTGCTTTGGGGAGAAATTTGGAACGCCCCGGCAAAGTGGCATCGTTGAAAGCGCCCGTGGGCGAATTGTGTTTTCGGATGAGGTGGACGATGAAGCCTGTCGCGGGCTGGAGGAGTTCAGTCATCTTTGGTTGGTCTTTTTGTTCGATCAGGTCGATGAGGAAGAAGCCCGTTGGCTGGTGCGTCCGCCCAGATTGGGGGGGAATGAGAAAAAAGGAGTCTTCGCGACCCGCTCGCCATTTCGGCCCAATCGTATTGGGCTCTCCTTGGTGAAATTTGAGTCGATTGGAGAGGGCTGCCTTGAAGTGAGTGGATTGGATTTGGTGGATGGCACGCCCATTCTCGATGTGAAACCCTATCTTCCTTATGTCGAGTCGGTGCCGGATGCAAAGGGCGGCTTTGCCGAAACGGCCCCGGTGCGGATGGAGGTTGTTTTTCAATTCGATGATCTGGAGGGGGGTGATCGAAGGCTCATTTCGGAAGCGCTGTCCCTCGACCCCCGTCCGGCTTATCATGATGATCCCGAGCGGATCTATGGCTGCCTGCTGGCGGGATACGAAGTGAAATGGCGGGCGGAGGAAGGAAAGATCAAGGTCTTAAGCGCGGCGAGGGCTTGAGTGTTTTGAGGATCCCGTTACCAAGGGGAATGGAAATCCGAAAGCGCGAGGAGCAGGCTCCCTTCACCACCAAGGATGGCTCGACGATCAGGAGTCTGCTCGATCTCAGCAACGCGCCGGTGAAAAATCAAAGCCTGGCCGAAGCGACTCTTCCGGCAGGTGGCGAGACCGAACGGCATTACCATAAAGTGAGCGAAGAATTTTATTACCTCCTCGAGGGAGTTGGCGTGATGGAGATCAATGGTGAGGAACGGGAAGTGGGCCCCGGCGACAGCATTCTCATCCCCGCCGGAGCGTGGCATCAAATCAAGGCGACCGAGCCAATGCAATTCCTCTGCTGCTGCGCCCCGCCCTATGCGCATGAGGATACTTATTTTGAGTGAGCTGGTATCGATCATCAAGAAATTCTTAGCGCTACTATCCCGCGAAGGACGTTTTCGATTTCTTCATTTGCTCTGACTATTCAGAGAGGCAAACGAGTGAGGCTTGATTGCTGATAGACAAACAAAAGTTCCTTGTTCAAAGTTCACGTCGTGGACGGAAAAAGAGGGGGATTTCCCCTCGACCGTCATACTAATAAATACTGTTAGGAGTGGTAAATGAAACGTAATAAGAAGACAATTTTGATCATCGCGCTGCTGGGGATTGTCTTGGCTGTCTTAGGAATTTCAGTAACGGTCTACAAAGAGGCGTTCTCTGGTGACTCGATAGCAGTATTGAAGAAATATGCCGCCGAGTCTCTTGGTGAAGACGATCAACTCGTGGTCTTAGGAGGAGGTTCAAACTGCAAGATCATCGATGGAACATATTATGATACAGTCTACATTGATTTCAGAGGATCGGGATCTGAAAAGCGATACAGGGCAAGACTATATCGAGACAGCTTTCTTTCAGACTGGAAAAGGGAAATCGTCAAGCTCCCCCCCGAAAGAAACTCCTAACAAGGCCATGCACATGGACGCGGACAAGCCGCGCCGGTGATGGCTAACGTTCTGCTAAAACACCTGATGTTAATCATGCCTATCACAACTAATATGAAGAGGAAGAGACTATGACTCCGCCCAAAGTATTTAAAATATCCATTGGAGACTCCCCAGGTCTTCCTTACGAAGTAGAACTCCAGAAAGACGGGACACTTCAATATACGAACAAGCTGTGGCGAGGTGGAGAAGTGCATCGAGGTATAGAAGTTACTGAAGATTCATGGATCACTTTCCGAAAAATTTTAGATGAAATAGACGTGTGGAGTTGGAAGAAAGTATATGACGATACCCGTATATTAGATGGTACTCAATGGGAACTAAGCATTCAGTATATTGACGCTTCGGTAGCTTCATATGGTAGTAATAGATACCCTCCAAAACAAGATTTTGATAGACTTCTTGATGCTGTGACTCACCTTGTTGGAGGTCTGGAATTTGGATTTCAGTAGGCAGAACAAGACGGCGCACGCCGACCCGCTACCGCTGTGAAGCCGAAGTCTGAGGGCAACAAGAAGCCGAAACCTGAATCGGAGGGGCGCTCCAAGTAGCGGGCGGGTGGCCTCAAACGCACTCAAAAAAACTATAGCTCCGCCACCACCTCCGGATTAGACAATGCAGATTTTACAAACCCTCCTGATCAGCTTTTTAGCCACCTCGATCGCGCTTCCTGAAGAGGGTCTGGCCTCTCCATCAGGAACTGAGTTGCGTGAGCTTGTTGTGAGCCATACCGACGAGAAGGGCATCCTCCAGCTATACCGCATGAAGGAAGATGGTTCAGACCGCCGGCAGCTTTCCCGTTCCAGGCGCGGCTGCCGGATGCCCGCATGCTCCCCGGACGGGACAAAGCTGATCTATGTGCAACAGGTCGACGATAGCTTGTCGCTCTGGATTTCCGGTCTTGATGGCAGGAACGCCCGCGCCCTCGTCGATGAGGGGATGAACCTGCTCCCCTCCTGGTTGCCCGACTCCCGGCACATCGTCTGGATGAAGGCCCGACCAGGGAAAGATCCTTCGCGGGATAGCCAGATCCATCTCATGAACACCGAGACGGGCGAATCGAGACGGCTGTTTTCCGATCCCGAGCAACTGAAGTTCAGCAACGCGATGCCGGTTGTTTCGCCCAAGGGAGATATGATCGCCTTCGTCTCTAACCGAAGCGGCGAGATGCGCATCTGGGTCAGTGCGTTGGATGGAAGCAAGGCCAGACTGGTCTCCCCTCCAAAGGTGGATTTTCACAAAGTAATCAAGGCCCCCATCGAGCAAAAAGTCCCGGCCTGGTCTCCTGATGGCAAGTGGATTGCGCATTGGGAGGGCGTCGAGATGGTTCACATGAGCAAGTTCACGGGCGTTCCAAACCCGCAACGAGACCGGCTGATCTCTGAGACCTTTCACGTCTGGGTGGTGGGCTCTGATGGGGAAAACCGAAGAAAAATCGGGCGCGGCGACGACCCTACCTGGTCTCCCGATGGATTCGTGACCCGGGCATTCCCGGATCCCAAAAGAGGTGGCCCTAAGATCATGATCGGGACCAAATCGGGGGAAGAGGAATTGCCGATTGTGCCTGGCCGAAGAAATTGGGGTCGGTTTACCTGGTTGCCCAACCGGGCTGAAAAGTCTGAAAGCGTGCAAGACAATGCGGACCAGGCCAATCCCCCCGCGGACTTGAAAGCGAAATGACAGTTTCAACCATTTTCCTGAAGTCCGAGGTGATCTAGGTTGGTTTGAGATTGAGCGGACGCAAAAAAAGCGCGGGGTGAGCCGCGCCTTTTTGAGGTAAGAATTTGCAGAGAATTACTTCGCGATGAAGTCGACGACGAGGACTTTGTCCATGACGGGGACGAGTTGTTTCACGAAGGCGTCGTGGGCTTCGTGCGGGAGGTAGACATCGAGGCCGGCGCGGTCCTTGAAACTGACGATGAAGCAATGAGTGTAGCCTTGGGCGTGGTTTTCAGGGCTCACGTTGGTTCCCCATTCGATGCCGGTGATGGTGGGGATTTTCTTTTCCAGTGCAGCGAACTCTTTGGAGATGTGGGCCTTCTGCTTGTCGGTGGCGTCCTCCTTAAACTTGATGATGACGACGTGACGGTAGGCTCCGGCTTCTTTTTTGTGATGATCGGCCATGGCGAAGATTGGGAAGAGGAGGGCAAGGAAGATGAGAGCTGATTTCATGAGGGCGAATTCTGCTCACGTTTCAGCGAGGGCTCTAGGAAAAAGGGCGCAAAAGGAATGAGAGCGCAGACGAAGACGAGGCCGGCCCGCCGGAGAGACCACTTGTATTTGTCCCAGCTGAAATAGAGTAAAATGACGAAGGCACAAAAGATAACGCCGTGAATCATTCCGGGAGTGCGAATGGCGTCCTCGTTGCCGAGGATGCGTTTTTCGTAGATCGAAAAGTAGAGGAGAATGACGAAGGAGAGTCCATCAAGGATGGAGAAGAGACGAAGGAGACCGAGTGGGAACATGTATTTAGGCGCGTTTTTGGGTGACCATGATTTCGTTTCCCTCGGTATCAAAGCAAAAAGCGAGGTGGATCATGCCGTCTTCTTCTTCGGGCTCGCGGACGAGTCCACCGCCGTTTTTTTGAACGAGTTCGATGGCGGCGGGAAGGTCGTCGCACTGGAAGCTCAGGCCGGTCCAGGTGCGTTTGCCTTCGCCTCCGCCGTGGATCCCGATGGTGGATCCGCAAAGGGTGAGTTCGCTCCAAACTTCCATTTCGAAGGAAAGGTCGGCCCCGAAGGTGTCCTCGTAAAATTTGATGGCGCGGAGGTGGTCCGCGGCCCAGAGGGCGTATTTGACTTTTTGAACCTGCATGGATGAGGGGTAGCATCGACTCGGCGGGTGGACAAGTGGCAGTGTCTCTGTAAAGTGCTCCCCGATGAAGTTAGCGCCCTTTCCAACGCCGAATGTCTTGATTCGTCAGTGGCAGGATGGAGAGATCGAGCGAGAGGAGTTGCACGAGCTGATGGCGCATCACCAGAGGGCGCTTTTGGAGGAGGCGGAGGAATCGCGGAAGAATCCGATTGCGTCTTACGTCGAGGGAGTGATGAACAAGCGGGCGGCGAAACGCTTGGTCCGTGATCATGGTGAGGCGGCGATTCGGGAATTGCTCGTGGCGATGGCGGAGATGGATGATTTTTCGCCGGCGGCGTATCTTTGGAATGCGGACCATTGGGATGTCGCGCTGCATTGCTTTGTTCGTCACAAAAGCGCGCCGGTTTTTCGGATCAAGGAGACGATGATTAAATCGCAGCGGGCGGTCATTTTGATCGAGCACGGCGGGGGGAAGAAAAAAGACACGCTTCGGGAGCGGGTTTCGTTCCAGCGCAACTGGAGGGGTGCGATGAAGGTGGTGAAGCGGGAGCGGAAGTAGACGCTTTCGTTTACTTTGTGGGGCTTGGCCTTGCTTTGCGGTGGGGGATTTTGTCATCTTCGAGTGATGCGAGCTTTTCTTTCTTTGCTCTTGGTGGGAATGGTATTGAACCTCCGGGGACAGGAGCCTGTGGAGCCCTTTCCGGCGAACCGGTTACGGGATTTTTATCGCAACGAGTCGCTCCGTTGGTTGGCTCACGAGGGAGAGTTGCCGAAAATCCTGCCGCAGTTTCCCGGATTGGATGGCGGGGTATGGGGGCACTGGGGGCAGAATCCCGAGTCGGACAATTTTGACGGGCGGCTCAATGAAATGGATTTTGGCGGTTTGCTGATGCAGGTGACCAGTCATGAGGGCGGAGTGACACACAAAGCGGTGAATGTTCGGGTGGGGGAATACACGATGTTATTTGATCCGGAGCGATTGACCTACACGGCGGCGTGGAAGGGAGATCTCGTCCTCTGGGAGTCGCGACGATACGGGATCACCTCAGGAGTAAAGGCCAAGGGAGAGCCGATTGGTGATCTCTCAAAGTCGCGATGGGAGATTCCCGAGGGAATCAAAACGAAGTATCTTGGTTTTCACCGGCTGAAAGATCGGGTGGTTTTCGGGTATCAGATCGGAGAGGCCAAAGTTTGGGATACGCCGATGGTTTTGGATGGCAATCCCGTGCACGTTTTGAATATCGATGGCGACTTGCCCGCGGGAGTGAAATTGGATTGCCCGCTTCACCGGCTTGATGATTTGAAAAAGGTGAATTTGGAAGCAGCAGGGCCTGCCCGTTGGGCGGGCCAAACGGTAACGACAAAAGGGACACTTGGAAAAGAAACAGGGCCTTTTGTCATCGATACGCTGACCATTCCCTATCGTGACGCCAATCCCTTCAAGACTCCGATGCGGATTGGCGGGGTTGGCATTGTCGATGAAGACACCGTGGCCGTGTGCACTTTGATGGGTGACGTTTGGTTGGTTGATGGGGTGGATGAGGATTTGAATGAGTTGATCTGGCAGAGGATTGCCTCCGGACTGCACCAGCCGCTTGGCTTGGTGGTTCACGACGGAGATGTGCACGTTATCGGTCGGGATCAACTGACGCGATTGGTGGATTTGAACGGAGATCGGGAGGCTGACTTTTACGAATGTCTCACCAATGAATTTCCAACCGCGAAAGGGAACAGCTTTGCGTTGACTTTGCACCGGGATGACAAGGGGCGATTTTATTGGTTCACGCGCTCCGAGCAGTTTGGGATGACGCGTTGGACCCCGGGCAAAAAGCCGGAAGTGATCGCCACGGGATTGCGGGGGACGAATGGCACCGGAGTGTCGCCGGATGGCGGGATTGTTTTTGCGATGCCGCAGGAAGGAAGCTGGCAACCGGCTTCGGGGATTTTTGAAGTGGGCGAAGGAAGTTACCACGGGTTCTTTGGGCCGAAGAAGGGTTTCGGGAAACATGGCTATGAGATGCCGATGTGCTTTATCCCGCGCGGAATCGAAAACTCTGCGGGCGATGTTGTTTTTCTTCCGAAGGATGATCGCCTCGGCCCGCTCTCAGGGCGGATGGTGGGGAGTTCGTTCGGATATTGTGAGCACTACCTTGTTTTGCGTGAAGAGATTGGCGGTGGCGTTCAGGGAGGAGTGATGCCTTTGGCGGGTGATTTTCTCTCAGGCGCGCATCGTTCGCGGTTCAATAAATACGACGGTGCAGTCTACTTTGCGGGCTCTGATGGTTGGCAAAGTTATGCGAGAGAGAACGGCTCGTTGGAGCGCCTGCGTTACACGGGCAAGGGAGAGTCGCTTATCCTGCCACGTTCGGTTGAGACTCGGGGGAATGGCCTGATTCTCCACTTTGACGAGGCAATTGATCCAAAGTCTGTGACGGTAAAGCGGGCCTTCGCCGAGCAGTGGAACTATCTCTATAGCGGTGCTTATGGATCGGCGGAATATTCGGTGAAGCATCCGGGGTCGCAAGGGCATGACCGGGTAAAGATTCGTAGTCTGCAATTACTCCAGGATGGCAAGAGTGTGTTTGTTGAAATTCCGCAGTTACATCCGGTGATGCAGTTTCACCTCTATCTCGAATTGAAGACGGCGAAGGGACAAGCCTTTGCTCCGGATCTTTACTACTCTATTTTTCAACAGGGCGAACCGTTTACCGACTTCGAGGGCTACACCAAAATTAAGAAAAACGAGTGGAATGATTTTCCAATTCCGGGGGATAGTCCGGTCGATCCTCGCCTCACCAAACAGGAAGGCTTGAGTAAGATCGTGGGGGATGAGGCTAAGTTGGCTGCCATTCAGCGATTGGAGATTAAGGCGGTATCGGGTCTGCAATTTTCCCCGAAGATTTTGAAAGCGAAAGCGGGTGCCCGGGTGGCGTTGACGGTAAGCAATGTTGATCCGAGTATGCCGCATAATTTTGTGCTCGTGACACCCGAGGCGCTACAGCGGGTCGGGGAAGGGTCGATGAAGCTGGCCTCAAGTCCTGATGGATTGGCCAAACACTATGTGGTCGAGGATAAAGGAGTGCTGGCCTTTTCGCCCATCCTGCAGAGTGGGGGACGCTACATTGTTTATTTCGATGCGCCCAAGAAACCGGGAGAGTATCCCTACCTCTGCACCTTCCCGGGACATTGGCAAATCACGCGCGGGGTCCTGGTAGTGGAAGAGTAGACTTCGCCTACTCTTTCGCTGATTTTTGATAAACCCGCACGTAGTCGATGAGGTATTGGCAGGGGAAGATGGAGTCGTCGATTTTTCCTCCCCAGGTGCCTCCGAGGGCCAGATTGAGGATGAGGTAGTGTTTCTTGTGGAAGGGGTTTCCTTTTTCAGTATCAGCTTTGTTGACCCGGAAGCTGTGGTAGCGGGTACCGTCGAAAGCGAAGTGAATCCACTCGGCGTCCCACTCGATGGAGTAGGTGTGGAAATCCTTCCACGGTTCGTTTCCTTTCCGCTTCTTGTGGTCTGAGGAATGTTTCCCGTCGCGATGAAAATGAGCGTTGGCGTGGATATGTTGGGGGTCCTTTCCGACGAATTCGAGAATGTCGATTTCGCCGCAGCGGGGCCAGCCGATGGTGCTTATGCTATCTCCAAGGGTCCAGATGGCGGGCCAGACACCGAGGCCCTGGGGGACCTTGGCGCGGACTTCGATTTTGCCGAACTTCCAACTGGCGAGTCCTTTGGTGTGGAGACTGGCCGAGGTGTAATTGATCCTGGGGAGTTTTTTGGTTGGCTCGTTTTTGAGGGAATCGAGGGATGGTGATTCCTTGTGCCCCTCGATGATGAGGTGACCGTTTTCGAGGCGCGCGTTTTGGAGTCTCTTGGTGGTGTAGTATTGCTTTTCTTTGTTGCGGACAAAGCCACTTTCGTAGCCCCATTTTTCAGGGGTGGGATGCCCTTTGCCATCGAATTCATCGGACCAGACGAGCTTCCATTCGTTGGCGGTGAGTGATGAACAGAGGAGCGCCGAGAACAGGAGGAAGAATTTCATAAAGACCCAAAGGAATAAGGTGATGTCGCCTATTTGCTTTCAAGATTTTGCCTGAAGATGAAATGGGTGCCGATCATTGGGTGATCTTTTCGAGGTCATTTTTGAAAGGAGGATGGGAATTGCTACCGCGACGCTAAAGTAATGGATAGGGACTTTTGAATTGGCGATGCGACCAGGGAATGCGTGGGAGGGAGCAAATTGTCCGAAAACTTTGAGGTTTGAAAATCGTTTCGGCCCGCTAGCTTGGCTTCAGACAAGTTACACGATTATGGGAAGAGCATTTGAAATCCGGAGAGGAGCCAAGGAGAAGCGTTGGGGAAAGATGTCGCGCATTTTCCCAAAATTAGCCAAGAGCATCACGATGGCCGCCAAGGAAGGCGGGCCAGATCCTGATTCCAATGCTTCGTTGCGCACGGCGATTCTCAATGCCAAGGCAGAGAACATGCCGAAGGACAACATTGATAAGGCGATCAAGCGAGCCGCCGGAAAGGATCTCGCTGACATCAGCCAGGTCAATTACGAGGGCAAGGGACCGCACGGCAGCCTTTTCTACGTGGAATGTGCGACCGAAAACACCAATCGCTCGGTGACGAATGTGCGCACAATTTTCAACAAGAACGGCGGAGAGATGGTGAATTCCGGATCGCTGGAATTCATGTTCGATCGCAAAAGCGTGATCGAATTCAATCCGGAAGGGGTGAATCTTGAAGAGCTGGAACTGGAGCTCATGGACGCCGGTCTCGAAGAGATGGAAGTCGAAGGCGACATGGGTCTCGTTTATGGCGAGTATTCCTCCTTTGGAAAACTGACCGAGACGATGGAGCGTCATAAGGTCGAGGTGACCAAGGCGGCTCTGGAGCGGATTTCCAATAATCCACAGCCTTTCACTGAGGAGCAGCTGGTCGAGATCGATGCTCTGGTGGACAAACTGGAAGACGACGAAGACGTCCAAGCGGTGTTTATTAATGTTGAGCGTTAGTGGCTGATCAAGCTGGGCCCGGATTGGACGGGACACGATTGTAACTGGCGACCGGGCCGGCCCTTCTTTTTACTCGGGCCTAGAGTTACCGGGTAACGGCTCATCGCCGGCCTCGCACCTCCTTTAGGTTTCTCAATCCCTTGCCGCGAGTTCCCTGAGTTGGACAGGTCTGGATCTTACTTTCCTCCGAAGAAGCCCATCATCTGGAGGACGCCGAAGAAAAAGATGGCGAAGACGATGAGATGCAGAGCGATGTAGAGCTTGGCGCCTAGTTCGATGTGCTTGCGAGTGAGCATGGCGGGAAGATGCACCTCGGGGGGCGAATTGGTCAAGGAGATTGGGAATTGCCACTGATTTCACCTTCCCCAAATAATGGAATTCAGCGCTCCGGTATTGCGGATTGGGCTTCGGGGTGGCAGAACGCAGCGTGAGCAATCCTTTCCGAGAAGACTTGGTTTCCCGCAATCGCCCCGATGCTTGCACCGTGGTGATCTTCGGAGCCACCGGTGATTTGACCCATCGCAAGCTGGTTCCGGCATTGTATAATTTAGCAGTTGATGGCGAGTTGCCCCCTGGCGTGCAGATTATCGGCTTTGCCCGACGGGATTGGACCGATGAATTTTTTCGGGAGGGATTGGAAAAGCTAAACCGCAAGGTTTCCCGGACGGGGCACGACGAAGAACTCTGGAATTCGCTGGCTCCGAATATCAGCTATCACCAAAGTGAATTCCAGGATGAGGATGGTTACGCTTCGCTGGCCGCCAAGCTCGATGCTGCCGATGAAGAGCGGGGAGCGAAAGGGAATCGCCTCTTTTATATCGCGAGTGCGCCTGAGTATTTCGACGACATTTTGCTTCATCTTAAAAAAGCCGGCTTGAGCGAAGAGAGGGAAGGATGTTGGTCGCGGGTGATTGTTGAGAAACCCTTCGGCACGACCCTGGCCACGGCACAGCATTTGAATCAGGTCGTCAATGGTACCTTCGAGGAAAAGGACACTTATCGGATCGACCACTATCTCGGGAAAGAGACCGCGCAGAACATCATGGTGCTGCGCTTTGCCAACGCCATTTTCGAGCCACTTTGGAACAAGCAATACATCGATCATATTCAGATCACCTGTGCCGAGCATTTGGGGATGGAAGGTGGGCGCGGAGCCTACTACGACGGAGCTGGAGCGTTGCGCGACATGGTGCAGAACCACTTGTTGCAACTTCTCAGTCTGGTGGCGATGGAGCCGCCGACTGATCTCAGTGCCGATGGAGTGCGGGATGAAAAGGTGAAGGTGATTCGCTCGCTGCGTCAGTGGGATACCCCTGAGCTGGTGAAGGAGAATGTCGTGCGCGCGCAATACCTCTCAGGAAATATCAATGGAAACGAAGTTCCGGGGTATCGTGAGGAAGATCGCGTGAATCCTGAGTCGGAAACGGAAGCTTATGTAGCGCTGCGTTGCATGATCGATACCTGGCGCTGGAGCGGCGTGCCGTTTTACGTTCGGGTTGGAAAACGTCTGCCCAAGAAGGCAACCGAGATTTCGGTGCACTTTAAGGAAACCCCGAGTGTTCTTTTCAATGCTGCTCCCGGCGGAGTGCCGGATGGAAATGTTCTCGTGATTCGCATTCAGCCGGACGAAGGGATTTCCCTGCGGATGAATTCGAAGCTTCCGGGTACCAGCTTGCGCATGGAGCCGGTGAAGATGGACTTTCATTACGCTTCGAGTTTCGGAAAGAGTAGTCCGGAAGCCTACGAGCGTCTTTTGCTCGATTGCATGGCGGGAGATGCCACCTTGTTTGCGCGTCGCGACGAAGTGGAAGAAGCGTGGAGGTTCGTCGATAACATCGAGAGGGCCTGGCACGAGAGTGAGAATCCACCGCCGATGGCCGAGTTTCCCGCCGGAGGGTGGGGCCCGACCGAAGCCGACGAAATGTTGAGTGGGGAAGGGCGGAAATGGAGGAGGCTCTAGCAATGGGTGTGGAATTATCCAGTGCCGGATTGGGCCGTGCCGTTGAGGTCGCAGCCATTGATGGCGAGTTGAAGAAACTTTGGGAGGCGGATGACGCGAGCACGAATGCCTCGCTGATGAATTTCCTCATCTACACCGAAGATCCCTCGCAACTGACGGCCAATTCGGAAACGATTTTGTCGCTGACCCAGGAAAATGCCTGTCGCGCGCTCCTGATTGCGATGGATCGCGAGGCGCCGGAGCCATCGATCGAGGCCTACATCACGGCGCATTGTCATTTGGCGCACGGGAAGAAGTCGATTTGTTCGGAGCAGGTTTCTTTTTTGCTGAAAGGCAAATCCCTCGGGCGCTTGAGGAATACCGTGTTTGCGCATTTGAATAGCGACCTGCCATTGGTTTTCTGGTGGCAGAATGAACTCTCGGATCTTTTTGAAGAAGGGCTCTACCGACTGGTGGATCGTTTGATTTTCGATAGTTCGACCTGGGCGGACCCGACTGCGGGATTTGAGCGTATCGTGGCCGCCCGGGAGGATACGGGGCAGTCGATGATCACTCAGGACTTATCGTGGACACGGAGCTATTTCTTCCGGCTTGCCACTGCGGGGCTCTTCGATGACCCGGCAGCGAAGAAATCTTTTTCGGCGATCAATAAAGTGAAGATCGTAGCTCAGAAAGAGCAGCGGACTGCGGCTCTTCTTCTCCTTGCCTGGGTCGTGGAGTTGTCAGGATGGAAATTGCTTTTGAAAAACGGAGATTCCTTCGAATTGTCATCGGCAGAGGGCAATCTGATCGAAGCAAGTATTGAGTGGAATGAGGATGGAGCTCCTTTGAGCGAACTCAGTTTTTTCTCGCCGGATTGTGAGATCAAAATAACCCGAGAGAGGGGAAATCCGCACCTTTGTCAGTCGCTTTGTACGGATGGGCATTGTCTCTACTTCAGTGGTCCGGCTGATGCCGATGCGCCTGCTGATTTGGTAGCGAGTCAGCTGTCACGAGGCGGGAAGAATTCCCTTTTCCTGCGAGTGTTGCCGCAGTTTTTTGAGCTGCTATAGGGAACCTCTCGAGAGATGTGGATGGCCTCGTGGGATAGCGGGGTAGGGCAATGGGATGCTTTGTTGAGTTATGGATTTCGACATGCCAAGGGTATGGCCTTTCGATCGTATTTGGAACAATGATGGTGCGATGCCAGCCCGAAAGCCCTTGGATCCATCGGATTTACCAACTCGATTGGTTTTTGGATGTAAACACATTGCGAATTCAAAATGCGCGCCTAACTTTATCATCTGATTAATTATGCGCCTGAAATCGCTTCGCCTTTTGGTTCCGCTTGCCCTGGTATTTGGGGTGTATGCCATCCTGCCAGAGGAGGATTCGCGTTCTGGTTCTGAGCCAGATGGGGTTCGTTCCACCGACCAGAGTGTAGGCTCCGTGGATCCGGTATTTCGGGAATTGCAATGGGAGAGGTTTTTAGAAGACCGCTCCGAGTTGAGGGAATACCGAGACAATCTCATGAAGGTCGGGTCTCGTCTTCCTCTGAGTAAATTTGCCGGGCTGTCGCCGGGGATGCAGATGAGATTAGCGAAGTTTGCGCACCTGCGGGAGAATTCCCCCCTTCCTCCTTTTTCAATGTGCTGGGCTCCCGGAGTTGCCCCTGAAGCGCTTGAGGCATTTCATGCCGTGGAAGACCAGATGGGAGATGTCCCCGGAGAACCTCAACCAGCAACTCAATTCGACGAGGACGATCGGTGGGGGCGAACTGCGACCTACAATTCCTTCTTTGAAGGCAGGGAACAAGGAAAGCCGACGACTCTTCGTTGGAGTTTCATCCCCGATGGAACAAGTATTTTTGGTTTCAATGGTGAACCGACATCGGACAGTGATCTCATCGAGTTTTTGGATGCTCGATACGGGGTGGGTGGCGGCGGTAGTGACCTTACCACGCGCCCTTGGTTTGCGGTTTTTCAAGCAGCGTTTGATAATATTTCTGAGTTGACGGGGGTGTCTTATGTTTACGAATCGAATGATGACGGAGCAGCATTCGCGCAATTCTCGCTTCCTTCAGGATCGATTGGAACCCGTGGCGATATTCGGATCGGGGGGCATTTTATCGACGGGGAATCCGGCTCGAATACCCTGGCGTATAACTTTTCGCCGAGTGCAGGTGACATGGTCATCGATACTGCAAATCCGGTATTTTATGGCAACACCTCGAGTAATTCTCTCAACCTGCGCAATGTGGTGGAACACGAACACGGACACGGTCTTGCATTGAGCCATGTTTGCCCGATTAATCAGACCAAGTTAATGGAGCCTTTCATCTCGCGTCAGTTCCGCGGATTGCAGTTGGATGATATTTTTTCCCTGAACCGCCTTTACGGGGATTATTTTGAGAAGCACGATTCCAGTGTCAGGAACAATGACTCTCCCGGAAACGCTGCGCCCCTCGCCCTCTCGGTGGGAGATTCGTTTTCGCGAGACTATCTCAGTATCGATGATAACAGCGATCAGGATTTTTATCTTCTGGAGGATGTTCCATCGGAATCATTGATCACCTATCGTGTTGTTCCGGTTGCGACTCCGGGTGGCTTTGTGGAAGGGCCGCAAAATACCGATGGTTCATGTTCGTCGGGTTCTTTGTATGATTTTACGAGTATTCATGATCTCGATATCGCCATCCTGTCATCGAATGGCGGCACGGTCCTAAGCCAGGCAACCTCGGAGCCGATTGGGGAGGGAGAGGAGATCGTTTCTTTTTCGGTGCCGTCGACAGGCGACTATTATTTGCGAGTGACGGGAGGGAGCGCCAATAGCGCGCAATTGTATACACTTGAAGTCGATCTTGCTCCGTCTCCGGGTCTTCCCCCTGCGGCGCCGAGCGGTTTGATTGCTGACCTGTCGATTTCGGGTGAAGTTTCTCTGAGCTGGAACGATAATAGTGATTCGGAAGACGGATTTGAGATCGAGCGAAAACTTGAGCGGAATGGAACTTGGGAGATTTATGATACCGTGGGGCCGGACTCGGAAAGCTACGTAGATATCGATCCGGTCCCGGGAATTAATTTATTCTATCGCGTGACAGCCCAAGGAGTGGGTGGCAGCTCGGATCCATCGGGAGACGAAATCAAAATGGTGGTGGATCTTTCGGCCGAACGTTATGTTTACGACCTCGGAGGGACACAAAGTCCGGTTGCTTCCGGAGCCTTTCGGGTGTCCCGGCAGACGGACGGCGATGTGTCGTGGAGTGGGTCGGTGACCTCAAGGGACCGGGGTGGATCCGATCTGTCTAACCGGGATTACCTTTGGTCGAGCAGTGCGCGGACCTGGAGTCACCGGATTTCCAACGGAGTATGGGAGGTGAGTGTCAGGCAGGGTGATGAAGATGATCCACGGGAGAATATGACGATTGCCGCAGAGGGAAATCCCGTAGCGAGTAATCTTGATACGGCCACCAACGAATTTTTGGAAACAACATTTCTGGTAGAGATCGAGGATGGTTCTTTGGATCTTACTTTTGACGATACCGGAGGAGCTTCAGATCGGTGGGTGGTGAACCGGATCGAGCTAAATTTGCAAACTCCTTATCAGAGTTGGGCTTTCTCGGAAGAGCTTCCGGGTGGTCAGAGCGGCCCGGAGCAGGATGCTGATGGCGATGGAATTGCTAATGTGCAGGAGTACTATTTTGGCCTGTCGCCATTGATTAAAGATGACGCCATCGTGATTGAGTCCGCCCCGGCGGCAGACGCCAGTAAGTTTGAGTTCATCTTCGTGCGAGATCCGGAGGCGCAGGTTGGTGAGGTGGTTTTTCAAACCAGTGATGATCTCGTGGAGTGGAATGAATTTGATCCTTCGCCTGAAGAAATCGATATCTCACCGCAGGGTAGTCTCGAGAGAGTGACTTTGACGCTCTCAAAGGCGGATGATCAAAGGTATATTCGGATAGGGCTCTCAATTGACTAAGCTGAGGCCATCCAGAAACCTTGTGATCTGTAAGGGTTGGGAGAAAGCGGCGCGGCAGGGGTTTCAGTGCCGATTGTATTTTCTCAGGCGGGCGTCCTTGGTGATGAGATCGAGAAAGTCGCGGGGGTCACGGCCTGAGAGGGCGGCGGGATTGAACTTGAGATCGTTTTCGCTCACGGAGTGCAGGCTGAGGGATTCCTTTTCGCGGCCCAGAGTGTCGAGGACAAGGCGGGCCAGTTGGCGTCCGACGGGTTGGGAAAGGAGGCCGGGAATNTGGAGGTCGCCGTNAGGATTGTTTTCGCCTTTTTTGTGGAAGCCGGCTTTGGCCATCCANGTGGCGTAGAAGGCTTCGTTTGAGATGAGGGCGTGNTGGTCACAGATTNTGATTTCCGGATGACGGGCCATGACTTCGAGAGCCCAGGGATTGATGAAGCGCGCCATCGTTTTTTGCACGCGACCGGTGGCCTTGTTGGCTTCTGAGGGATTGGTAGGATCAGGGTAAGCACCTGGAATCGGAGTTGTGGTGACGAAGATCAGTTTGGCTTTGGTTTTCTTTAGTTGCGCGATGACCGCTTCGAGATCGGTTTGGTATTTCTCCTTGGTGTTGCTGGAATCCCAATGGCCGAAGTTGAATGAGATGATGTCCCATCGATGTTTCGGCTGATCGTGGGGTCCGAGCCATTGCACGATATTGGCGAGCCCTTTGGAAACTGGCCCGCAATTGGTGGGCGGGTGGTAGATGTTGAGCTTGCCTTTGAGGGCTGTTCGAAGGGCGGCGTCGTAGTTGCCTGAGATGGAATCGCCGATGAAAAGATAGCGGCCGAGATTCGGGTCGTCTTGTTCGTTGGGGTTTTCGAGCATGCGGAGGCAGACTTCGTGGGCATGGAAAACAGAGCCTTTCAGGCGTCCATGCACGAAGGCTTGTTGGACGAAGGGCTTGATGTCTTTTTGAGAAAGAAGTCCCATGATGCGGTGTTGCCCGTCGTGTCCCTGCGTGCCGATCTGCACGATCTTGTCACCAATTTGGACATCCATGAAGCGACCGTTTTCTTTGAGGAATTTCCCGGAAATCCATGGTTCTTTCTCAGTTGGAAGATGATCGGGGATGGGCTCGAGGTAGAGTTTGCCATCAAAAATTTGTTTGTAGGAGCTCTTGAGATATTTTTGAACGGCTTCGGCATCCTTGAAGGTGCGTTTGACATAAAGATCCTTCGGAAGTTCGTAGGAGAACTTTTTGGATCCTAATTGAAATTCGACTTTGCGGGCCTCGAAGCCACTGCGCTTAACTCGCGATTGCAGGCCGACCTTGGCATTGGGAGTGAGTTGGACTTCGATCGCTCCGTCGGCATTGCGAATGTAGAAATTCCGCATCTCCTGGTCGAGGGGTGTAATAATGCCATTGGTGACGAAATCGCCGGTGGGCGGATCGGCGTAGGATTTTTCGGGAACGACGGTGTTGAAGGCCTGAGCCTGAAAAAGCAGAACGAAAAAGAGGAAGGTCTTCATGCGAACCTAGTTGATGATCGCCTTGTAGATGATCGGCTTGAGAGTCCTCTCCATGTTTGAATTGTAGGGAAGAGTTTGCTCCATCGTGACGATGACCAGTTCGTCTTTGGGCGAGACCCAGTAATGAGTTGAAGCCATGCCGCCCCAGCCAAACTCCCCGAGGCGGGCGTCCTTGTCCCAGCGATTGTCGATGGCGGTGCGGACTGAGAATCCCAAACCGAATCCGGTGCCGTATCTTTGTTGTCCGAGAATGATTGCCGGAATTTCTTTGGGAAGTTGGTTGGTGGTCATCAATTTCACGGTGTCCTTTTTGAGGTAAGTCTCTCCCTGGAAGTTTCCTCTGTTGGCGATCATTTGGAGAAATCGTCCGTAGTCGGTGATGGTGGAAACGAGTCCACCTCCGCCTGATTGGTGGGCAGGGGATTTGAGGAAGGGGGATCCTTTTGCGGGTTCGGCAGTGACGAGGACTCCGGCTTTACCGGCATAGACATCGGCGAGTCGATCGGCTTTGTCGGCAGGAACATGGAATCCGGTGTCTGTCATGCCGAGTGGGGTGAAGAAGCGTTCTTCGAGGAAGGTGGAGAATTTCTTGCCGGAGGCGGCTTCCACCACGCGGGCGAGGACATCGGTGTTGATCCCGTAGACCCACTTCTTTCCGGGCTGGTAGAGGAGTGGCACGTCGGCGACGGCCCGGGTCATTTCGGAGAGTGTTTTGTTTCGGTCGAGTGGTTTGAATTTCTGATAAAGTCGATCAACGGGTGTTCCTCCCCAACCGTAGGAAAATCCGGCGGTATGACGCAGGAGGTCGCGGACGGTGGGAGCGGGTGAAGCTTTGATAGGCTCGGCGCCGCCCTTCCAAACAGTGAGGCTTTCGAATTCTGGAAGATGTTTGGAAATTGGATCATCAAGTTTGAGCTTCCCCTCGTCGTGGAGCATGAGAGCGGCCGCAGAGGTGATCGCTTTGGTCATGGAATAAATTCTAAAGATGGTGTCTTCAGCCAGAGGTTTTTTAGCGGCGCGACTGGCGAATCCGAATTGCTTTTGGTAGACGATTTTTCCTTGGCGAAGGACGAGGACTGATCCGCCGGCGAGTTTCTTTTGCTTGATGAGCTTTTCAACGGCTGGGTCAATCTTAGCCAGCGCTTCAGAGGACATGCCGACATCCTCCGGCTTGGCGGTTGGGAGCTCCTTGGCCAGAATTGGAAGAGCGAGAAGGAAGAAGAGAAATTTCATCGTGGGGTGATACGCTGATGTCACCCTGAGAGTTACAGCTTTTTACAGCGGTCCGTGGTTTGGGCGTTGTTGCTGTTCGTAACCGTTCCTGATCGCGAAAGGCGGCCGGGTCGTCTTTGCTTATGTTGCCGCTGAATTGAGGCATGACGGCATCGAGGCAGAGTCCTTGCCTCTTGGATTGCCATTCAAGGTTCGATAGCTTTGAGCTAGAGTTCGGCGAGTTCCTCGTTGAAGCCAGCTGAGAGGATGGGGAAACGACACCAGGTTTTGGGATCGAGATTTTGGTCGTCGACATGGAAGGAGACGGCGTAGCGTTCGCGTTTCCATTGGTTGCGGCACCAGAGTTTGAAGAACTTGATGGTCCATTCCTTGAGCTTTTCGTTGGAAAATTCCGGGTAGGCAAGCTGGACGACTTTTAGGACGTCCTTGGGGCCTTTTTTATCACGAATGGCGGCCCGCTCCATGGTGTCGAGAACGGGATAAGGCATCAGGTCTTCTTCGTCGGTTTGCTTATTCGATTGCGGTCGAAGCTCGGCGGTGGGGTTTTGCACGTTGATGTGGGAGAGTGCGGAGATAGGGCCGGACTCGGGAAGTCCTGTGGTCTCCATCCAGCGGAGCCATTCGCGGAGGTAGTGTTTGTCGATGCCGGCGATCGGGCTGAGGCCGCCGGAGGTGTCGCCGTCCATGGTGGCATAGCCGACGGCGGCTTCGGAGCGGTTGCTGGTGGCGAGGAGAAGAGAGTTTCGAATGTTGGCTATCATCCAAATGCCCGGCGCGCGGACGCGGGCCTGGATGTTCTGGCGGGTAATGTCGTCTTGTTCCCAGCTGAGGGAGCGGCCCATGACGGATTCGATGGTGCTTTCGTATCCTTCGACGAATTGATCGACTTCCCATTCGGCGTAGTCGCAGCCGATGGCTTCTGCCACGGCGCGGGCGGCATTGCGGGTGACGTCACCGCTATTCTTGGTTCCCTGATAGGCGCAGAAGAGGAGGGTCTTCATCCAATCTTTGGTTTCCTCGGGGAGGTCGAGGTGCGGGAGACGGGCCCGGAGCCTTACTTCGCCAAGCTCAGCGAGGGCGAGATCAAGCATGACGCGGGCGAGGCAGGAGACGGCGGCGGAGTCGGCTCCGCCACTGAGAGAAACGACGAAGCCGCCGGACCAGCTTTTGCGGAGGTAGTCGAAGTAAGCCAAGGCCATCGCGCGAGTGAACTCTTCGTCTTTTGACATGGGCGGGACGGGTTGGTGGCCGTCCCACTTCGTGACTTCGGGCCAGATGAAATCGTATTCGATTTCGGAGAGCCCCTGGACGTCGATTTGGCGACTGACAGTACGGGCCTGGTGAAGGCGGTTGCGCTCGATGTCGACGGCACTGACCGCGAGAGTGGTTTCCTCGAAAGAAAGGCGTGGGCCTTCGGCGACCACTTTTCCTGCGGAAGCGATGAGTCCGCCGCCGTCGTAGATGGCGCGGCCGGCTTCGTTGCCGAGGAGGTTGGCGTAGACGTAGACGGCGCCGAAGGCGCGTGAGCCTTCGATGACGAATTGCTCGCGGACTTCTTGTTTTCCGAAGGCGAAGTGGCTGGCGCTGGGGTTAAGGATGACGTCGACTCCGCTGCCGGCGAAGAGGCGGCCGGGGCGGTCGGCGACCCAGGCGTCTTCGCAAACTTCGAGACCGATACGAATACCTCCGATTTTAAAAATGGGATCTCCGATGGGGAGAAATTGGCCGCCGAATTCGTCTTCGACAATGACGCCTTCAGGCCAGGCGTGGAACCAGCGGGGTTCGTAGTGGAGTCCGTCGCCAGCGAGATTTTTCTTGGCCACAAGTCCGGCGATTTGTCCATCGGCGATGAGGGCGACGGCATTGTAGACGGCATTTTTGACCCAGACGGGAAGGCCAAGGGCGACGACGAGGCCTTTGGTTTCGGGAACGATTTGAAGGAGGCTGTCCCAGGCGCGCTCGGCGACTTCGTGGGAGAGAAATTGGTCCTCGCACCCATAGCCTGTGATGGCGAGTTCAGGGAGGCAAAGGATGGAGACTTCGGCGTTGCGGGCCTGTTGGATCGTCTCCAGAATGCGGCGGCGGTTCCCGGACCAGTCCATGGGAATTTGATTCAGGCAGCCTGCGCCTACTCGGATGGTGTCAGCCATGGGGAGACTCTACCGTAGCGAGAGAGGAAAGCAAAGGCGGGGAATTACCGATCGGGATAGGCTTTGAGCGGGCTGAACTCTAAACAGTTAACGCTGAACTTTGAAGGGTTTGGGGGCTTTGTCGGCCTGGCGGCTGGAATACCCATTCAGGGGACCTCGGTCACCGCCACGGGGTTACTCTCCGGTGCCGCCGGTCCAGTTGTTGGTTTGGAAGGGGGAGGCCGGGAGGCCGGCTTTGTTGATGAGGTTGGGATTGGCGGAGCGGTGCCAGCCGAATTGGACGTGTTTGGGGGAAGAGACTTCTTTGGCGCTCACGAGGATGCTTGTGCCGCTGATCTTGGCTTGGGCGTCGACGAAGTTTCCGTCGGCTCCGGCGATTTTGAATTCGTTGAGATCTTTGCCGTCGCGGGATTTGAGGCCTTTGGCATGGGCGAAGGTGAGGCGGATTTTTGAGCCCTCAATCTTCATCGATTTGTAGAGTGGCCCGGAGTAGGGGAGGTCTTTCACATCGTAATTTTTGACGAGGGCCCAGCGGGCGAGACGGTCGCCCACGTCGTGTTTGTTTCGGGGATGGATGTCACCGATGTTGTGGACGATGTCGGTGGTGACGGCCATGCCGGTGTGGGGAAGTTTGAGCGTGGCAACCTGTGCTTCCCAGAGAGCGGGGAGTTGGCCGTCTGCGTATCGCTTGTTTCCCCAGGGGGCGATTTGGACATAGTAGAAGGGCATAGTTGGATTGCGGAAGACCTTGCGCCACCCTTCGATGAGGTCTTTCATTTTACCCGTGTAAGCGAGGCCGTTTTTCTGGATGACGTTGGTTTCGCCCTGATACCAAATCGTTCCTTTGACCGAGAAGTTGGTGATGGGGGCGATCATGCCATTGTACATTTTTCCGGACCCTTTGCCGGTGACGATCCAGGGTTCGATGGGCGAGCCGCCCCAGGAACTATTGATGAGACCCATGGGGATTTTGGTTTTCTTGTGAATGTCTTTTCCGAAGTGGTAGAGGACGGCAGAGAAGCGTGGGATGTTCTCGGGCGTGCAGTTTTTCCAGGCCGCCTTGACGTTGGTCTGCGGGGTATTTTGCTGAACCTTGGGAATGTGGAAGAGGCGGACCTTGGGGTGCTTGGCCTTCTTAATGAATTCCTCTTTTTGTTCGGACTGGGTGAGGTTCCATTCCATGTTGGATTGGCCGGATCCGATCCAGACATCGCCGATGAGGACGTCGGTAAGGGTGAGCTCGTTGTTTCCCTTGACGGAAAGTTTGTGGGATTTGTTGTCGAGCTTTGGAGCGGGAAGTTCGGCGAGCCAGGTTCCGTCCGGAGAGGCTTTGGCGGTGGCTTTTTTACCGTTGAATGAAACGGTAATGGCTTCATTGGCATCAGCGGTTCCCCAGACGCGGAGCGGGGCATCACGTTGGACCACCATCCCGTTTCCGAAGATGGCGGGGAGGGTGACGTCGGCAGTGAGAGGAAGGGTGAGCAGAAAGAGGGCAAAGGCGAATCTCATGGGAGGACGATGGCAGAGTGGGGAGGGGGTGGCAAGGTGGCGGAAGCGGGGAAGAGAGAAAAGCATCGGCCGGGCGGCTGGAATAGGTATTCCGGGCTCTTTGGCCGTCGCCTAGTCTGGGCTAGTTTTCCGGTGTTGTCGCAGGCAATGCCAAGGCGTTCGGAGATGTCGCGGCCGTGAATTGTTTCGCTAATTAAGGTAATGAGAGTGAGATGAGGATAGGCGGAGAAATCTCATTGTCCGATACAGGTTCCGGGAAAATTTGTATGGGAATATGGTTTGTTAAAGTTGTCAGGCAGAGGGAAATGTGGAACTTTTTCAAACCATGCACACACAATCAACAAAATGGTGGAACGCTCTCTTACTCGCGGGAGGGATTTTGGCCGCGCCGATGCTCCCGGCGAAAGTTTGGATTTTGGAATTTGTTGCGGCCAATGATGGGTCGGTAGTGGACGAGGACGGGGATGATGAGGATTGGATTGAAATCTATAATGACTCGAACGCGACGGTTGATTTGAGTGGCTGGAGTTTGAGTGATGATGCGGCGGATTTGCAAAAGTGGATTTTCCCTCCGGGGACTTCATTGGACGCGAAGAAGTTTCTTACCGTTTTTGCCTCGGGGAAAAACCGTCGCGTGGTGGGTGATGAATTTCATACCAATTTTAAACTGAGCAGCAGAGGCGAGTATCTTGGATTGATGAAAGCTGATGGAAGCACGGTGGAGCATGAGTTCGCTCCGACTTATCCGGCGCAGGTAGAAGGTGCGAGTTACGGCGTGGGGCAAGGCAGCGGAGCATCCACGATGATTGAGACCGGAGCTTCCGGGCAGGCCGCTGTGCCGGTTGATCAAGCTGATTTTAATGCGAACTACCTTAATTGGAATGACGCGCCTGGATCGACTTTTACCGGATCGACCTGGAGGGCGGTGACGACTGGAGTGGGCTTCGATAACGGAGCTGGCTACGACGGATGGCTGAGTGAAAGCGGAGATTTTATCAACGAGATGTTCGGGGGGAATACCTCGGTGTTTATTCGGCTGCCTTTCGATCTAGCCGATTCCAATGCCGTGAATGGGATGACGTTGAGAATGCGATACGATGATGGATTTATCGCCTACATTAATGGCGAGCAAGTGGCTGCGGATAGGGAAGATGCAACGCCCAATTGGAATTCTCTTGCTTCGGCTTCGCGGAGTGATGGTTTGAACTCGGAATGGGAGGTCTTTGCGATCAATCTCGAAAATGTGGAGTTGGTGACCGGAACGAATGTTCTCGCGATTCATGGCATGAACCGGAGTTTGGGTAATAGCGATATGCTCATCCTGCCCGAACTCGATGTCGCGATTACCGGCGGAGTGACTGACACTCCGGGGTATTTTTCAGAGCCGTCATTTGGATCGGCAAACGAAGGCATTGCCGACGAAGTGGCTCCAGTGATCAAGAATGTTACCGACACTCCCGACCGTCCGGTGGGTGGGGGCGGGAGTGCCCCTTTGCTCATCACCGCGGAAGTTTCAGACGGAACGGGCTCGGTTGATGAAGTGAGGTTGTATAGCCGGATCATGTTTGGATCTGAAAATATGATTCTCATGAATGATGGAGGAACCGCCGGAGATGAGACTGCCGGAGACGGAATCTACTCGGCTCTCCTAGCTACGACTTCCCTGGATGATGGTGAGATGATTCGTTGGCGGGTTGAGGCTGAAGACGATGATAATGCGGTAGGCTTGTCTCCACCCTATCCTGACCCCCTGGATTCCGACAGATACTACGGAACGGTAGCATTTAACCCTGATCACAATTCTTCCCAGCTCCCGATTATCGAAACCTTTGTTCAGAATCAGGCGGCAGTTGACACGGTATCGGGGACAAGAACATCGTTGTATTACCTGGGTCAGTTTTACGACAACATTCAAATGGATCGCCATGGTCAATCGACGGGTGGGTTTCCGAAGAAGAGTTATGATGTGGATTTTAACAAGGGGAACCGCTTTGAGTGGCGTGAGGGGGAGCGCCGGGTCAAGGACATCAATTTGCTTACCAACTGGGCGGACAAGAGCAAGGTAAGGAATACTCTAACCTACGAATATTTGAATCGGACGGGAGCCAAGGGGCATTACGCCTTCACGGTGAGGATGGATCGAAATGGTGAGTTCTTCTCGACGACTGATATGGTGGAAGACGGGGATGATCGCTATTTGGACAGGGTCGGATTGGACGAAGAGGGAACACTTTATAAAATGTACGATAGGTTGGCCTCAACCAATGGCGGTAGCAAGAAGACTCCCAAGGATGGGGACAAGTCTGATCTACAGGCCTTAATTACAGCTCTGGCTTCGAGTTCGGTCGCCAATAAGCGCCGCTACGCCTATGACAATATCGATGTGGCTGCCACGATCAATCAATTGGCGGCATACGCGACGGCAGGAATTACGGACAGCGGACACAAAAATTACTATATGTATCGCGACACCCATGGGACCGGGGAGTGGCGGCCGCTTCCCTGGGATGTGGATTTGTCCTTTGGGCGAAAGTGGACAGGAACACTTAAGTACTTCGATGATAACATGGTGACCAATTTTGAGATTCCAGAGACGATTAATCCGCTATGGGCCCTCATGCAAACGACTCCCGAATTTCGGGAGATGATGGTTCGGCGTATTGACACCTTGAGAGATGACCTCTTCCTTTCGGGTGCCAATGCGGCAGCCAATGGCGATTGGATCAAGGACTCGATCATTGCGATCCGGAACCAGATTGGAACCGACGCCGACCGAGACTATGAAAAGTGGGGATCCTGGGGAAACAACTTCAATATGCTTCAGGGGTCGGATCGAATTATTGACACATTTCTGCCCGCGCGTCGGAGTTTTATCTTCAACACCGGGTTCGAGGTCAATAATGCACAGATTGCTTCGACCGAACCGACAACTCCCTCTGTCGATATCGAAAGCGTGGATTTCCTTCCGCTGAGCGGAAATCAGGATGAGGAATACATTGTTCTCAAGAACCGCGAGGGATCTGCGGACATTGATCTCTCGGGGTGGACGCTAAGCGGTGGGGTTGATTATACCTTCCCTGAGGGGACGGTGATTTTAGCTGGAGCAGGAACCTCGGCTTCGGGTTATCAAGGTCTTTTGCACGTGGCGCGTGACTCGGCAAGTTTCCGGGGTCGGACGACCGGCCCAAAAGGTGGTGAATTCCGCTATGTGCAGGGTGGCTATCAAGGGCAGCTTTCGGCACGCGGAGAGAGCATCGAGCTTCGTAATGATTCCGGCGTGTTGATTGATTCTTTCACTTATACTGGCACGCCGACGGTGAACCAACTTGCGCTCCGGGTGACCGAGGTGAATTATCATCCTGCTGATCCGACTGCTGCGGAATCGGCGGCTCTTCCGGGAGTGGTTGATTCGGACTTCGAGTTTTTGGAATTGAAGAATATTTCCGGGGCCAGCATTGATCTTGGAAACTCATCCTTTACCGAAGGTGTCGAATATACCTTTGATGCTCCTCTCACGCTCGCAGCTGGGGGGCGAATCATTCTAGCTAAGAATCCGGCGGCATTTGCGATTCGTTATCCTGCGGTTTCCTCGCCGGTAGCCGGACCATTCATTGGGCAATTGGACAATGACGGTGAGACCTTGCGACTTGTGGATGGAGTGGGAGAAAACATTCTCGTTTTCACTTATAATGATCGTTGGTATCCGCCGAGTGACGGTGGTGGTTTGTCCCTCGTGATTCGTGATGATGCGACGGCTTACAATGAACTGAGCGATCCTGCGATGTGGGCCGCCAGTGAATTGGCAGGCGGCTCTCCGGGAATCGGTGATACTTCCTGGCAGGTTCATTTCAATGCCTGGCAGGAAGGATTCTTCCCAAGCGCCGAGTGGCTTACCGATGGTGCCTTTGATGCCGACCCTGATGGGGATGGTCGCAAGAACTGGGAAGAGTATGCCTACGCCACTAATCCTCTTGTCGCGGATGCCGCTCAGGTTTCGGGGACGGAAGTTGAGGTCGAAGGAGTCGACTACCTCGCCATTGAGGTGCGTCGAGTCTCCAATGGCGCGGATCTTGTGTGGTCTCTTCAGAAAAGTGCAACGCTGGCCTCCTGGCCACTGGAGCCGTCGGTTCTAGTGACCAATACCAGCAATGGAGACGGATCAGAGACGGCCGTCATTCGTGAGAGCTCTATCCTCGGCACCGATGAACGAAAGTTCATTCGTTTGCACCTCGAGCTTTTGACTGAGTAGGAGGTTTTTCTTTCCTGTTCTTGATCCTGCTGCTTCCGGTCGTCACAATTTTCCTGATGGAAAAACGACGACTGGGAACGAGCGGCATTGTGGTCAGTGAAATTTGCATGGGGACGATGACTTTCGGAACCCAGGCCGACAAGGAAGAGAGTTTTCGCATTATGGATGCTTCGGTGGAGGCGGGAATTGATTTTTTTGACACTGCGGAGGTTTATCCCGTTCCCCCGTCGGAGGAACTGGCCGGATTAACCGAGACCTGGATGGGGGAGTGGCTGGAGAATGTGCCCCGCGAGTCGGTGATCATTGCCTCGAAGATTGCGGGTGCGGCGCATGGTTGGTTTTGTCCTCCGATTCGTCACGGCAAGGCGGCCTTGGACCGGGTGCATCTTCGGAAAGCGCTTGAGGGAAGTTTACGCAGGTTGAAGACGGACTACATCGACCTCTATCAAATCCACTGGCCTGATCACGGCATGCGGGCTGCGGATACCCTTGAGGTGCTCGATGAGTTTGTGAAGGAGGGGAAGGTTCGTGCGATTGGGTTGAGCAACGACGATGCCTATGGCGTGATGAAGAGCCTCTGGACGAGCGAGCTCGAAGGGCTGACGCGCATTGACACCATTCAGAATAATTTCTCGCTGAACAACCGTCGGGACGAAGATCGACTCGCGGAATGTCTTCGTCAGGAGCAGGTGAGTTTGCTTCCTTACAGTCCGCTTGCGGGCGGAGTACTGACGGGGAAATACAACGACGGAGTTCCTGACGATGCGCGCTTTGCGGAATATTTGAACCACGGCGGGCCTCGTCAGAAGGCCATGGCGGGACGGTTTGTGAATGAGAAGTCATTGGCCTCCACCCGGCGTTTTGGGGAGATTGCGAAGGGACTGGATCTGGATGTGACCACTCTGGCAGCGGCCTGGAGCAAGCAGCACGACTACGTGGCGTCGACGATTGTTGGCGTGAGCAAGGTTTCCCAGATGGCGCCGATCATGAAAGCGGCGGGCTTGGTTTTGGACGATGACACTCTGGCGAAAATCGATGAAGTGAGTGAGGAAATCATGTATCCGATGGGGTAGTGGTGAAAAAAGCACTTGCGAAAAGTTGCATGCAACCATATCGGTCGGCATGGGTATTCAGGCGAGAGCAGATTTGCGAACCTTTGGGCGGAAGTTGGAGGGAATGGCGGCTTGTCTCCTTCCATTTGAAGAAGACGGCCGGATTGCCCGGGAAGCATTTCAGGATGCAGTGCGACGGACCGAAGAAGCGGGTTTGAAGTGCGCCGTTAATATGGACACCGGCTATGCCAATTATCTCACCGAGGAGGAGCGAAAGGATGTTCTGGCATGGACCCGTGAGGCGCTCGGACCGGACAAGCCATTTGTGGCCGGAGTTTTTGTGGAAGGGCTCGAAGGCGATTTGGTGGATCTCTATCGGACCGGTGGGGATCAAATCGCGGAGTTTGGCGGGACGCCGATTTTGTTTCAGACGACCCGTTTTCATGACTGGAGTTCGGATGAGATCGTGAAGCTTTATGCTGATGTTTGTCAGAATTACGATTCCGTGTTGGGATTTGAGCTGGGAAAAATGTTTGCTCCGAACGGGATGATTTATTCCGAAGAGGTCGTGCGGGGCTTAATGGGAATTCCCTCCTTGAAGGGAATGAAACATTCTTCATTGAGCCGGGGAGAGGAGCTTAAGCGTTTGGCCTTGCGTGACGAAGTCCGGCCCGACTTTCGCATTTATACCGGAAATGATCTGGGCATCGATATGATCGAATATGGATCAGACTACCTTTTGGGCCTGGCGGCATTTTGTCCGGAGAAATTCGCGGAACGTGATCGTCTCTGGGAACAAGGTGATGAGGCTTATCATGAATTGAATGACGCCCTGCAGTATCTTGGAAATGTTGCTTTTCGGGAGGACGTTCCGGCTTACAAGCATAGCTGTGCGGTCTTTCAGCATTTGTTGGGTCGCATTCCCAGTAGCGAGCCGCATCCAATGTGCCCCCGTCGTCCTGAGTGGGAGGCTGGAATGCTCTCGGATTGCGCGAAACGATTAGGCTACTCTCTCTAATGTCCAAATCCTCCCCAACTGTGACAATGGCCCGGATTGCTGAAGCCGCAGGTGTCTCCAAGGCCACGGTGTCACGCGCCCTGGGTGGCTCTTCGTTGATTGGAGGTCCGGTCGTGTCACATGTGAAAGCAGTGGCGGAGAAGATGGGCTATGTGAGGCGGAACCAGCGTCGCCATTCCGAGCGTTCGATTTTGACGATCAAATTGGTCCTCCCTCCTTCGGCGAGTCGGACGGCCAATTTGTTTTATAGCCTGTTTGATCTGGTGGATGGCTTGCGCGAGGGCTTGAGCCCCTCGGGGGCGAACATTATCGTGGAAACTGCGGGGAAGGATTATGTGCCATTTCCTCACAAGAAAGGAGGAGAAGTGGATGCCTTTGTTTTTGCCTTCCATCGTCCTCCGGCTGCGGTGTTCGAGGAGATCAAGGAGAAGGGTGCCAAGTGTCTGGTGCTGAATCGTGTGGTGCGGGGCGTGCGACAGGTGGTGAGCGATCACCGCGATGCGATGCGGCAGGTGGCGGAACATTTGTCTTCGAAAGGGGTCGCGGGGAATTGTTGTTTTGTCGGATATCGTGGGATTGAGGATGTCATGAGGATGCGGGTGCAGGGCTTCACTGAAGGCTGCGCTGCAAATGGCATAACTTTTGAGGCAAAGGAGGATGTTTGGATCGCAGATTCCCCAGAGGAGATTAAGTGCGAGACAATCAAAGCGGAGTATGAACGCGGAGTGCGGGTATTCGTCGGGGTCAATGACGTGGTCGGTTCATTGTTGATTCAGCAACTACATGAACTTGGCTACAAGATTCCCCACGACATTCTCGTCACCGGCTGCGATAACAGCCCGCTCTGTGATGTGATCATTCCAAGGCTGACCACGGTGGATTTGTCGATCAGAACACTCGCGATGCGTGCCGGTCGGAATCTTCATGCCGGCATTGTAAATGGAGTGGAGAGCGAGCAATCCATTTTAGTGCGAGGCGAACTCCTGATTGGCGAAACAACTTAAACGATGAATTATCCCGAATTGGCGATCCACACCTTCACCACCAAGCCGTGGTCGATGAGTGAGTGTATTGAAGGCTATGCCCGACGGGGCATTGGCGGAATTTCGATTTGGCGTGAGACCCTCGAGGGTGAGGATCTGTGCCAGGTCAAGCAGCAGATCCAAGACGCGGGTTTGGAGGGGATCTCGTTAGTGCGGGGAGGATTTTTTACCGGAGCGACCGGGAAGGAACGTCGGGATGCTCTTGAAGTGAACCGCCAGGCCTTGAAGGAAGCGGAGATTTTAGAACTTCCCAGTATTGTTTTGGTCTGCGGGGCCACGGTGGGGCAGACGCCGGGCGAGAATTACGCCCAGATTCGCGATGGCATCGGCGCGATTGCCGATGAGGCCGACAGGATGGGCGTGCGACTTCTGGTGGAGCCTTTGCATCCGGTTTATGCCGGGGATCGTTCGGCGATTTCTTCGCTCAGGGTGGCCAATGACCTTTGCGAAGAATTGAATCACGCCAATGTCGGAATTGCTCTCGATGTCTACCATGTTTGGTGGGAACACGATCTTGCGGAACAAATCGAGCGCTGCGCGCAAGGCGGGTGGCTCGATACTTATCACATTTGTGATTTCAAGCCGGACCAATCCGACATGCTTCTCGATCGCGGAATCATGGGGGAGGGTTGCGCGGATTTGCGGGGGATTGATCGCATGATGAGCGAAGCGGGATTCGGCGGACGCCGTGAAGTGGAGATCTTTTCTTCAAAGTGGTGGGCCCGCGACCAAAACGAATTTCTCGACGAGATCTTGAATGCTTACCACGAAATTTACCGAACAACATGAGCACTGAAACGATAGGAATTATTATGAACGGCGTCACCGGACGCATGGGAACCAATCAGCACCTCGTGCGCTCGATCCTCGCGATTCGCGAGCAGGGCGGGGTGACTTTGGAGGATGGCACGGTCTTGATGCCGGATCCCATTTTGACCGGTCGCAATGAGGAAAAGCTTAAGGCGCTGGCGGAGAAACATGGAGTAAAGAAATACACCACCGATCTTGATAGGGTGCTCGCGGATGACTCTTATCAGATTTTTTTCGACGCTTCGGGGACTCCCTACCGGGTTGGTTTCCTTGAGAGGGCCATCGCTGCGGGAAAGCACATTTATTGCGAGAAGCCCACGGCGGTTCTTTCGTCGGAAGCGTATCGCATCGCGGAGGTTGCAGAGGCTGCCGGAGTGAAAAACGGCACGGTCCAGGACAAGCTTTGGCTTCCGGGAATTCAGGCCTTCAAGCAACTGAAGGAGGCCGGCTTCTTTGGTGAGATCCTTTCGGTGCGCGGCGAATTTGGATACTGGGTCTTCACTGGTCATGATGAAGATCAACCGACCCAGCGCCCAAGCTGGAATTACCGTAGCGAAGATGGCGGCGGAATCATTATAGACATGCACTGCCACTGGCGTTATGTCGTCGATAATCTCTTCGGCGAGATCACCGATGTCTTCACACATGCCGCGACTCATCTTCCCGAGCGCATTGGTGAGGATGGGCAGCCCTACGAGTGCACTGCCGATGATGCGGCTTACGCTTTGTTCAAAACCAAGACAGGCGTGATTTGTCAGTTCAACTCATCCTGGGATGTCCGCGTCCGTCGCGATGATCTCTTCACGATGCAAGTCGACGGAACGAGAGGGAGTGCCATCGTGGGACTGCGGAAATGCTGGGCCCAGAGTATGGAAAATACGCCTCGTCCGATTTGGAACCCCGATGTGGATAGTCCGATTGATTTCAATGACAATTGGGAAGTTGTCGATCCCGGTCCTTGTGACAATGCCTTCAAGATCCAGTGGGAGATGTTCCTCAAGCACGTTGCTCGCGAGGAGCAATTTCCGTGGACTCTCCGTGAAGGCGCGAAGGGCGTAGAGCTCGCGGAGAAATCACTGGAGAGTCACGACAAGGGTGCCTGGGTTTCTGTTGGTTAGGGTTCTCTCTGAAAATACGGCCGTCATATCTTCACTCAAATGAGCAAAGACCCTGATCGCAGAAGAACTCGAGGAGCTTTACAACTTAAAGGAAGATCCGGAGGAGTTGATCAACCTTGCCTGAAATCCCGCCTATCGGAGGAAAGTTCTGGAGTCAAGGGAGAGGACGATTGCGGAGTTGAAACGCACGGATGTCGGGATGGTGGATGATTTGCCGAAGCCGACGACATTGCCGTGACTTCACAACTGAGCGCTCTCCTCCAAAAAATGAGGGCCGAGATTGGGAGCGCCAATGGTTTGTTTTTCTTTGAAGCGTTGGGTTGAGTGGAATTACATGTATGAACTTGAGGGAGGTCTTCGTAACTACGGGGTCTCTATGTTGATAAAAAGGTGTGCAATTTCCCTCGCGCTTGCCGGATGGGCCGGAAGTCTTTCTGGTGCCGAGTTGACGTCGAAAGAGGTCGAGTTTTTTGAAAACAAGATTCGGCCGATCCTGGCGGAGAGTTGCTACGAATGCCACAACAGCGTTGATAAGAAGAAGGGCGATCTGTCTCTTGATTATCGCGATGCTCTTTTGGAGTCGGAGGTGATCGTTCCTGGAAATCCTGATGAAAGCCCGTTGATATTGGCGATTCGTCACCATGAGGATTACGAGGCGATGCCTCCAAAGTCTCCGACGCTCGCTAATATCATTATTAAGAATTTTGAGGACTGGATCCGCATGGGAGCCCCGGATCCCCGGACGACGAAACCGACGAAGGAGGATCTGGCGAATCAGGTCGATTGGGAATCGGTGCGGGATCGCCGGAAAGAATGGTGGGCCTTCCAGCCTTTAAGGAAATCGCAGGCCCCTCCGGCGAAGCAGCCAGAGTGGAATGGGAACGTGATTGATCAATTTATCTCTGCGGGCCTCGCAAAAGAGAAACTGCAGCCAGCGGGCAAAGCCACTCCGGCCGCTTTGGTCAGGCGGGTGCATCTGATTCTGACGGGGCTGCCTCCAAAACCCGAGATGGTGGAGGCCTTCGTTGCTGATCCAAGCGAGACCGCCTACGAAAAGATGGTCAATGACCTGATGACGACGAAGCAATATGGCGAACGTTGGGCGCGATACTGGATGGATTGGTATCGCTACGCCGAGTCGCACGGGAGTGAAGGCGACCCGGCGATTCCCTACGCCAATCAGTATCGCGATTACCTCATAAGGGCGCTCAATGCGGATGTGCCTTATGACCAGATGATCCGGGAGCACCTCGCGGGGGACTTGCTTGAAAAGCCCCGCATCAATGCAGAGCTTGGCTTAAATGAATCTGCCATTGGGCCGGCGCATTTTCGGATGGTGCCACACGGCTTCGGGGTGACGGATGCTTACGATGAGCAAATCACCTTCACGGACAATCAGGTGGATGTTGTTTCAAAAGCGATGCTGGGGATGACTGTTTCCTGTGCCCGTTGTCACAACCATAAGTTCGACCCGATCAGCCAGAAGGATTTTTATAAGTTCTACGGCATCATGATTGGGAGTCGTCCGGCGATAGTGAATGTTGATTCGCCGGAGTTGAAGGAGTTACACCGCAAGCAACTTTCGAAAATGAAGCCCGTGCTGCGCCGTGCCTTTGCTGATTATTGGCTTGGGGTTGTGGATGGGGCGATTGGGAAACTTGAAGTGAGTAAGCTTGGAAAAATCAAAGAGACCGATCCTCTCGCGGCTTGGGCGAAGTTGAACGGAGTGAAAGATATCGCGAGGAGGATCGCCGATCTTGAAAAGAAGCATCAGGAATCTCTGGTGCATAATGAGAAGACGAAATCCTCGGCGACTTTCTATGCTGATCTTCGCGATCCCAAGACCTACGCCAGGTGGTTTGAAAATGGCAATGGTCTGGGAGAGGGGCCCAGTGGGGCGGGTGCTTTCGCAATTGCGGGCGGTGGCGAGAAGGCGTTGACGGGGATTTATCCGTCCGGCGTTTATAGTCATTTGATTTCGGATAAGCACAGCGCAACGCTGAGTTCGGTTTTTCACAAAGCGAAAGGTGACAAGGCGATGATGCGCGTGGTGGGATCGAAGGCACAGGCTCGCTTCGTGATGCGGAGCTATCCACTGAGTCATGGCTTGGTACATCCGGCGGCTCAGTTGAATCCGACATTAGGTTGGGTCGAAAATCGCAAGTATACATATTGGAACGGCGAGAAGGGGTATTTCCAGGTGAATACCGGGCCGGATTCAACGACGAGAGGCGGCGGTGATCGATCGTGGTTCGGGGTTCTGGAGGCCTACGCGGGACAGGGCGCGATGCGTGATATCGGCGTTCCAATTGTTGCATTTCCGAAAGCGACTGAGGTCATTAAAGACCGGGCGAGTCTACTGGAGTTTTACCGGACCATCTTGCGCTCTGCGTTGAGGGCCTGGAAGAGTGGCTCGATGAATGATGACCAGGCTCAGCTTCTCAATGCCTTCGTGAGTCGGGGTTTCCTGCCGAATACGGTGAAGACGCTCCCCAAAGGATTGCGGACCCAGATTGAAACGTATCGTAAGCTGGAAAGTGAAATCCGGGTGCCGGTTCGGGCTCCGGGTGTGATGGAGGGAGAGGTTTGGGATCAGCCGCTCCTGAGTCGTGGTGATTATAAGAAAGAAGAGGAGCCGGTTGAGCGGACTTTTTTGGAGATCTTCGAAGGAAAGCCATATTCAAAAACCGAGAGCGGACGTCGTGAGTTGGCCGAGGATATTTTGCGGGAGGATAACCCGCTGACTTCGCGCGTGATTGTGAACCGTTTGTGGAATCATGTCTTCGGTCGTGGGCTCGTTGCTTCTGCGGATAATTTCGGACGTTTGGGCAAAGAGCCATCGCATCCCGAACTTCTCGATACTCTGGCAATCGACTTCCGGGCCAGCGGCTGGAAGATGAAGCCCTTCGTAAAACAACTCGTGATGAGCCGGACCTTTCGTTCGGCAAGCTTGCCTCCGCGAGCCAATGGCGACCGCGATGCGGAAAACGAAATGCTCGCTTACTTTCCGCCCCGTCGATTGGATGCCGAGGCCATTCTGGATACCATTAATCATCTCGCAACCGGAGGAGGCGGGCAGCGGGCGATGTATCGGGCGGTGCGACGCAATCGGTTAGATCCTTTTTTGAAGGCATTTAATTTGCCAATTCCTACTTCGACGGTTGGGGATCGCAACTTGACCAATGTTCCCGCTCAGGCGCTGACTTTGATGAATGGTCGCGAAGTCGCGCAAGCAGCCCGACAGTGGAGTCATCGGATTAAGAATGATCAATCGCTGAAAACACCGGAGGCGAAAGTAAGGCGCTTCTTCCTGCAAGCTTATGCCCGACCTCCGAGTGCGGAGGAGCTCGCGGCGAGTGTGGCTTACCTGGATGGGAAGGTTGATGATGACACCGGCCGGCTTCGGGAAAAGCACGCTGTTGTGTCAGAATCTCTGTCGGAGGTTGAAAAAGAGCGAGAGGCGATTCTAGGGCCTATTCGATCTAAGTTGCAGGCGAAAGTTGATCGCCGGAATGCGGAAGCTGCGAAAAACAAAAAGCCGGTGGATTTGAAGCCAATCGGGCGCTGGGATTTTGAAGGGAATAGCGATGATTCCATCAGCGGCTCGAAGGGGATATTGAAAGGAAATGCGAAGGTCATCGATGGGGCGCTGCATCTGAATGGCGGCTACCTGATGAGCGAGCCTTTGAAGACGAATCTTGGAGCAAAGACACTGGAGGTTCTCGTGCAGCTCGACAAATTGAATCAGCAAGGTGGCGGAGCGATGACGGTGCAGACCGTCGACGGGGCTACTTTTGACAGTATCGTTTTCGGGGAGAAAGATCCAGGTCAGTGGCTTTCGGGAAGTAACAATTTCGCCAGGACGGAAGGCTTTGGCGGACCGCAGGAGAAAGAGGCCAATGCCAAGGCGGTGCGTATTGCCATCGTGTATCATCAGGATGGCCGGATCGAGGCCTATCGCGATGGACAGCGATATGGGAAATCATATCGGAAGGGGAATACTCACAAGTATCAGGCGGGCCGATCACAGGTCGTGCTTGGTCTTCGTCATGGCGTGAATCCCAGCGGAGGGCGGATGTTGACCGGGCAGGTATTTGAAGCACGTCTCTATGATCGGGCGCTCACGAGGGAAGAGGTGGCCGCAGCGGCCTCGGGATCGATGGTGGAAATTGTGACCGCTAAAATGATCGACGATTCATTGAACGATTCGCAAGGAGCGGCAGCTACCAAGTTGAAGTATAAGATCGCCAGAATTTCCAAAGAACTTGCCGGGATTGACCGCGAACTCGCCGAACGAAAAGCAGCCATGTCCGGCACGGGTGATCCTTTTTACCGCTTCGCGCATGCTCTCTTGAACTCCAAAGAATTGATTTATGTCCATTGATCTCAAAACCCGCCGGGAATTTCTCAAGCTGACCTCCAGCGGAGTCAGCGCCGTGGCGCTTTCCAGTCTCATCAACGGGAATCAGGCTTGGGGTGCATCCAAGCCGAAGTTACATCACGCGCAGAAGGCCAAGTCGGTGATTTTTCTCTACATGTCGGGCGGGGTTTCCCATGTCGATTCCTTTGATCCCAAGGCTGCGCTCAAAAAACGCCATGGTCAGCCGATGCCGGTGGCGGTGGAGCGAACGCAGTTCGACGCCAACGGGAATATTTTTGCGTCACCGTGGGAGATCGGGCGCTATGGAAAGTCCGGTTTGGAAATGACGAACATGTTTCCCAAGATCGCGGAGCGGGCCGATGACCTGGCGATTGTCCGCTCAATGACGGCGAAATTCAGCGAGCACGCTCAAGGGAATTTCTTCATGCACACCGGCTTTCCCTTCCTGGGCTATCCGAGCGCCGGGGCGTGGGTGAACTACGGATGTGGTTCGATGAATCCCAATCTGCCGGGCTACGTCGTGCTGCAATCAAAGCGGGCCACGACTCCGCACGGGGGTGTGAGTATTTTTGGAAATGGCTTTCTTCCGGCGGCGACCCAGGGATCGATTTTTAACATTTCGGGGAATCAAGCAGTCCCCAATATCGCGCCGGGAATGCTCAAGGTGGAGCAACGTCGCGCGCTTGATTTCATCGGTGGACTGGACCGAAAGTTTGCCGAACGAACGGCGGCCAAAGATGCCGTGATGGCTTCGGTGGAAAATGCCGAGACCGCGTATCTCATGCAGGGAGCCGTGCCGGAACTCACCGACATCAGCGAAGAAAGTGAAGCGACCAAAGAACTTTATGGCGTGAATAGCAGCAACGAGCACCAGGCCGAATATGCGCGGCAGTGTCTCATGGCGCGGCGTCTCGTGGAGCGCGGAGTGCGCTTTGTGGAGTTGTCGTGTTGCAGCCACGGGATCGGTGGAGGAAACGGGGGGAATCCCTGGGACCAACATGGAGGTTTAGCGGAAGGACACGGAAAAATGGCGGAGCAAGTCGATGGCCCCATCGCCGCATTACTCACCGACCTCAAGGAGCGGGGGTTATTGGAGGAAACCCTCGTCGTCTTCACTGGAGAATTTGGCCGTACGCCCTTTTCGCAAGGAGGCAATGGCCGTGATCACAATCCCTATGGCTTCAGTCTCTGGCTATCCGGCGGCGGCGTGAAAGGCGGCCAGACCCACGGAGCGACCGATGAACTGGGCTACAAAGCAATCGATCAAGTCGCCACCGTCTATGACCTCTGGGCGACGGTCCTGCACCAACTCGGAATAGATCATGAGAAGCTGACCTACCGCTGGGGAGGCCGGGATCTTCGCCTGACGGATGTGCATGGCGAGGTCTGGTCGGATCTGGTGGGCTGAACCCGTCAAGTCGCTGCAGGAGGGGCTGCCCGGGGAGGGCTTTTGATCGGGGCTGGTTGGGGATTTCATGTTTTCCTTAAATCTTCGCGATAAGATGCCGGAAATGGAGCGTATCCATTTGTTCACTTATGAAGTTAGTCTCCACCACTCTACTGCTGGCGCTGAGCGCGATAGCGGCATCAGCAGCAGCCCCGAACGCGCGATATGTTCGCGTCGAATTGCCCGGAAATGGTAAAACGCTTACTTTGGCCGAGGTCGAAGTGATCAGCAAAGGTAAGAATATTGCCAAATCGGGGAAAGCCACCCAGTCGAGCCTCGGAGCCGGTGGTGTTCCCGAGCGGGCCATCGATGGGAATAAGAATCCGTCCTATACCAAAGGGGGGCAGACTCACACCAGCGAAGGCCAGGCGAACCCATGGTGGGAACTTGATCTCGGCAAGCCCCAGGCCATCGACAAAGTTTCGATCTGGAACCGGGGCGATGGTCTCGATGGGAGGCTCGCCAATTTCACGATTACCCTTCTCGACGCCAATCGTAAGGCTGTCTTTAAGAAGGACAATCTCGCGGCGCCGAAAGTCTCGGTGGATTTTGACTTTGGTAAAAAGGTGGCGGTGACCTATCGCGGAGGCAAAGGTGAGGCCCAGAAAGTGGCCAAGTCGGTCGATGTTCCTTCGGGCCATAAAGACCCCTCGCCATTTAAGTTCGCCAAAGGCGACGTGGTTTCCATCATTGGGAATGGCCTCGCCGACCGCATGCAGCATGATGGTTGGCTGGAGACCCTTCTTCAGGCCGAGACCAAGGGGCTGCAGCTGAGCTTCCGTAACATGAGCCTCACCGGAGATCGCGCCAACAAGCATCCCCGCTCGAGAGGATTTACCCCGATGGCCGAATATCTTCAGTTGGTAAAAGCGGATGTTGTCCTCGCGATGTATGGTTATAACGAGTCCTTCGACACTACTCCGGAGAACTACCACAAGGAACTCGCCAAGCTGGTCGAGACCATCCGCAAGGCCCAGCCCAACGGCAAGACCTTCCCTCGCATCGTGCTCGCCAGCCCGATCGCACACGAGAATCTTAAAGATCCCAATCTCCCCAGCGGAAAGTCCAACAACAAGCGTCTTCTCGCGATCACCGAAGCGACCCGTCTCGCCGCCAGCGAAAATGGCGTGGCGTTTCTTGATCTCTTCAACCCCTCCCTGGCGCTGTATTCTACCAGCAACATCCCCCTGACCTTGAATGGAATTCACCTTAATGAAGATGGCAACCGCATGATCGGGGAGGTGATTGCACAAGGACTTCTCAACAAGAAAATCGAGGCATCTCCAAGTCATCAGCCGCTACGCGAAGCGGTCCTTGATAAGAATTGGCATTGGCACAATCGTTATCGCGCTACCGATGGTAACGATGTATGGGGCGGACGCTCCGGGCTGAAATTCGTCGATGGACAGACCAATGCCGAGGTTCTCCAGCACGAGCTCAAGATGCTCGATGTCACCACGGCCAATCGCGACCAGCGGATTTGGGCAAAGGCCGCCGGCAAGGATTTGCGAGTCAGCGATGCCAATGTCCCCGCGCCTGTTCCGGTCAAATCCAACGTCGGAGGAAAGTCCCGGAGCTCAAGCAAGCAGAAGGAAGGAAGCCTGAAGTATCTCGACGGCAAGGAAGCGATTTCCAAGATGCACATTGCCGAAGGCTTTAAAGTGAACCTTTTTGCGGACGAGAAAAAGTTCCCGCAATTGGCCAACCCGGTTCAGTTGCAGGTCGATGGCAAAGGACGTCTCTGGGCGGCAGCCTGGGCCACTTACCCCAAGTGGGAGCCCTTGAAGAAGATGAACGATTCACTTCTCATCTTCGAAGATAAGAACAAGGACGGCGTGGCCGATGGGGTGAAGGAATTCGCCAAGGTGCACAACCCTCTCGGTTTCGAATTTTGGAATGGTGGCGTTGTTGTCACCAGCCAGCCGGACATTATTTTCCTTAAGGACACCGACGGCGATGATGTTGCTGATGTTCGTTTTGTCCTGATGCAGGGCATCGGATCATCCGACACCCACCATGCCGCGAACAACCTGATCTTCGGACCTGACGGAGGCATTTACTGGCAGAGTGGAATTTTCCTCCAACACAATCACGAGACCCCCTGGGGGCCGTCCCTGACGACCGGATCCTCGGGAATGTATCGCTTTGACCCTCGTCGTTATACCGTCACCTTCCATGCAGGCAACAGCCCGAACCCGCACGGCACGAGCTTTGACAAGTATGGCTATCTCTACGCCAACGACGGAACCGGTGGTCGTTCTTATCAGGTCCGCCCCAGTGGCAAGGGCTTCAAGATGTTCCCTCTTTTGAACAAGGAGGTTCGCCCGGTGGCCGCCGACGTCATTGTTTCCAGTAGCCACTTCCCGGAAGAGATGGACGGAAACTTCCTCGTCTGCAACACCATCGGCTATCGCGGTCTCAAGCAGTATAAACTTCACCGCGATGGCTTCGAGGAGAAGAAATACAAGCTGGGTGAAGTCTGGGGAACTCCGGCCGAGCAATTGATTTATAGTGACGACGGAAACTTCCGTCCGACCGATGCGGTCTTCGGAGAAGACGGGGCACTCTACATTGCCGACTGGCACAATGTCATCATCGGTCACATGCAGCACAACGTGCGCGACCCGAACCGCGACAAGCGTCACGGTCGGATTTACCGCATGACTTACAATGGTCGTCCGCTGCAAAAGCCGGTCAAGATTGATGGCGCGTCCATTTCCGCTCTGCTCGATAACTTCAAGCACCCCGTCATGGAAGTGCGTCACCGCACCCGGGTCGAACTCAGCGAGCGCGACACCGATGCCGTCATCAAAGAGACGCAGAAATGGATTCAGCAGTTTAGTGCTTCGAACAAGGATCATGGCATTCCGCTTCTCGAGGCACTCTGGATTCATCAGCAGCACAATGTGCGGAACGAAGAGCTCCTCAATGCCGTGCTCGGTTCATCTGACCCCCATGTCGCAATGGGCGCGAAGACCGTGAAGCACTTCTGGACTGATGCTGATCCGACTCTCGGGAAACAGGAGATCGAAGAGGAAGAGGAAATGGTCCTGAAAAAAGGCGGCATCGAATCCGACACCGCTGATCTCACCACGATCCGTGTGAACACCGTTGTGGAGAAAATTCAGTATGACGTGAAGGAAGTGACCGTGAAGGCGGGCAAGAAGATCAAGCTGATCCTCGTGAACCCTGACTTCATGCCTCACAACTTGGTAATCGTGAAACCAGGAACCGCTGATTCGGTGGCCAATGCGGCTATTGCTCTCGGAGCCGATGGTTTCAAAAAGCAGTTCCTGCCGGATGATCCAAATATCCTCCACGCCACCAAACTTCTCGACAGGGGAGAGACTCAGGAGATTGAATTCACCGCGCCGGCGACGGTCGGAGACTATCCCTTCGTCTGCACCTTCCCCGGACACGCCACCATCATGCGCGGTGTCATGCATGTGAAGTAAAGAGACCGATCTAAATCAGAAGCCACCAGCCGAAAGGCTTGGTGGCTTACTTTATACCGGCGGTCTTCCTCGCTTTGGCGACGCTTTCTTTGGAAAGCTGGGCTGCGGTGGCGCGGATCTTGGCGCCTTTGTCGGTTTCGAAGAGGTAGACTTTGTCGTTCTCGATGCCGACAAGTCTGGCTTTGATCGCGGTGCCTTTCGAGCTGGTCCATTCTTCGACCCTGCCGCCGTCGACTTTGACGATTTTTGGTTCGTTGC